>JBATSQ010000109.1:0-8493 GCA_049293375.1 Candidatus Contendibacter sp.
GCGCCGCTCCAGAGCGTGGTCAAAGCAGTCAAGTAGATGCCGCTAGCGAGGAGCCAGTCTGGGAGCGCCAGGATGCCGTAGTGCAGGATCACTGCGCCGACTAGCACTAATTGCAGCAGAGTATTCACCTTGCTAATCAGCAGCGGCGCAGCGTGGAAACGCTCAATCCGTAGGTGATACAGGGCCGCGCCTATCACGATGACGACATCGCGGGCAATCACCAACGCCACCAGCCAGAGCGGTAGTGCGTTCAGCCAGCCCAGGGTTAGAATAGCGCCGATCAGTAGCACCTTATCCGCAATGGGGTCTAACAGCCCGCCTAGTTCACTGGTCCAGCCGTAGTGCTTGGCCAGGAAGCCGTCCAGCGCATCAGAAAGGCTGGCCAGTGTGAACAAGAGCAGGGCCGCGTCGTAATGCTGCTTCAGAAGCAACCACAGGAAGGGTGCGACCAGCAGGATGCGCAGGCCGGTGATGAGATTGGGAATATCGCGGGGTTGGAGAGGGCGCGGCACCATCAGACGAATTCGATAACATCAGGCCGGATGCGGTTCCTGAAAAATTTCATCCAGGTGGCGATAAATTTCCTGCTCCAGCCGAAGCTGCAACGGCGCGAATAAAAACCCTAGGTGCGCGTCGAGCACAATTTGGCCTGGCTCCAGCAGGAGCTGTCCGTTAATCCCAAAACGCTCGAAATGCAGGGTGTCCTCTTCCCAATAGGTGCGAACAGCGTAACGATCCGCTAACTGGGCGGCTAAGGTTTCCGCTGCCTGGCGGGCTTGCGCAACGGTCAGTGAGTGCGAATGGTGGATGGCGATGTGTGACATGAGCGCGAAACGGCAATCGGTCAAGGCCACGAGCCGAGGGGCCGGGCAAAATACGCTAGAATTCCCCGCTACATTGCCTAGCTAGTCGCAATGTACTTAGAAAGAATATACCAATTAGAGGGTTCCTTCAGCGAAATATCGCTGGGTTCCTCAATAAGGCCTGGCCTGGGGTGAGATTAAAGCCCGTTGGCGGCTCGTTTGTTAAGGACCACTACGCCTGGCGTGTAAAGCGGGGGGCGAGCCTTGGTGGTCAATGCCGAGATGTTATCTGCGGCTCGTGAAGTGTAAAATGTTCGTGGCTGTCGGCAAGTGGCCCGGGGGGAAGGATGTATAACAATCATTTCGGTTTTGACCGCAAACCGTTCAAACCGAAGGATCCGCGCGATTATTATCGGAATGCGGATTTTGACGCCGCTTGCACCACGGTTTTGCAGGGCATTCGGGCCTGGCGGGGCATCATCTTGTTGACCGGCGAAGCTGGGCTGGGCAAAACCTTTGTTTTGCAGCGCTGCATGGCCGAAGCCGCCGAGGTCCGCTTTATCTCTCTAAGCCACGCCGCGCTTGATTTCACTGATATTCTCAATGTGATATGCGCTGATTTGGGTTTGCGGGATGAGACCCTGGCCGGTGGACAAAGACAGCTCGCGCAGGCTGCATTTACCGATCACGCTGAGCGTGACCAGGCGCTCGCTCTGGTCATTGACGACGCCCACCAGTTGCACAGCGATGTGTTGCGGCAGTTGTGGGTGTTTGTCGAGGCCGTAGCGACCAGAGCAGGCCAGCGTCTGCCGGTGGTATTAGCCGGATGGCCAGAGCTGGAGCGCCAGGTGGAACAGCTCGGCTTGCACCCATCGCCGGATGTCCCACAGCTTGTTCACCGCCTGGAACCGCTGAGCGCTCTGGAAACGGGGTTGTTTATCAGCCACCAGCTCCAGATCGCTGGATACCCTGACACCGACGGGTTCTGGTCGCCCGCCGTAATCGAGCGCATCGCCCAGTATTGTCAGGGCGTACCGCGCGCTATCGCCCTGTTGTGTGATGCCATTCTCTTATTCGATAGCCTGGAATCAAAGCGGGAGATGACTCCGGCGCTGGTAGATGAAGCCGCCCAGAGTTGTTTCTTTAGCGAGGTTACTCCCAACCCATCCCGCAGCGTGGCTTCCAGGACCGCGCCGGATCGGAGCGCTACGGATCTTGAGGATCCTTTCGATTTCGCCGAATCTGGCCTGGATTTTGCCCTGGATTTTGATTTCGATGACCCTGCGGACGCCAGGCATGCGCTCGCTGACGAGAACACCGAGCCGCTGTTGGCGGCTGAATCGACGCCAAACAGCCTGGAGGCCAAGGTAGCGGATACCCAGGTGCCCGATGCCGACGCAGTGTCTGGCCTGGCCTGCGCATCCCCGGACGCGCCACTGGAGGCGCAGGCAGCCAACGCAGTAGCGCTGCGTGAGTTTTTACAATTGTTGGATGAAATTGTTACCCAGCAGAATCGTACAGATCCCCGCGATGCAGAGGCGTTTCGTGGATTTCGGCATTGGTTTTTGGGCGCGATGTACAGTGATTCGCCGCTCGGCCTGGCTCGCTGCGAACAGCGGATGGCGCAATTGGCCGCTCAGCCTTCTCCCCTATGGGTTGCTTTGGCGGCGACGCCACGGGTGCCAGCGACTGCGGGGGGCGTCTTGAGCATCCTGTTGGTGAATACGAGCTGGTGGTTGTACCGGGAGATCCGAGTGCGGCTGCACAGCATGGAGCTGGAGTTTGCTAACCAGGGGCAAGCGATGTCGCTGCGCCTCTTGGATGGTCGGCACGGACGGCCGGTTTATCTGGAGTATCGGACGGGGTACAACCAACCAACGTCGGCTACCCTACGCCTGGAGCTAGATCTGCTTGATCATCGCGGTCTTTGGCACGCCTATCAGACCGACGCTATCTTCTTGGCCCCGCCCCTCGACGCCGGGGCCGCGCGTCCCCCCCCAATAGCGCCAGCGACCGAGGCGAGCCAGGATCAATTTTGGCCTTTAGCCGCACCGTTGCGCGGCGGATCGGACGCGGCGATCAAGGGGGAGGGAAGTAGTGGGCCGGCATTTACCTTGCCGCTCGCACTGACGCTGGACGACGAACGCACTCGGCGCCTGCGGGCCGCCGCCAACGGCTCCAGTCAAATGCTCACCCGTGGCACGGCGCTGACCCGCGCTTTGTTGCTGGGGGCCGATTCCACGCAAGCGCCAGCGCGGATCGAACTGGTCTCACGCCCGTTCTTTACCCTAGGACGTTACAATCCTGCCACTGGGGCGGGTTTAGGCGATTTTGCGCTGGGGTTCACCTCGGATCAGGCGCGTATTTCTCGGCTGCACGCCGTGGTCTGCGCATTAGGCGATCAACTCACCTTAATGCCGGCCAGCGAGCGCGGCCAGACCTATACCTCCCGCAACGGCGAACGCTTGACGTGCGGCCAGTGGTATCCCCTGGCGAGCAACGATAGTCTGGGAATTTGTGGTCTTTACCAATTGAAACTCAGTCTAGCTTGGGATCGTCATGACGGATACGATCAGAGGCCGGTCTGGAGTATTGAGGAACCGCGCGGCAAATTTGGTCGTTACGTGTTGGATTTGGTCGAACGATTGCGCCAACGCGACCGCCGGGTGGGGGATGATGAGTCGCGGGTTCGGCTCCGCAAGCGCTATCTCAATTTACTCTGGATTCAGGATCGGGTTGCCCGGCTCAATGGTGTAGGCAGTCCAGGCGCGCTGCTGTACGCGCGTTTTGAGCGCGACGATGCTAGCCGTCAGGTTGTGCATTACTACGTACCCAAATGGTTGTCATTGGGCAGTTCGCCGCGCGCCGGGTTGCCCATCGCCGCCGCCGATGTCGCTCCGCTGCATGCGGAACTGTTATTTCGGGAAGGCATGTACTGGATTCAGAACTTGGCCGGGCCTGGTTCGGTACAAGTCGGCTGCCACGGCTTAGAGACCAATGAGGTCATGGCCTTGGAGGCTGGTGACACGCTGAGCATCGGCGCGGCCCGCTTCGAATTTGAAGCCTATTGAAGCTTATTCCCGCCATCACTACGCGAAATTGGCTTTTGAACGCCGCTATAATAGACTGCCGCTGCGATGGTGTGTGATCCACTCTGTAATTTAACGGGAGTTCGCTGTTGTGGAGATGAAGAATATTGACCAATGGCTGCGTTCCTGTCGGGCAGGGCTGCCGGATGGCAGCCGCGCAGCGGCCGCCATCGACCGCAACGCCAGCCTGGAGGAAATCTCTGAGCTGGCTGAGGAAGAGGGCTTACATCAATTGGCCTCGGTGTTGTTCGAGGCCGAACAGGAAAAACTGCGGCGCGGGCCGGATGCGGTGGAGGATGCCGCAGAGGCGACGCAAGCGTTCCTGCGCGCGGTACGGCAAAGCCTGCCAAACCATAGCCGGACTGCCGCTGCGATTGACCGGGGGGCTGCCTGGGAAGAAATTTCTGAGCTGGCCGAGGAAGAGGGCTTACATCAATTGGCCTCGGTGTTGTTCGAGGCCGAACAGGATCGGCTGCGTCCCGCCTCATGAGTCCCCGCTGGAGCGCTAACGCCTCGCACCAGGCGCTGGTTCCCGCACAACAGGGAAACCTGAGTCTATTCACCAGTCAAAGCGGGCAGGGGTAGTCCAACCATGGCTCTGGTTCCTGTCAAAACAATCAACATGAAACATTATTTCAAAAAAGTTTTTTTGCATAATCCGGGTACCGCCGCCCTGGCATTGTTCGCACGGGAGATTCTGGTCAATCCCCGGGCAATGGGGGCGGCTTGTCCCAGCGCGCCAGCGCTGGCCAGCGGCATGGCGGCCCAGGTGCCGTTGGATCGGGATGGCCTGGTGATCGAGTTGGGGGGTGGGACCGGGGCGGTGACCGCCGCTTTGCTTAGCCGTGGAGTGCCGTCCTGGAGGCTGGTGGTGGTGGAGCGGTCCCCGACGCTGGCCAACCATTTGCGGCAGCGCTTTGCCCATCTCCGGGTTATTCAGGGCGACGCCGCCCAGTTGCTGCATTTGCTGGGTCGTCCACAACCGCGCCTAAATAGTATCGTGTCCAGTTTGCCGTTGCGCTCCCTGCATCCCGCCACCACCCGGGCAATTGTCCATCAGTTTCAAAACGCCCTGGAATCTGGTGGGCGGCTGGTGCAATTCACCTATGATTTGCGTGGCACGCGCCCGCGCCTGTTACCGGGATTCCGGCGAGTGTCCAGCAAAATCATCTGGAGCAATTTGCCGCCTGCGCGCCTGGAAGTGTTCGAGCGTCTCTGATCAACACGCGTTGCGTCGCTCGCGCTCGGTGGCCTGCTCGGCTTGAATGGCGGTTAGGGCAATGGTGAAGACGATGTCTTCCACCAACGCGCCCCGCGACAGATCATTGACCGGCTTGTTCAAGCCTTGGAGCATCGGCCCGATGCTGATGACGCCTGCGCTACGTTGCACCGCCTTGTAGGTGGTATTACCGGTGTTGAGATCGGGAAAGACAAACACCGTCGCCCGTCCCGCCACTTGACTCTCCGGGGCCTTGCTCTGCGCCACCGTTTTGATGGTCGCCGCGTCGTACTGCAACGGGCCGTCGATCAGCAGATCGGGTCGCCGTTCGCGCGCCAACTGGGTCGCCCGCAGTACTTTTTCCACATTGCTGCCCGCGCCCGACACCCCGGTGCTGTAACTGAGCATCGCCACTCTCGGCGTGATGCCGAAGGCTTGCGCTGATTCGGCGCTTTGGATAGCGATGTCGGCTAGCTCCTCGGCGTTGGGGTCGATATTGATAGCGCAATCGCCGTAGACCAGCACCTGCTCCGGCAGACACATAAAGAAAATGGAAGAGACCAGCCGTACACCAGGCGCGGTCTTAATGAGTTGCAGGGCCGGACGAATCGTGTTGGCGGTGGTGTGCACCGCTCCGGAAACCAACCCATCCACTTCGCCCAGTTGCAACATAACGGTGCCTAACACTACGGGGTCGTGTAGCTGTTCTTCGGCCAGTCCTGCGGTTAAGCCTTTATGGCGGCGCAATGCCACCAGGGCGTCGATATGCCGCGAGTCGATCCGGGTGGGATCAATGATTTCAATATCTGCCGGAATCGCCATGCCGCGCCGGGCCGACAGTCGGTGCATCCGACCGGCCTCGCCCAGCATCACGCAGCGGGCAATACCGCGTTGGTGGCAGATGATAGCGGCCTCGATGGTGCGCGGTTCGTTGCCTTCGGGCAGGATGATGCGCTTGTTGGCCCGGCGGGCGCGCTCCACCAGCATGTGCTGGAACGCGGGCGGGCTCAGCCGACGTTCGGTAATCGCGGTCAACAGCGATTCCTTCCAGTCGAACGTGATATGCGCGGCTACGGCTTCGGTCGCCCGCTTCATGCGGTCTCGGTCGTCGAGTGGAATTTCCAGGTTGATATAGGGCAGATACAGCACGGATTGCATGGTGGTGTGAGCAATGGTGAGCACGGGCAGGCCGGTGTCTAGGGCGGGTCCGCACAGCGTCCATAGCCGCAGATCGGGTTTGAGGCCATCGGTTAGCAACAGGGCGGCAACGTGGATGCCGCTCATTGCCGCCATGCACACCGCGAGCAGTACATCGTCACGGTCACCAGGCGCGATCACCAGGGTGCCGGGCCGCAAATCCTGACCGCTATTCGCCAGGGTGCGGACGCCCAGCGCCACATGGGTGACTCGCCGATCCAGTTGCCCTTCGTTTAAGGGTCGCGCGTCGATCATGTGCATGATGTCGCGCACCCGGGGTGCGATCAGGTCACGATTCCAGGGAATGCAACCGATCAGCTTGAAAGTGTCTGGCCAGCGCCGGGCGCATTCGGCGCGCAGTTCCACCTCCTGGTCAGGGTTATAGCCGTTCTCGGCCTGGCTGAAATCGAAGCGGACGTGACCGGCCGGGTCCATGGGTGCGCCCAGCAGATTGAAAATGCAACCGAGCATTCGTTCATGCTGGAGACCGCCGTAAGCGCGAGCGACCACCTCCACATTATCAGCCGCCTGCCGTGATGTATTATCGCCGGGTGTGGCGACGATGAGGACCTTGGCGTCCAGGCTTTGCGCGATTTTGGCGTTAAGATGGGTAGCATAGGGCTGTTCGTCCGTGTCCACCAGACCCTCAACCACGACCACGGCGGCGTGTTGGGCCGCTCGTTCATAGCGGGCGATGACTTCTTCGAGCAGGATGTTTTCCTGGCCGTGGCCGAGCAGATTTTCGGTTGCGGCGACGGGCAGCGGTTCGGGCGGCGTTAAGCTGGTGACGGTGCGCGCCAGCCGGGTGGAGCGTTCCGGGCCGGTATCGGTGATATGGGGTTGGCTGATCGGTTTGCAGAAGCCGACCGGAATCCCTTCACGATCGAGCGCATGCACCAGGCCAAGAGCGACAGTGGTCAAGCCGACCCGTTGCTCAGTGGGGACGACGAGGATGGCGATGGTCATGGCGGAGTCCTCTTAGCGAAACTCTTCTATGTTGCAACGCAACGTAGAATACTCCGATTCACTCCCCAGCGCCTAGCCAAGGCCCAGAGCTGCTCAGCAAGCCGGGCCTATACCTCCTAACCTCCTAAACAGTTACAGCAGCATTGCTGGCTCTACACTTAACCTTGCAGTTTTTTTATTAGCAACGCATTGACTTGTTGCGGATTGGCCTTGCCCTTGGAGACTTTCATCACCTGGCCAATGAAAAAGGCGAACAATTTATCCTTGCCAGCGCGGTACTGGGCAAGGGACTCTGGGTTGGCCGCAAGGACTTCATCAATCACGGTTTCAATGGCTGAGGTGTCGGTGATTTGTCTCAGGCCATGTTTTGCGATGATCGCGTCGGCCTCGCCCTCACCGGCCCACAGCGCCTCGAAGACATCCTTGGCGATTTTGCCGGAGATAGTTTGATCCTGAATGCGGCGCAGCAAGCCAGCCAGTTGCACCGGGCTGACCGGACTGGCAGCGATGTCGCGGTTCTCTTTATTCAAAAAGGCCGAGAGATCGCCCATCACCCAGTTGGCGGACAGTTTCGGCTCGCCGCCTAAGGCTGCGACGGTGGCTTCGTAGTAATCGGCCAAAGCGCGGCTGGTAGTTAGCACCCCGGCGTCGTAGGCCGATAAGCCATACTGGTTTATCAATCGCTGTTTCTTCGCGTCCGGTAATTCTGGCAGATTGGCGCGGGTGGCGGCGATAAAGTCCTCATCCAGCACCAGCGGCAACAGGTCGGGATCGGGGAAATAGCGATAATCGTTGGCTTCCTCCTTGCCGCGCATGGAGCGGGTTTCACCTTTCTCTGGGTCGTACAGCCGGGTTTCCTGCACCACTTTGCCGCCGGACTCAATCAGGTCGATTTGCCGCTCGATCTCGAACTCGATAGCCCGCTCCACAAAACGGAACGAGTTAAGATTCTTGATCTCGGCGCGGGTGCCGAGTTTGGGATTGCCCGTGCGGCGCACCGAGACGTTAGCGTCGCAGCGGAAGGAGCCTTCCTGCATATTGCCATCGCAGATGCCCAGATAGACCACCATCTGATGCAGCTTTTTCATGTACGCCACCGCCTCCTTGGCCGAGCGCAAATCCGGCTCGGAGACGATTTCCAGCAGCGGCGTGCCGGCGCGGTTGAGGTCGATGCCCGACTGGCCGTCAAAATCTTCATGCAGCGACTTGCCGGCGTCTT
>JBATSQ010000110.1:0-18322 GCA_049293375.1 Candidatus Contendibacter sp.
AGCGCGAAGCCTTCGAGATGTTCCAGGCTCTGGTGCAACGCATCCATCAGGAAGCGGTCGGTTTTCTGGTGCGCGCCCAGTTTCAGGCTGAGCCAGCCCCCATCCCGGAACCGCGCGGACCAGCGCCCGCCGCCCTCCACTTTGAACATGCGGCCGCGCCCGCACCTTCACTGGCCACTGACGGCGAGAGGGTTGTAGACGCCGTTGGTGACGCGGACCAGATCTCTCAGGAAGTCTCCCACACCCCGTTTGTCCGCGACGGACGCAAGGTGGGTCGTAACGAACCCTGTCCCTGTGGCTCCGGCAAAAAATACAAGCACTGTCACGGCCAGCTCGATTAGTTTTACTCTTTAGTCATTCGCCCCTCTGCCGCAAGCCAGAGGGGCGTTTGCATTGCATGGAGAGAGATTTATGGATCATCCCTTAACAGTCGCCGGAATTCGCCTGGGCGTCGCCTGCGCCGGCATCAAATATGCCGAGCGTCGTGATCTGGTGGTGATAGAAGTCACCCCGGGCACCCAGGCGGCGGCGGTATTTACCCGCAATACATTTTGCGCCGCGCCGGTCATTGTGGCGCGGAATCATTTGGGAACCACCAGCCCGCGCTATCTGGTGATCAACACCGGCAACGCCAACGCAGGCACCGGTCGCCAGGGTCTGGTCGATGCAGAGGCAAGTTGCCGGGCTTTAGCCGAGCAAACCGGTTGCCGGTTGGAGGAAGTTTTACCCTTTTCTACTGGGGTGATCGGCGAATCCTTGCCGCTGTATCGCCTGGTCACCGCCTTGCCTGCGGCGTTAGAGGCGTTGCAGCCAACGGGTTGGGAGGAGGCCGCGCACGGCATTATGACCACCGACACCCGGCCTAAGTGGGCCTCACGACGGCTCCAGTTAGCCGGGCGAGAGGTCACGGTCACTGGGATCGCCAAGGGCGCGGGCATGATTTGCCCGGATATGGCGACGTTGCTGGCGTTCATTGCCACGGACGCGAGAGTGGAAGCGGGGGCTTTACAGGAGTTACTGAATGAGGCAGTCGTGGCCTCTTTCAACGCGATCACCGTGGACGGCGACACCTCCACCAATGATGCCTGCGTGTTGCTGGCGACCGGCCAGTCCGGGGTAGAGGTCGCCCTGCTGGCCGCTGCAGATCGCCAACAATTCAGCACGGCGGTGCACGAGGTGTGTATTGAATTAGCTCAAGCCATCATCCGTGATGGCGAAGGGGCGACCAAATTCATCACGGTGGCGGTTGAGGGGGGCCGCGATGAACGCGAATGTCGCCAGGTGGCCTACACCATTGCCCATTCGCCGTTGGTCAAAACCGCCTTCTTCGCTTCTGATCCCAACTGGGGCCGGATTTTAGCGGCGATAGGGCGCGCTGGCCTGGCTGAGCTGGAGCTGGAGCGCGTCGTGATTCATTTGGATGAAGTCTGCATCGTGCGCGATGGCGGTCGCGCCCCGGATTACACTGAAGCCCAGGGCCAGCAAGTGATGGCGCGTCCCGCGATTAGGATTCGGGTGGCTCTGAATCGGGGTGCGGCGGCCGTGCGCATCTGGACGACAGATCTGTCGTTTGACTATGTGCGCATCAATGCGGAGTATCGGACTTGACCGTTCAAGCGGTCCTGCATGTCGCGGTGGGGGTCATCACCAATCCAGCTGGAGCGATCCTGATTACTCGGCGCGCCGCACAGACCCACCAGGGCGGACTGTGGGAATTTCCCGGGGGCAAGGTAGAGGCGGGCGAAACGGTGGAGGCGGCGCTGCGGCGCGAATTGCAGGAGGAACTGGACCTTGTGGTGCGGGCGGCGGAGCCCTGGTTGCAGGTCCGTCACGCCTATGCCCGCCAAAGCGTGTTGCTGGATGTGTGGCGGGTCACGGCTTGGGACGGCGCGCCATGGGGCCGAGAAGGGCAGCCGCTGGCGTGGGTGTTACCCAGTGCGCTGGCCGATTTCGCGTTTCCAGCCGCTGACGAGCCGATTATCGCTCGGCTGCGGCAGCAGGAGGCTCATATCGCGCAGCATGCCAGCTCGAACGGGATGTTGGCCGCGCTTTGAGTCGCGCGCTGATTCGGATCGGCCTGTTCCATAAAGCGGATAGTGAAGCGATGGCGGCCACTGCTGATTTCGGGGAATACGGCGACATCGTTGACCAGAAAGACCTGCAGCAATTGATAGGGCGTATTGCTGTCGAGAGTGGATTGAAAAAAACCGCGATAGGCGATCTCCGCTTGAGGGGTGGCACTGCCGCGAATGAGCTGGAGAACCAACGCTACACCATCCCCAAGCGGCGTGAACGGTTCTAGCCACTGCTGCAGGTGTGTGGCGCGAACCGTGGTTGTTTGCTGCAACCAATGGTGAAGTGCTGGCAGATCGAACTGGCAAGCGCCACCCGGTGCTTGGCCGCGCTTGTAAACCGCGTTCAGAAAATCGGTTTGCCGCACCGCTTCCAGGGCTGAGGTGTCCAACTGGCGCATATTTTGGATCGCGACACCGATGTCGCGCAGGATGTGCTCCAAGGCCGTTGCGTGCACCTGCGGATTGGTGCGCAACCGGTTCAAAGTTGTGGTGTGCCGCTCAAGTTCCTTCAGCAGGTCGCCCTTAAATTCGTTGCGCCCAGTCAGGGTTAGCAGGTCGAACAGACCTTGTAACGTCGCCCGACTGGCCCATAGCGATGGCTCATGGATCCCTTGCTTAATTTGCTCGAACAGAAATTCGAAGCGGAGCAAGGAACGGATCCGTTCGTTGAGCGGCTGTTCGTAGCAAACGATCTGGGGCACGATGGTCCTCGCGGAGGCTATGACCGCAACGGATGGATGCAACGGATGGCGAGTGCGCTAGGGCCGAGCGCCGCCGGGCGCGAGGAATGGCCACCCCACCCGTGGACCTCCGCTCAATGCGGTCGGGCCAAGGCTAAAGCGCAGTAGTGCTGGTGCAGCTTGGCGACCTGAAGATCCAGCGCCGCCAGATCGTCCCTGTTCTCCATGATGTCATCAGCCAGCGCAAGACGGTGCTCCCGCGTTGCCTGAGCGGCTAGCATCCGGCGCGCCTGCGCCTCATCCAGCCCATCGCGTGTCTGGATTCGGCGAATTTGTTCCGTTTCCGGCGCGTCCACTACCAGCACCCGATCCACCAGATCCATCATGCCCGTTTCTATCAGTAAGGGGATGACGACTAGGCCATAAGGCGCGGTGAGGGCGGCAATGCGTTCCCGCGCCAGGGCGCGGATGCGCGGATGCAGAATGGCTTCGAGCCGACGACGACCGACCAGGTTAGCGAACACCTGTTCACGCAAATGGTCTCGCCGCAAACGACCTTCGGCGTCCAGGCAATCCTCGCCGAAAGCAACGACGATTTCCGCCAGCGCGGGTTGGCCGGGTTCGACCAGCTCGCGGGCCAATCGATCGGTGTCCACCACCGGAACGCCCAAGCGGGCAAAGCGGTCACTGACCGCCGTTTTGCCGCTGCCAATGCCGCCTGTCAAGCCGACCACCAACACCGCTACAGTCCCAGCCAGTTCAAATACGCCCGATTAATCGTCTCACCCCATAGTAACGCGATCCAGCCGGCAGCGGCCAGAAATGGGCCGAACGGCAAGGGTGCCTGGCGCTCCCGACCCCGGAATAGGATCAAGGCCAGCCCGAAGACCGCGCCGACCAGCGAGGAGAGCAACACGATAGTGACCAGGTAGTGCCAACCAGTCCAGGCTCCAAGCGCCGCCAGCAGTTTAAAGTCGCCATGCCCCATGCCTTCTTTGCCAGTCAATAGGCGAAACAGGTGATAGATCGACCAGAGCGATAAATAGCCCGCCATAGCGCCAATGACCGCATCGGGCAGCGGGCAGAAGAGTCCGAATAACGCCGCAAACAGCCCCAACCAAAGCAGCGGTAGAATTAAATCGTCGGGCAATAGTTGATGGCGAAAATCAATGACGCTGGCGGCCAGCAGGATCCAGGTGAACAGCAAGGCTGCTGCTGCTGGCCAGCCCAACCCGAAGGTCCAGGCGACGATGCCTGCTAGCACGCCACCTAAAATTTCTACCAGAGGGTATTGAACGCTGATCGCTGCGTTGCAATGGGCGCAACGCCCACGTTGCAGAAGGTAGCTGAGTAGTGGGATATTTTCACGGGCGGTAATCAGGTGGCCACACTGCGGACATTGCGAACGCGGCCCCCAGAGCGTGAGCGCGGGTTGATCGGCTTCGGGATCGGGTTGATCGAGCATTTCGGCGCATTGCGCCCGCCACTCCTGCTTCATGATCAGAGGCAAGCGGTGGATGACCACATTGAGGAAGCTGCCAACGATCAGGCCAAACAGCACGGCTACACCAACGAACAGTGCCGACCAATCCACCAGCAATTGCCAAAGAGCCATGGCGTGCTCGTCGTCAGACTGCGGAAGCTAACTTGAAGATCGGCAGATACATGGCGATGACCAGGGTGCCGACCACCACTGCCAGGAACGCCATCAACAATGGCTCGATCATGGTGGTTAAGGTATCGACCTTTTGATCGACTTCAGCCTCGTACCAATCCGCCACTTTGGCCAACATATCGCCCAGCGAGCCAGCTTCCTCGCCAATCGCCACCATCTGAATCACCATATCAGGGAACAAGGTGGTCTGCCGCATGGCGAAATTCAATTGCTGGCCGATGGAAACAGCGTCGCGCATCTCCAACACTGCTTTTTCGTAGACATAGTTGCCCGTGGCACCGGCCACGCTGACCATGGCGTCCACCAGGGGTACACCACCGCCGAAGAGTGTCGACAGAGTGCGGGCGAAGCGGGCGTTGGCGGAGGTAGAGACTAGATCGCCAATCAGGGGAAGTTTCAGAACCACCCGATCCAGCCATTGCCCGAAGGCTCGCGAGCGTTTGCGCGCCTCAATAAAACCGATAATAGCGACCACCGGCGCACCTAGAATCAGATACCAATACTCTTGAAATATCTGTGATAATTCGATGACGAAGCGTGTCAGGGCCGGGAGTTCAGCACCAAAGCCCTTGAACAGATCATCGAAAGTCGGGATGACAAAAATCAGCAAAATGGCGGTGACCACAAAGGCGAATAGCAGCACGATGGCGGGATAAGTCAGGGCTTTCTTAACCTTGGCTTTCAGCGCCTCGGATTTCTCCAGATAGACCGCAATTTTATCCAGGAGCACTTCCAGCACGCCTGCCTCCTCGCCAGCGTGTACCAGGCTGCAGTACAGATCGTTGAAATACAGATGATGCTTGGCCATGGCCTTGGAAAGGGAAGTGCCGCTTTCCACCTCGGCCTTGATGTCCAGGATCAGCTCCTTGACTTTGGGCTTGCGGTTGCTGTGACCGACCATATCCAGCGCCTGCACCACGGCAATGCCGGAAGTGAGCATGGTGCAGAGTTGACGGGTAAACAGCATGATGTCCTTGGGCTTTATGCTATCGCCGAAGGTGAACAGCGGTTTGGCCTTTTTGCGGACCCGGAGCGGCAGAATACCCTGGCGGCGTAGTTCAGCCTTGATCAGGTTCTGATTGGCACCCCGCAACTCGCCCTTGACGCGCACGCCCCGCTTATCGGTCCCTTCCCATTTAAAGGTGGGTTCCTCTGCTTTCTTTTTGGCTTTCGCCAACGTTGGTTGTTTTGCCACGCCCGTTATTCCGTTGTGACTCGATTGATTTCTTCCAGGCTGGTGAGGCCCATGCGGACCTTGTTCAAACCTGATTGACGCAGATCGTTAATGCCTTCCTTGCGCGCCTGGTCGGCAATTTGCAGCGCGTTGCCGCTTGCCATGATGATGCGACCGATTTCCTCGGAAATCGGCAGCACTTCATAGACGCCTACCCGGCCCTTGTAACCGTGATTGCATTGGTCGCAACCCACGGCTTTGAAGATCGTTAAGTCTTGCAGCTCGGGTTCGCGGAAACCCAGATTGAGCAGCTCATCATGCGGGATGGTGATTTCTTCCTTGCAGTGTGGGCACAGGCGGCGCGCCAGGCGCTGAGCGATAATGAGTGTTACGCTGGAGGCGATATTATAGGGGGCTACACCCATATTCATCAGGCGGCTGAGAGTCTGGGAGGCGCTGTTGGTGTGCAGAGTGGAGAGCACCATGTGGCCGGTTTGAGCGGCTTTGATGGCGATTTCGGCGGTTTCCAGATCACGGATTTCGCCGACCATAATGATGTCCGGGTCCTGGCGCAAAAAGGCGCGCAGCGCGTTGGCGAAGGTCATGCCCACTTTGGGGTTGACGTTGACCTGGTTGACGCCGGGCAAATTGATTTCTACCGGGTCTTCAGCGGTGGAAATATTGACGCTCTGCGTATTGAGAATGTTCAGCGCGGTGTAAAGCGAGACGGTTTTGCCGCTGCCGGTGGGGCCAGTGACCAGCACCATGCCTTGCGGTTTATGAATCGCCCTCATGAACTGTTCTTTTTGATGATCTTCGTAGCCTAGCGCTTCAATGCCCATCTGCGCGCTAGTCGGATCGAGCAGGCGCATCACGACTTTTTCACCCCACATGGTCGGCAGGGTGTTGACGCGGAAATCGATGGCGCGCTGTTTGGTCAAATACAGCTTGATGCGCCCATCCTGTGGCACGCGGCGCTCAGCAATATCGAGCTGGGCCATGATTTTAAGGCGCGCGGCCATGCGTGGTGCCATGGCGACTGGAGGTTTGTGGACCTCATCAAGCATGCCATCTTGGCGAAAGCGCACCCGGTAGGTTTTTTCGTAGGGTTCAAAGTGAATATCCGATGCGCCGCGGTTAATGGCTTGCACGATCACCTGGTTGATAAAACGCACAACTGGCGCATCGTCCGTATCAGACTGGGTCAGGGTTTCGATTTTGGCCGCCGCGTCGCCCTCGCTGCCGAAGTCGAGGTCCCCCACCTCGCTGTCGCTCATGTCCATCGGCGTGGAATCCAGGGCGGAATCCAGCACCTTGTCGAGTTGGGTTTCGCTGACGATGATCGGTTCAATATCCAACCGGGTTTGAAACTTGATGTCCTCCAGCGCGCGCTGGTTGGTTGGATCGCTCATGCTGACAAAGAGACGGCTGCCGCGTTTGTACAAGGGCAGGGCGCGATGTTGGCGCAGTAGCTTGGCGTCGACCAGGCGCACCGTGGTCGGGTCGATGTCCAGGGCCTCTAAATCAAACAACGGCAGGTTAAAACTGCGCGCGGCAATGCGAGCGATATCCTTGTCGCGGGCCAGCTTGTTCTCAACCAGATAGGTGACCAGCGCGAGGTTCTCTTTGCGGGCCTGCTCCATTGCCTTGAGCGCGGCGGCTTCGTCCAATAAGTGATGTTGTACCAACTGGCGGGCGAGTCCGCTAAGTTGACCGCTAACAGGCGTGGAAATGACAGTGCTGGGATTGGTGGCCATGATGCATCCATAAGGTCAGGGCTTGGACGACTCGGAATGATCGCTGACCAAGCTTGCTAACTGTAGCTGATGTGATAAAGCATAAAAAGGGAGCACGCGCAAATGGGTCAATCGGGCCATGGTTTTCTTTACCTGATGTTTATCAAATTGTTATGGATCAATTTGTTATGAACGGTAAAGGTCAATTTGTCTTGTAAACTATCAAATTGAATCAACTAGTTAACTGAAATAGTACGACTGCCATAAGATGGATGCAACAGCACTTGCGACCAGAAGGGTAAGCAGGTTAGCGTTGCCTCCGCCGTCATTACCATCCTTAAGGCTGTTCGAGACCACGCTGTGGCCATAGGAACGGCCATCAACCCAGGGGACGCTCATGGAAATTGCTTGCTTAGATTTGGAAGGGGTCCTGATTCCGGAGATCTGGATCAATGTCGCTGAACGCACCGGCATCGCCGCGTTACGACTGACCACCCGCGATCTGCCTGATTACGATCAGCTGATGCGGCAGCGTTTGACGCTGCTCGATCAACATGGTTTGGCATTGTCCGATATTCAGAAAGTGATCGCCGGCATGGGGCCACTGGACGGCGCGCACGAATTTTTGGATTGGCTGCGCGAGCGGTTCCAGGTTGTTATTTTGTCCGATACTTATTACGAATTCGCCATGCCGCTGATGCGTCAGCTCGGCTGGCCAACCTTGCTCTGTCATCGGCTGGACGTGGTGAATGATCGAGTGGTCAATTACACTCTACGCCAGGCGCAAGCCAAACGTGAGGCGGTGTGCGCGTTTCATGGGCTGAACTTTCGGGTGATCGCCGCTGGCGACTCCTACAATGATACGGCTATGCTGGCCGAGGCGGATATGGGAATTTTATTCCGCCCGCCGCAAAACGTGATCGACGAATTTCCGCAATTTCCGGTAGCGCGAACCTTTGAAGACATGCGTGAGGAATTTCGCAAGGCCAGCCTTCGTGCACTCTAAACGCTGTCCGCTGGGTGGGTGCAAACCTATGGTTTGCACCCACGACTCTTTGGCAGGAGTTGAATAGCTCCACGATTCTCCCCTTCATGCACCTCCACTATGGATTCTGAAGCCGTCACTGCCTTGTTTGCCTGGATCACCGCGCATCCGGGTTGGATGGGTTTGGTGATTTTTCTCAGTGCGGCGGCGGAATCGCTGACTATCGTCGGCGTCATTCTGCCTGGCGCGCTGATTATGTTCACACTGGGCGCTTTTATCGGACTAGGCCATATTGATTTTTGGTCCGCCTACTGGTGGTCTGCGCTGGGTGCGGTGGTGGGTGATGCCATCAGCTTCTGGATTGGCCGCGTGTTCCAGCAAGGCATCCGCCGGGTCTGGCCCTTCGCCAAGCACCCGGAGATGCTGGTGCGCAGCGAGGAGTTTTTCCGCAAACACGGTGGCAAGGGGGTGCTGTTCGGGCGCTTCTTCGGCCCAGTGCGCGGCACTATTCCGACTGTGGCCGGCATGATGGACATGACCTGGCGCGATTTCATGATTGCCAATGTGGTGTCAGCCATTTTATGGGCCCCCGCTTATCTGCTTCCTGGCATGGTGTTTGGCGCGTCGCTGGAGGTGGCCTCACGGGTCGCTGGCCGCCTCGTGGTGCTCATCTTGATCGTGGCGGTGCTGCTGTGGCTGACGACCTGGTTGGTCAAGCGGTTCGTACGGTTGTTTCAAGCCCGCGCGCCGGGGTGGGTGCGCCGCTTCCATGCCTGGAGTCAGGGCCGAGGCTACATCGGTTTGCTGAGTTCTTCACTGCTAGACCCTAAAAAAGGCGAGATGCGCGGCTTGATCGCGCTGGCGGCGGCGTTGCTGGGCGGCATCGTTTTATTGAGCTTAAGTTTAAGCGCCGCCGGTCAGCGTTTGCCCAATGGTCTGGATCAGAGCCTGTATCATTTTTTTCAGGAATTGCGCACCCCGTGGGCTGACGCGCTGATGGTGCTGATTGCCGAGTTGGGCGATTATCGGGTCATCTTACCGATGAGTCTGGTGGTGTTCGGCTGGCTGCTCTGGCGGCGCAGGGCCGCCGCTGCTTGGCACTGGTTGGCCGCCTTGGGTTTTGGCATGGTCACCAATCTGTTCTTTAAAGCCTTGCTACCGGTCGCCGGACCCACCGAAACCTTGCAGATGGCAAGCCATTCCTTCCCATCCAGCCACGCCACCTTTAGCACCCTGGTGTTTGGTTTTCTGGCGGTGCTGATCGCCCGCCAGATTGCGCCGGCCCGCCGCTGGATCGTTTACTGGGCGGCGGCCTTGCCCGTAGTGTCGATTGCCTTTGCCCGCTTGTATTTGGGTATTCACTGGTTGACAGATACTCTCGCAGGGCTGTGCCTGGGCTTGCTCTGGGTGACAGCGCTGGGGCTGGCTTACAATCACCACGCCATCCGCACCGTGCGTTGGCGCGGATTACTCGCTGTGAGCGTCAGTACCTTACTGGTGGCGGTTTTACTACATGTTGGGGCACATTTTCGCGCCGATTTGCAGCGCTATCAGCCCCAAGCCAGCGCCCAGCTATTGACGCGCGCGGCCTGGTGGGAGCAGGACTGGCGACGCTTACCCCAGCAGCGGCGCGATTTTGGCGGTCAGCAACGGCAGGATTTTGTGTTGCAATGGGCGGCCACCCGCGAGGAATTGGAAAAACGCTTGCGGGAAGCGGGCTGGCAACCGGCACCCAAAGCCAGCATGAAAGGCATGTTGCTATGGCTCAGCCCACAGGTGGAGCTGCGGGAATTGCCAGTGTTGCCCCAAACCCATGCCGGTGCGGCGAATGACTTCGCCTTGGTGCGCTACGATGAAGGGGCGGACACCCGCTGGTTGTTGCGGTTTTGGGATGTGGGAGTGCGCTTGCGGGAAGGGGGCCAGCCCGTGTGGTGCGGTAGTGTCAGCCAACAGAAAATCCAGCCACGGATGCGCTTGTTTACCTTTGCCGTAGACGATCTCCAGCACCGCGCTCCGGTGGGTTTGCTTGCATCAGCTTGGCAAGGCTTAGAGACGCGAGTGGTGCAAGGGAGTCGTCCCAACGAGCGCATTACGCTGATTGCGGATTGATGCGTCTTAGGCCAGCTGCTTTTGCTCAGGAGCGTATAACGCCATGCTCATGAAAGCCGAAACATCCTGCTTGTTGGTGGTGGATTTTCAGGAGCGGTTGATGCCCGCTATTTACCAGGCGGAGCAGGTTGCGGCCTATGCCGCCTGGCTGATCCAGATTGCGCAGCGTCTGGAGGTGCCGGTACTGGCTTCCGAACAATACCCGCAAGGTCTGGGGCCGACCGTTGCAGCGGTTCGTAGCGTGTTGTCGGCAGAAAGCATCATGAGCAAGACCCATTTTTCCTGTGTCGCGGAGCCGGAGTGTCTACGCCACCTCACCACGCTGGGCCGTGAGCAGATCGTCTTAGTAGGGGTGGAGGCGCATATTTGTGTGTTGCAGACCGCTCTAGGTCTGCGCGCTCTGGGCAAGGAGGTTTATCTAGTAGCTGATGCGGTATCTTCGCGTACACCGCGCGATGTCGATCTGGCGCTGGAACGTATGCGGGCCGAAGGTGTGCGCATCGTCAGTCGCGAGATGGTGGTGTTTGAATGGCTGCAGCGGGCCGGTACGGACCGCTTCCGCGCGATCAGCCGCGAATTTTTGCGCTGATTGTATCCTGAACCTTGCATACCCAGAGCATCTGTTGATGGCCCAGACTCCGTTCCTCCTTTCGCGCCGTGCTAGCGTAGCGGTGCGCATCGGTTCCGTTACGGTCGGCGGCAGGTCGCCCGTCGTGGTGCAATCCATGACCAACACCGATACCGCCGATGTGGAGGCTACTGCGCGACAAGTGGCGGAGTTGGCGCGTGCTGGTTCAGAGCTGGTGCGCTTAACCGTGAATACCGAGGAAGCCGCCGCCGCCGTGCCGCACATTCGCGAACGGCTGGATCTAGAACAAGTATCTGTGCCGTTAATCGGCGATTTCCACTTCAATGGGCATCGCTTGCTGAGGCGCTATCCAGCCTGCGCTGAGCAGCTCGACAAGTACCGCATCAATCCCGGCAATGTCGGGCGCGGTAAAAAGAAAGACGAACAATTCGCTACGATTGTCGAGATCGCCTGCCGCTACGCCAAGCCGGTGCGGATCGGGGTCAACTGGGGCAGTCTGGATCAGGAGCTAGCGGCGCGGTTGATGGACGAAAATGCTCACCGCACAGAGCCGCATCCTGCGGTCGCAGTGATGCACGAGGCGATGATCCGCTCGGCGCTGGATAGCGCCCGCCGCGCCGAGGAGATCGGTCTGGACCATGATCGCATCATCTTGTCGGTAAAGATGAGTGGGGTACAGGATTTGATTGCGGTTTATCGGCGGCTGGCGGCGCGTTGCGATTATCCACTGCATTTGGGCCTGACCGAGGCGGGTATGGGCAGCAAGGGCATCGTCGCCTCTACCGCTGCGTTGGCGGTGTTGTTGCAGGAAGGCATCGGCGACACCATTCGCATTTCGCTGACCCCAGAGCCTGGTGGCGATCGGAGCCAAGAAGTACGGGTTGCACAGCAAATCCTCCAGGCTCTGGGTTTGCGCTCTTTCACGCCGACTGTGGTGGCATGCCCCGGCTGTGGCCGCACCAGTAGCGACTACTTCCAACACTTGGCCCAGGAGATTCAGGGTTATTTGCAGGAGCAGATGCCGGTTTGGCGCCCTCGTTATCCTGGGGTTGAGGAGCTGAAGGTGGCGGTAATGGGCTGCGTGGTCAACGGGCCGGGCGAGAGTAAGCAGGCGCATATTGGCATCAGTCTACCTGGAACTGGCGAAGCGCCGGTGGCACCGGTCTATGTAGATGGCGAGAAAACTGTGACTTTGAAAGGCGAAGGTATCGCTACCGAGTTTCAGCAGTTGGTGGCTGATTATGTCGTTCAGCGCTACGGCGCGCGGTAAAGCACGGTGCGCGATTTTGCCGCTTTACCCCGCGCAAATACCCAAAGCAAGGTGGAAAGCCCGCTCCGGCAGCGGGTGAAGCTGTATGGAGATCGAGGGTTAGATGGGGTAATGACGGTGGCCATGACTTTGAATCAACGGGTGTTTATAAGAGTTCATTGACTCCAGGATACCGCAGATCGTGGGGGATAAAGGCGTGACGTACCAACATGTTTTGCTTGCAGCGGACTTTTCCGACGATGGTTTCCGGGTTGGAGAGCGGGCCAGCGCCATAGCCTGCCAGTGCGGCGCACGTCTGAGCCTGATTCATGTGGTCGAGGATATCGGCATTACGCTGGGAGGTGGCTATGAGTTGCTGCCAGTGTTGCCGGATTTGCCGGATGAGGCTTTGCTGCGGGAAGCGCGGGAGCTGTTGGGGGCCTTGGCGCGGCGGCTCGGTAGAGAGGATGGCGCGCAGTGGGTGGTCAACGCGCCGTCTACTAAGGAGGGTATCATCGCGGCTGCGCGCGATCATGGCGCGGATTTGATCGTGGTGGGCCGCCACGGCCGCCACGGGTTGGCGCTGCTGCTGGGTTCGACCGCCAACGCAGTGTTGCACGGCGCGCCCTGCGATGTGCTGGCCGTGCGGCTTTAAGGGCGTGCGGCGGCTTTCGCGTCGCTGCGGTCTCCTTCCGGTTGCGGCTCTACGTCCACCGATACATCCAAGGTGTGCGAGCCGCCGCCGGTCATGACGCCAGTCAGCGGAGCGACATCGCCATAATCTCGCCCCCAGGCCAGCGTAATGTGTCCTTCGCCGGGCAGACAGGCATTCGTCGGATCAAATTCCGCCCAGCCGATGCTGGGCACATAGACCGCTAGCCAAGCATGGGAGGCGTCGGCTCCCACCAAGCGTGGTTTACCAGGCGGTGGCCGCGTTTCCAGATAGCCGCTCACATAGCGCGCCGCCAAGCCCAGCGCCCGCAGACAGGTGATCGCCAAATGGGCAAAATCCTGGCAGACGCCGCGCCGCTGGCTTAGCACCTGCTCCAGTGGCGTAGCGATGGTGGTGAAGTGCGGATCGTAAGTAAATTCCTCATGAATGCGCCGGTTCAGATCGCCAACCGCTTCGAGTAGCGGACGCCCTGGTGGAAAGCTCGGTGCGGCGTAGTCCCGAAAATGCGGCCGCACCGTCACAAAGGGCGAATCCAACGTGAACTGGCGAGCTTCAATGGTCTCGGGTTGGGAATTTTCCCGCAACAGCTGTAGCGCCTGTTCCCAGGGGGGCGATAGGCTGGATAAGCCCAGGGGACGGGCATCGCGGACTTGAACCTTACTGGAGGCGATGACCTCCAACTCCTGATGAATATCCTGGATGACAAAGTACAACGTACGGTTACCAAAAAAATCCAGCCGCTCAATCGAGAACGCCGGGTTGGGACGAATCGTCAGACGGCTGGGAAGGCAATGCTGCCAGTGCGTCTCGCGGGGCAGGAGCCGCGCTATATTGTGACACAGCACCACATCGCCACTGTAGCGATAGAGGCTGCGGTGCGTAATCCGGTATTTCATGGCTTCATGGCGATCAGTTGCCGGGGTACTTCGGCGTGGCTAAAGTGGCTGTGGGTTAAGGCGTCGGACAGCTCCGCCAGCGGGCGCTCCAATGCCTTGAGCAAGCGGGAGAGTTCAGCGTTGGCTTGAGTGCTTTGCTGAGTTAGGCCGGCCAGCGCCTCGATGTCAGCCAGTTGCAAGGCGGTGGTGGCCTCCAAAATCAACCGCTCCTCGGCGCTGCGGTAGGGTGAGCCATTGCCCGGCTGGAGGCGGCCGATGTGTCGTTGTAAGCGTTGCAACTGATAGCCTACCGCGCGGGGATTGCCTTCATCGAATAGCAGCAGATCGATGATAGCGGCGGGGTGCAGCGCCGAGCGATAGCGGCGGCGATAGGTGGTCAGGTTATCGGTAATGGTTAGCACCACTTCCCATAGCGGCACGCCGGGATTGCGGGCGGTGATAAACGCCAGTTGGAATAAATCCAGAGTACGCAGCACCCGCTCCAGGTAACGGCCAATGTCAAGGAACAGCCAGCCTTGGTGATGAGGCAGAGTCTCATTGTTTAGGCCGCAGAACGCGGCGATTAACATCGAATCTTCCTCCAACACCTCGCGAGCCTGCCGGGCGCTCAGCTCAGCGGGCGGCTCCTGAATGTGCCGTTGCAGACGGTTCAGGAGCCGCCAGCTATCGTCACCCAGATGATTGCGCACCGCGCGTCCGGTGCGCAGCATGCCCTCGAGAATAGCCCGCAGTCCGCCCTCGTGCTCCGCGTTGAGGATGAGGTCTAATAAGGCTTGTCGCAGCAAAAAAAAGCGCGCGCGCGGCGATTCGGCTACGGCGGGCGTCGCAATCTCCAAAGCGTCGAGCAGATCATCGAGGCAGCGTTCGTCGGTGTTGTCCTGTTCCCATTCCAGTAAGCGACCGAAGGCCTCCCGCAACAGCCGGGCGGTGCCGTCCAGCCGTTCGCTATAACGCCCTAGCCAGTACAAGTTATCAGCCACGCGACTGGGCAAATCGTCGCCATCACGGGTAACGAAGATCAGACCGTAGCTTTGGCGCAGCAGGCTGACGTGTTTTTGCGGGGTTGGGGCAAGCACCCACCAGTCCTTGCTGATGCCGCCTGTTTGCACGGCGGCTTGCAGCGTATCCAACCCAGACGATACGCGCGCCAAGCCACCCGGCATGACCCGGTAGCCCTCGCCGTCGGCGACGGTAAAACCACGCAGCAGAATGGGTTTTGGCGTCAACTGGCCGTTTTCAAACACCGGAGCAGTTGACAGCGGCAGCAGTTCCTGGGCGATGTACAGATGCGGAGCCGCCCGAATGCGATCTCGCAATTCGGCGCGCGCCGAGGCGGTGAGGCGCGCGCCTTCCCAGCGCGGTTGCTGAGGTAAAATAGACTGCACGACCAGCTGTTCCAGGTGAGTGAACACGTATTCGCGCCCACCCGGTTCGCCGCACCACCAGGTGGGCAACGAGGGTAGCTTCAGCTCCTCGTCCAGCATCCGTCGGCACAGCAGCGGCAGGAAGGCGGCTAAACCGGGATTTTCGACCAGACTGCTGCCCAGGGCGTTGGCGAGGGCGACATGGCCGCCCCGCACCGCCTGTAACAGGCCGGGAACGCCCAACAGAGAATCGCCGCGCAACTCCAGCGGATCGCACGCGGCATCCGCCACCCGGCGTAGTATGACATCCACCGGCCGCAAACCCCCCAGTGTTTTTAGCCAGATCCGCCCGTCACGTACCAGCAAGTCCTCGCCTTCGACCAAACTGAGCGACAGATAGTTGGCAAGATAGGCGTGCTCAAAGTAAACCGGGCTGTTGGGGCCGGGGGTCAGCAGCACCATATGCGGGTTTTCAGGGTTATGGCGCGCCAGTTTGGCCAGGGTGGTGCGTTCGGTCTCTAGAAAGCTGGCGAGACGGCGTAATGGCGCGTCGCGGTAGAGCATGGGCAGCGCCCGCGCCAGGGTAATGCGGTTTTCCAGGGTATAGCCTGCGCCCGCTGGCGCTTGGGCGCGGTCAGCATAAACGCGAAACACGCCATCGGGGCCTCGGGCGAGATCAACGCCGTGAAAGATTAGCCAACGATGGCCAGCTGGTAGGGACTGATGACAGGGATGGAGAAAGCCGGGATAGGCATAAACCAGCTCTGGCGGCAGCCAGCCCTGACGGATCACCACCCGCCGATCATAAAGATCCGCCAGCAGCGCGTTGAGCAAGCGCGAACGCTGTTCCAATCCCGCCGCCAGCCCGGTCCACTCCTCACCGGTCATAAGCAAGGGCAGCGGATCGACTAGCCAACGCTGCGCATTACTGTGCGGATCCCCGTAACTGTTATAGGTGACGCCATCGGCTTGCAATAAGCGCTGGATTTCGGCATGACGACGCTTCAGCTCCGCCCCGCCGATTTCCTCCAGGAACCGCAGCAGGGCCTGCCAGTGCGGCCGCAGAATACCAGGGGCCGCCCACATCTCGTCGTAGCCGGAGGTGGGAACCGGGTAGGCGTCGAATAAAGGGTTGCCCGGAATGCTTGCAGGATCAGGATACGCGAGAGAGGCGGCTTCGATCATGAACGGTTCCACGCGGGAGAACGGCGGCGGGCCGCTGGCTCGATGTGAACATTAGGTTTGGAGCGTGCAGCAAACTGGGATTAGCGTAGTCATGATAGCGCATGGCCGCCGTACAAAGCGTGCTACCGCTCAATCAAAACGCATGGCGAGCGTTAGCGGAACGCAGACGCTGTGCCATGATGCGCATCACTTGCAGGGCGAATGCAGGTGTGCGTTGCACCAAAGCCAGAAAGTGCTGGCGGGTGACGAGGCTCAGTAAGCAGTCGGTGCGAGCGACCGCCATCGCGCTGCGCGGCTTATCATCGATCAGCGCCATCTCGCCTAGGATACCGCCGGGGTTGACCGTTTCCAGAACCTGCCCTTTAAGCAGGATATCGACTTGGCCTTGCGCCACAATATAAAGCAGTTCGCCTGGCTCACCTTCCTGAAAAATGCACTGCCCCGCGCTAAATGATTGATATTTTTCTTGATAGCCAGGAGGTGTCTGATCTTGCTGAGACGGAGTCTGGTGCTGCATAGGGTGTGTTCTCCTTACGCCAGTGGTCTCCCCAAGCAGGTTAGACACGGTTCGAGCTTGGCGGTTTGACTGATAAATGTGATAGCCTAGCATTGCTAGTGACAGTTTAGAGGACTTTGCCGCCGCCCGGTAGCAGTGTGTCGCCCCTGATTTGGCCAGCAGCGATCTTACCCTGGAGTCTATGAACGTGCCTGATGGCGTCGAAAAACGGCGGTTCGCCCGCACCGAGCTGAATGCGGCGGCGCAATACCGAGTTGCTGGCGACGAAACGCTGCGCCAGGGCTGGTTGGGCAATATCAGCGCCGGTGGCATTCTGCTCTGGACCGATCAAGCATTGCCCATGGGAACGACGCTGTGTTTGCGCATCAGCAGTGACGAACTCGGCGAGGGCGAAGTGGAGATCACGGCCACCGTAGTGCGCTTGGAGCCCCAAAGGCTGAATGAGCGATTCGGCCATGGCTGCCGGTTTGACGCCATCTATAGTGGCCCTTATACCAATGCTGGTTGAACCACAGGTCAGCGCCAGGACGGGCTGCTGCGGCTGGGCGATGAGATCCCCATGAAAACAGTGGTCATCGTGGATGCGGCTTGTGATTTGCCGATTGCCTATTTTCGGGAGCATGACGTGCATCTGCTGCCGAATGTGTTGGTTTACGGTGCCGAAAGCTTCACCGACGAGCGCAGCGCCAATTCCATTTTGGCGTTTCATCGCCGTTTGGCCGCGATGCGGAATCCAGACATTAAGATCAAGCCTTGTTCGGTCAGCGCCCTTACTGAGCTGTTTTTAACGCGCTTGGTGGTCAAGTATGACTGCGCGCTCCTGATCACCATGGCGCAAACGCGCAGTCCGCTGTTTCAGAACGCTACCGAAGCCTCATTCGTGATTCTGCGGGGCTATCGTGAATACCGCAAACGAGCGGGTCTGAATGCGCCGTTCTACTTGAATGTGCTCGATAGCCGTACCATGTTGGCTGGCCAAGCAGTGCTGGCGGATGCGGCGGTCCAGCTGTTACGCGATACCGAGTTGCCTTTCAATGAGCTACGGCGGCTTATGGAGGAATTCCGGCGCTCCGTGCGATGCTATCTTTTGTTCGACCAGCCGCGCTATGCGCACGTTCAGATTGGCGTCCGCGGGGATGAGGCTAGCCGCGATTTGGGAAGTGGTCGCCTGGATGCACTGCTTGGCGTCAAATGGGTGGCGCGGTTTGCCGAAGGTGGAGCTGAGCCTTTGTTTAAGGCCCATGGGTTTGATCGGGCGCTGGCCAGGTTGCTGGAGCGGGCCAAGGTGGAAATTGACCAGGGCTTGCGCAGCCCATTGGTTGTGCTGAGCTATGCGGGCGAGCCGGAGGCGCTCGCCCAAAAAAGCGCATTTATTGACTTTAAGCGCCACGTCCAGCGCTGGGGGATTGAGGTCA
>JBATSQ010000111.1:0-17243 GCA_049293375.1 Candidatus Contendibacter sp.
GCCGCCGCGCGCACCCCTTCCAGATTGCCGCCAAACGGAGCCAGCGTCAGATAGAAACCCAGGATGTCGTCCTTGCTATAACGCCACTCCAGTTGCAGGGCGCGGACCATCTCGCCGAGCTTGCCCAGAAAATCCCTGGAATGAGGTTCCAACAGCCGGGCGGCCTGCATGGTCAAGGTGGATGCGCCCGACACCACGCGGCCATGCCGCAGCCACTGCCCCACAGCGCGCGCCACTGCCAGCGCATCTACACCGGGATGCCGCGCAAAACGGCGATCTTCATACGCCAGCAGCATGGTGAGATATAGCGGATCGACGGCTTCAGGCCGCACTGGCAAGCGCCACACTCCAGGCGGAACCGTGAACGCGCGCAAGATTCGCCCCTCTCGGTCCAGCACCAGGGTTGCCAGCTCTTGGGCGCGCGTCACTAGGGGCGGCCAGGTCCGATCCCAGGCCGACAACAGCCCTAACAGCAACAACACCAGCAGCCCAACGGCTAGCCGCCATCGGAAGCCGGAGCTACCCCAGGAATGGTTGAGATGTGTGCTGGAGATCAACATCTGCTTAAGGAACAGCGCGCCGATCACTCACCCAGCGCTCGCCGCAGCGCTTCGTCCGGGTTCCACCAACAAAACAGCGCTGGTTGCTGAGCGTCACCTGATAAGGTGGGGTCGAAACCGCTGTGTTTAGCGGTGCCGCCCGCCCCGCGCATTTGGAGCGCGTTCTTCGTTCACTTTCAGGCGCTGGCCGCGTAGTTCCTGGCCATTGAGCGCGTTGATAGCGGCCCGCGCTTCATGGCCTTCCATTTTGATAAAGCCAAAGCCCCGGCAATGCCCGGAAAACACATCGCGTGTCAGACGCAGTCCGTGGACGCGCCCGTGTGCCGCAAATAAATCAGTCACTTCCTGGTCGGTGGCGTCTGCAGGTAGATTACCGATGAAAACTGTTTTCATCCGAAGTCTCCGGTAATGGCGACCCATTGGGTCGGTTATAGAGTGAGGGTGTCATCGCAGCTCTAGCCAGCGCCGCGCGGACGACAACAGCCATCCCGCAGTCAGCAATCCGACGCGATGCACATCGTAAAGACAAACAAAGACCCCGGTGGGTTCGAGCGACGGCAGACCTACGGTAGGATCGAAGGGTCGGGCGACCCGCTAACGACTGTGCCGGAAGGAATACTGGAACACTGGAGCATCGGGAGGCGCGAACCTGAGCGCGCCGCGACGAATATGGGGTGGAATGTACCACGATCCAGGCGATTTACCTAGCCGGGCGACCTTACGACCACCAGTCCGTAGGGAGAAACCGGAAGCTTGACCCTAATGCAGTGGCTATACAGTCGGCGAGATCAGCGACGAAAAAGCTAAGCGCACCAACGCAAGTCGAAGCTGTACGGCGTTAAGGCGTTGGGCGGCGGCTCCAATGCTGTGGCCACCGTGGTGGCGTCGAGGCGCTCGACCACGCAGCGCTCGGCCCGGCGGATGGCCGCCTCCTGCAAATCAATCGGCAAACCGTTATAACCACCGTTCTGCGGCTGCCACTCGTACAGGCGGATGCGCACGGCTTCCGGCTGGCGCGGATGCCACAATAGCAGAGTGATGGGGGCCTGACTTTCCAAGGTGGGATGCAAGCCAGTCCAGGGCTTAAAACGACGGTAGCGTAGCCCGCTCAGGTGAATGGGTCCATCCATTTGCTCCTCAGCGTGTAGCGGTAACCGGTAGCCGTTGGCGGTCAGTCGCCAGTCAGGTAGCAAGGCCGGATCGGCGTCCGGCAGCGCACGCAGACTGATTTCCAGGCGCGCGCTGCTGGAGTCTACCAGCCGCGAATGGCCGTGCTCCTGGGCCGTGGCGTCGCCCAGCAGAGGCCAGAATTCCAGGCCACGCCGAATCTGCAAGCGATACGCACCGCAGTCCACGGCACCCACCAGCTCATGGGCATCGACCAGCAACTCGTCGAGTAAGGGTTGCCCCAAGCCTAGACCCGCGCTGGCGAGTTCGTCCAACACCTCCCACAAATCCGCGCGTAAATGGAAAGGTAAGGCGAAGCGGTCATGCAGTTCCCGACCCCAGTGCACCAGCGGCGGCGGTGCCGATTGCGCAATCAACAGCGCGGCGATGGCGCGCAACAGCGCCGCCAGGGCCGCCATTCGCTCGGCAGTGGCTGGCATTCGCAGGGCGCGAAATTCCACCAGCCCCAGTTGGCCCTGTCCGGGTCGCTGTGGATTCCATAGCTTTTCGATGTTGATTTCGCTGCGGTGAGGATTACCGGCGGGATCGGTTAGAAAGGGGGCCAGACTTTGCCACAGCACTTCGGGCGCAGGATTGCGCTGGCGGGCGAGCAAAGCCAGCGTTAGCGCCAACTCCTCGACGCTATCGGTGGCGCGTTCATCAGGCCGGGGAGCCTGGCTGGAACTGCCGACGAAATCCCCCGCGAAATAGTACGACAGCGCCGGGTGGCGGTTGAAATAGCCCAGCAGGGCAGGCAGCAGACCAGGATGCGTCAGGAACGGGCTACGATCTGGCGTCGGCCCACCCAGGGTTAGGTGGCCACCGCCGCCGGAATCGCTGATCTGGCCGTTATAGTGCAGCCGATACGGCGACAACTCAGCCGTGGCGGCGGCGCTAAAAGCGCTGCGGACGCCCTCTAGAAAGCCGATGGCATCCGCAGCCGGAGCCAGGTTGACTTCCACCACAGCAGGATCGGGCGTCAAGGCGGTCCAGGCGATGGTGGTATCCACCGGTGGCGGGAAGCCGGTCAGGATCAGAGCAGGCAGGCGCGCAGCGGTGGCGGCTTCGGCTACGGCCCCCAATACACTCAGAAACAACTCGACCTCGGCGCAAGACGGCAGTTCGACGCACGGCGCGGTCAGCGCATCTGGCGACGCCTCGGGAGCGGGCCAGCCGATACCGAAGAGCAGCAGACCTTCCTCGGCTAGCTCGTCGCGGTATCCTGCCGGTGGTAGAGTTTGAGCATGAACACTGGGGCGCGCTAGACGAGGCTCGCGCGCCGGATCAATGTGCAAAGGCAGACCGTCGCCCCGACACGCGACTCGCAAGAGTGGGTAGCCATCGACTGCAAACAACAACGCGGTCCAGCCGCGCGCGCCGAGCCGCTGCGCCAAGCCTTCCCAAAATTCTTCCAGCGCCCCCTCAGGCAACGGCAAGGACACCGGTTCCAGCAGCGGATCGGGCGGGCCTGCCCAAACCGGTCGACCGTCGCGGCGCTGATAAAGCCCAAGGCTCCAGCGCGGCCGTTCTTCCCCAGCATATTGTCGTCCCAGGGTGCGCAGCACCACGCCGCCGGACGCACGGGCCTGATAGTCGGCTAGCATTCGGCGCGCACGACTTTGCTTGTGTGGGCCAAGGGCGTGGCTAAGCCATTCCGGTGCTTCGGAACGACAATCGGTGAAGGTGGCTTCAGCGCCGATCCATAGGTTTAAACCACGGCGTTGCAGCAGTTGGTCATGGACCCGTAGAGCCTGTTCGAAGGTCAGTACATTTTTCTTCATGGTGCCAATTGGGTCGGGAATGCGATGGGCGGCGGAGGCTATGCAATTTCCGTGCGGAAGAGGATACCTACCCTCATAAGGTGTCGCCAGCGCGGGCGATAGCCCAGACTTCGATGCCGGTTGCGCCGCTCGCCCGCAGCAGCCGGGCGCATTCGTTGACCGTGCTGGCGGTGCTAACCACATCGTCAAACAATACCACCCGCGCGCCGGGCAGCGGTGCGCGCAACGCGAAGGCATGGAGTACATTGGACTGGCGCTGGCCAGCGCGCAGCTTGGTCTGCGGCAAAGTGTCGCGGATGCGGCGCAGACCGTCAGGCCACAGTACAATCTGGCAGTGGTGCGCTGCGGCGCGCGCGAGTTCCAGCGCCTGGTTGAAGCCGCGTTGACGCAGGCGGTGGGGATGTAAGGGGATGGGGAGGATGCAATCTGGCCAGGGTGCGCCCCGTTCAGCCAAGGCGGTGGCGAACAAGTCCCCCAGCAAGCGCGCATGGGCCAGACGGCCGTCGAATTTCAGGCCCTTAATGAGGAAATCCAGCGGCGGCTGGTAACGAAAAGGGACAAAGGCGCGGTCAAAAGCGGGCGCGCGGGCCTGACAGCGTGCACACAGCGCGCTCCACCCCGCAGGCAGCGGTTCAGCGCAGCGTGGGCAGGCCGCGTGATTGTGCGGCAAGTCGTTGGCGCACGCCGCGCACAGATCGCGTCCACCCGCGCCTGCCGCGCCGCACAGGAGGCAAAGCGCTGGCAAAAGCAGCGATTGGAGCGCGCTCCAGCTCTTCAGAGCCACCCTCGCAATCCGTGATGGATGCGCTTGCAAGTCAGACGAAACAAGATTGAAATTGACTCGCTGCTCGTTATCCCGTTATCCATCCAGTCATCCTGAATGGACTTCTTAGCTACGCTTTCATCGACAAGGTTCTCGTTCATGCACACCCCCATGCACCTGTTGGAGCAAAGTGAAGATACGACCATCGGCAAAATTGCGCGCGGTGCTTCCGCCAAACGGTCCGCCTCCCTGATGAACTATGGCAACCTCATCGCCATCCTGATTCCGTTTCCTCTGCTGATCTTCTGGTTTGGCGCGTCGATGCTGGTGTACGCCCTGAACCGCCATCATCCCAACCCCAAAGTGGGCCATTACACGCAGCAGGCGGCGTACCGGTTTTACGGCGTCACCGGCTTTTTCGTAGTGATCGCTACCTTTATTCCCGGTGACGGCTGGGGTTGGCACCTGGCTGCCTGGATTACGGCGGCACTGATCCTCATTCCCTGGTCCCTTCTGGATTTGCGGCGCATCGCTAGAGAGGAATGGGTGGATATTCCGTTGGATGAACAGGGTCATCCGCTGCTGGGCGCGGCGTAAGGCGCGCTGGCGGCGACAAAATCAGGCAGGGCAGTGCCCTCTGCACCAAAACCATGCAGCCGGGTCCATTCCAAACCTAGGCGCACGGTTTCGCCCTTGGTGAAGGGTTGGAGACCTGGCAGCCGGGCCACTAACGCTGCGGCGGAGCGGTCGGTTCCGTCGATGCGAACATGCAGCAAGGTTTCATGACCCAGATATTCGACATCGCTGACCGTTGCTCGTAGCCCTGGGGCGGTGGCGCTGGCCAGACACAGGTGCTCCGGGCGGATCCCGACAGTCAGCGCCGTATCCAACCAGGGTAGCCAGCGCTTGCTGGCTCCAGCAGCCGACGCCAGCGCTAAACTCTGGTCGCTCACGCGCAGCGCGCAGCCTTCAGCCTCGGTGATCAGCCGGGCGGGGAACAAATTCATCGGGGGATTACCGATGAAGCTGGCGACAAAGGTGTTGGCGGGCCGTTCGTATAAGGTTTGGGGTGGCGCGACTTGCCGCAGCCGACCCTGCTCCAGCACCGCCACCCGGTCGCCCAGAGTCATCGCTTCGGCCTGATCGTGAGTGACATAGAGCGCGGTCGCGCCTAACCGTTCCAGCAGTTCGCTCAGCTCGGCGCGAATCTGCACCCGCAACCGGGCGTCCAGATTCGATAAAGGTTCATCCATCAGAAATGCCGCCGGTTGCCGCACCAGCGCCCGACCCATCGCTACCCGCTGCCGCTGACCGCCAGACAATTGGCGCGGTAAGCGATCCAGCAGTGCGCCAAGCCCCAACAGTTCCGCCGCCCAGGCTACTTGTCGGGCGATGTCCGCACGCGGCTGGTCGCGCATTTTTAGTGGGAATTCTAGATTGGCGCGCACCGTCAGATGGGGATACAGAGCGTAATCTTGAAACACCATGGCGACATTACGCCGTTGCGGTTGCACGGCATTGACCGGTTCATCGCCGATGCGCAACACGCCGCGTGTGGGATCATCCAGCCCGGCCAACAACCGTAGCAGCGTCGATTTGCCACAGCCGGAGGGACCAACCAGCGCGACGCGTTCGCCATCGGCAATGGTCAGACTGAAATCAAAGATCGCCTGGGCACCGCCCGGATAGATTTTGTCAATATGCTCGAATGCGAGACTGGACATGGGGCCGTTTTTTCCTTTCCGCTCAGGAGGCGCTGGGCTCCGCACCCTGACAACCGCTAAGGCAACACCGGCCCGGCTGACGCCCGAACCAACGCGGGTCGCTGGCGCAATGCACCCCCCGCTCCAGCAAGCGTTCCACCAGCGCCACGCGCTCTTCTACGGGATAGCGCCGGTAAATCTCCCGTTTCAGCGCTTCTGGCGAGCCGCCGCCGTGTAGGCTGATCACCGAATACCAGCCCGCCTGATAAGAGGCGGTCAAGTCTTCCATAAAACGGGCCACTTCGATGCGCCGGGCATAAGGAATATCAGAACGCGCGCTCAAGACCTCAGAAATACGCCCGGCGGTGGCGGGGTTGTGATCTTCATCCGGTCCCGGCAAGGTAACCACCAAGCCACCTGATACGGTGTGCGCCAGGCGGTGCATCTCGTAAATCTGTGTAGCCAAGAGTAGCTTACCGATGTTGGCGAATACCGGCTCTGGCAAGGCGACTCCGGCGACCTCTGTTTCGGCATACACTGACGCCGCCACACCACAAGCGTAGAAGCCCTCGACCAGCTTGATCAATTCCACCATGGACTCGCGCAAGGCGGGGGCTTGGTTTGGATCCAAGCCGTTAGCCTCTATCAGCAGCGCGCCCGCGCCGATCAGCAGATCACCGAACCCGGCGCGCGCGCCGATGCACGTATGGCGGTGCTGGGTCGCATAGTAGTAGGTAAAGCGCTCAGAGTGCGTCCACTCCCCGGCCAGAAAAACCTGCTCCCACGGCACGAACACATTGTCGAACAGGCACACCCCGGTCGATTGTCCATACTTCGCGCTAAAGAGCGCAGCGGCCTCGCCAGGCCGACCGGCGGGCCGGGCGACGATGGTCAGGCCAGGCGCGTCCACCGGCACGGCGCAGCACAGCGCGAAATCACGGTCCGCCTCGGTCAGCGCCCGACCCGGCAGCACCAGGAGCTCGTGCGCGTAAGGCGCGCCCGTCACAATGGCCTTGACCCCGGAAATGCGGATTCCCTTAGCCTCGCGGCCAACGATACGCAGATAGGCGTCCTGATTCGGCTGCGCATGCGGCCGCAGCGAGCGATCCCCCTTGGCGTCGGTCATGGCCAAAGCCAGGGTCAAATCGTGCGTGTGGACCCGGCGCAGATAATCGAGCAGACGCGGGTGATAGGCGCTACCCAGGTCGGCATCAAGCTGATAGGTAGCCTGATAAACCGCAGCCAGCCCGTCCCCGCCCAGATAGCGCTGGGCGCAGCCGGTTTCTCGGCAAACCAGCCGCACTGCTTCCAACTTATCCAGCAAGTCGCCTGTGTCCTTTGGGATGGCGATCATACGATTAACAGCGCTGCCGTCTGCGGTCGTCGCCTGCATCCAGGGCGCTAAGTCTTCGCGCAAGGCGAAATCGTAAGTGAGTGCTACGCCCGCAATTCCTGGCGCAAGCAGCGGTTCATCGGCCACCACGTCCACCCGACGCCCGTTGATAAACACGCGGGGATGATAGCGACGCAGGGATTCCCGGTATTGCTGACCCGATTGGTGCATAGCGCTCACCTTCTCACTGGCGGAGTTTTTTGCAAGCGGCAGTTTTGCGCTAGTATGCACACGATGCAACTTTCAGTTTCCCGACTACTGGTTCCACGCGCCAATGTCCGCTACTCGTCACGTCGTGTCTTGCCCCTTGCCACATCTAGCGATTACCCTGCTGGTCTGCCTGGCCGCTGTACTCATCTTGGGGTGTGCGGTGCAAAAAGCCGCTGAACCGGTGCTTCAGTCAGCGGCTGGCGTGCGGCAGGATGGGGTGTTGACCCTGACTCGGGATGATAACGACCGCAGCGCTGAGCTGCGCGTGGGCGAACGTTTACAGCTTAGTCTGCCGGAAAATCCCACGACGGGTTATACCTGGGCCATAGAGGAAACCGACCGGAGTCTGTTGGCGCTAGACAGCACCGCTTATGAAGAATCGACCGAAGGTTTTATCGGTGCGCGTGGGCGACGTCTGTTCACTTTCAGCGTTCAGCAGCCCGGTGCAGTAGCGCTCAAGCTCAAGTATTGGCGCTTTTGGGAGGGAGATTCCTCGACCACCGAGCACTACGCAGTCCAGCTCCGTATCCTCCCGTAGACAGGCGCGACACATGAGCTGAAGCAGCGCCATGCTAGCGTGGGTTCACCAAAGGCGTCTATGATGGTTAAAATCGGCGTGTGACGACCCTCTTTTGGAGGAACGCCGAATCGAGGGCGCTTGCTGATAAGCGTCGGTAATGTTCAAGTTGCCTTTGATTTTTTAACCCTTTGTGAACGATTGAGGATTTTGAAAACATGGTAAAAGCGCAATCCGCAATAAAAAGGCAGATCGTAGCGGTCCTGGGTCTGATGGGCGTCCTGTTGATGACCGGCTGCGCGACGGTTGTTGATAAGGCGGCTGAGGAAAAAGCCACCAAGGAAAAGCAGCGCACCGCTTATTTGCTTGACCGCCGCGAAAAGGTTTCCTCCACCGCCTTCGTGGAAACAGTTGATCCTGAAAAACGGCAGGTCGTTCTCAGGGGCCAGCGTGGTCGGTTGCATCCAATGACCGTCGACGACGGCGTGCGCAACCTGTTCCAGTTTAGAGCCGGTGACCGCGTGGAAGTGATCTACCACGAAGCTTTGCTTTTGGCTCTGGAGCAAAGCTCGCCCGCAAGCGCCCAGGAAGAGGCCCAAGCCGCACCGGACAAAATGGCGCGCCAGGATCGGGAGCTGGTGGCAACCGTGGCAGCGGTCAACCGCAAAACCCGTAAAATCACCCTCAAAGGCCCAGAGCAGCCGCTGGTCCTAAAAGCGCCGCAAGATCTGGATCTACGCCAAGTCACGGTGGGCAACCAGGTGCGGGCCACTTACGCTGAAGCCTTGGTTCTTAACATGAAGTTGGTCTCGGCAAAGAAAAAGCCGCGCCGCCGTTGATTGCCGTATAATTGCTTGACTAAAACCCGCTCACCAGCGGGTTTTTTAGCGCCTTCGTTCCTGGTGCCCCTTGGCCATAGGGGCCATTCCAAACCGCTGTTCTGTTACCCCCTTGCAGTTCATCGGTTGCTGAGGTCACTGGCGTGGGTGCTTGCAGGGTCGCTGTGGCTTTGACCCAGGCCCATCCCCATTCCGCTTCCCACTCCAACCCCCATTCCGCCGTCCATCCCCGCGCCCGCGCCGCCGCCCCTGCCCCCGCTCGTCGCGCCGCCGCCCCTGCCCCTATTGCCGCTCGGACGCAATGGCCCTTGATCGGGGAGCATCAGCCCAGCCGGAATTGGGTCTAAATCCAACGCCTGACGGATGAAGTTGCGCAACGACGCCACTAAATCGGCCAGATCGACTTTACGACCGGCCACCATTTCATTGGCGGCATGCGCCGCCAGCCGTACCTGTTCCTCGGTGCCCAGTAAAATGACATCCGACAAGGCTGCTTCGACCGCATCGCGGATCCGGCGGCGACGTTCGGCACCGAGGGCATTCGGGTCGCGGCTGCTTTCCATGCGGGCTGCTGCATCACCGTTTTCAGCAGCAGGAGCGCCTGCCGCTGTCTGCCGCAGATTGCGAAAATGGCTAGGATCGACTTCTAATTCGCCGGTGAACGAGCCGCCCAAGGTTTTGTAGGCGGCGATGAGCGTGTGCAAGCGCTCGTTGATCTGGCGGTTTTCACGCTCGCGTCGGCGCTGGATGGTCTGCATGAAAATTAGGCGGATGCCCACCGCGATGAGCGTAATGAGCGCCAGCCCAAAAAGCGTGGCTGCTAGGCCGCTCCAGGAGCTGAAATCGAGATTACCGCGCATGGAGAAAAGTTGTGTCCTGCTGTTTTAGTGGTTGAGCTTGTATAACGTAGAATAAGCGTCTAGAAGCACAACTGGACACCCCTATTTACGGAATATTCGGACGCTAGGCGGCGTCTAGTACGCTGTGTAGACTTGTGAGTCCTCTGCAAGATCGCTCACCACAATGAATTGCAGGTGGTGGCTCACTGAGGAGAGCGGAAGTATGCTGGTGCGATGAACGGCTATCACTATGGCAATGATCGAGCGCGTAAACATGGAAAGCCTGGCAACGCAACGGCAAGCAGCGTTACAAGTGCGGTGGATGGGGTCTCGGCTTCTGAGAAATTCCTTGCGCGCTAGGTTTTACGCAAGCTGCCAGAGAGTAGATTCTATGAGCCTGTTAGGAGCGCGCCTCTTTGCGGAGATGGGTCCGGCTGTTCGGGGTGTCGCGCAACAAGGTGAGCCACCACCATAAATTAAGAGAGCGATTAGGTACCCAACGATATGTGTCTAGCCATTCCGGCGCAAGTCATCGCCATTACCGCTCCCGAAACTGCGGTGGTGGAATTGGGCGGCATTCGCAAGTCCATCTCCACCGCCTTGCTGGAAGAAGTCGCGGTGGGCGATTATGTGATCGTCCATGTCGGTTATGCGCTGGAGCGCTTGAATGTAGCCGAGGCGGAGGCAACCCTGCGCCTCTTTGCCGAGCTGGCGGCCAGCGTGGCCGATGCGCCGATTTTAGCGGCTGACACTGACCTCATCACCCAGGAGAGAGATGCATGAAAGCGGTGCTCCTTGATCGACTTGGCGGCCCCGATCAGTTGCGGATCAGCACAATCGCTGATCCCGAACCCAGCGCCGGTCAGGTGCGGGTGCGCTTGCACGCCGCCGCGCTCAATCGCCGCGATGTTTGGATCACGCTGGGTCAATATCCCAGCATTCGCCTACCCTGCATTCTAGGCTCGGATGGCACGGGGGTGATCGATCAGGTCGGCGCTACAGTCTCCACACAGAATCTGGGACAAGAGGTCGTGATCTATCCGGCCTATGACTGGGGCGATAATCCCCGTTTTCCCAGCCCGACCTTTCGAGTTCTGGGCATGCCGGATCCAGGCACCTTCGCTGACTATTTATGCGTTCCCGCTTCCCATGTGGCGGCCAAGCCGACGCATTTAAGCTGGGAGCAGGCGGCCGCCATCCCTCTGGCCGGCTTGACCGCCTGGCGGGCCTTAATGACTCAGGGCGCAGCTCAACCCGGCGAAACGGTCCTGATCACGGGCATCGGCGGCGGGGTGGCAGGTTTTGCCCTGAAATGGGCGGTAGCGCTGGGGGCGCGCGCTTTTGTGACCAGCGGCAGCGACGCTAAGCTGGAGGAGGCCAAACGCATGGGCGCGGCGGGCGGCGTGAATTACCGTGCGGATGATTGGCCTAAGCGTCTAGCGGCGTTGACCGGTGGGGTCGATGTGGTGGTAGACGGCACCGGCGGCCCAGCGTTTTCAGGCTGTTTTGCCGTGCTGCGTCCGGGTGGGCGGTTGGTGGTCTACGGCGCGACGGCGGGCAATCCCCCGGCCGGACTGGAAATGGCGAAGCTGTTTTTCCGGCAGGCGTACATTGTTGGTTCCACCATGGGTTCACCCGCCGAATTTGCGGCCATGTTGCGTTTTGTCGAAGCGCACCGCATCGAACCGGTGGTGGATGGCGTGTTCGCGCTGGAAGAAGCAGTCGCCGCGCACCAGCGGCTGTTGGCTGCCGATCAAATGGGCAAAATCGTGTTGCGACTGGAGGGTTAAGCCGACAACTCAGGGTTCCGCGCGGTCGGGATGGCCGTGAGGGGTGCAATCGCGGTGACATAGGCCGTTGCGCCACGCATCTCCCAGCGTACCTCCAGGTCGTAGAGCCGCATCCCGTAAGCTTGCGGCGCGGCGCGGCCTTGTTCATAGGCGGGGCGTGGATCCTGGCGCAGAATCTGCTCGATCAGAACGCGCAGCTCGCCGACGGACTCGTCGGCGCAATAAGCGGCCGCCGTCGGGCTGAAGTCCACCGTCAGATGGCCCACAGGCGCGGCGGCAGCGAAACCGCCTGTAGCCCCAAAAAGTTGATCGGTGTAAGGGAGGTAAGGCTTGATGTCTACCACCGGCGTACCATCCAGTACATCGACCCCCGCCAAGTGCAGCACCACGGAGCCACGCTCGGTGGTGATTCGCTCCAGTTGTACGGCGGATAGCCCGATAGGATTGGGCCGAAAGGGAGAACGGGTGGCGAACACGCCCAGCCGCCGATTGCCCCCCAGCCGGGGCGGCCGCACGGTCGGCTGCCAGCGTCCCACCGGGAGGCCGTGAAACACAAATAGCAGCCAGAGGTGGGAAAAACCTTCCAGTCCACGCACCGCCGCCGGCTGGTTGTAGGGCGGTAGCAGCTCCAGGGTAGCCCGCGCCGCCGGAACCAGCCCCGCCTGCCGGGGAATGCCGAACTTTTGCCGGAAGCAGGAGCGAATCACGCCGATCGGCGCGAAGGGAAGCATTTACAACCAACCCGCTTTTTTCAAATAGCGATAGAGCGCCAGGCAAATCAGCGCCACACTGCCCAGCACGATGGGATAGCCATACTGCCACTCCAGCTCAGGAAACCAGCCCTTGAAGTTCATGCCATAGATGCTGAACACCATGGTCGGCACCCCCAGCAACGCCCCCCAACCTGCTAAACGCTTAGTGGCGTCGTTTTGCCGGGCCGCGCCCAGGGACAAGCTGATTTGCAAGGCCAGCCCCAGCGCTTCCCGAATCGTGTCAATGGATTCGTTGATCCGCAGGGTATGGTCGTAGACATCGCGAAAATAGGGCCGAATATCATCGGAAATATAGGCGTTGAATACGTCAGTTAGCAGATAATTGCACACCTCAACCAGCGGCGCGGCGGCGCGGCGCAACTCGGCCAGATCGCGCTTGGAGCCATACAGGTGGCTGATGTCGCTCTGGTCAAAATCGCCCTTGTAAAAACGCTCCTCCAGTTCTTCTACCGCATCCTCCACCGCGTTGAGGATCGGGAAGTAGTGATCGACCACGAAATCGAGGATGGCGTACAGCACAAACCCCGGCCCCTTGCGTAATAATTGCGGGTTGCTTTCGCAGCGAGCACGTACCGAGGCATAGGGCAGTGACGCGCCATGCCGCACCGACACCACATAGCCTGGCCCGACAAAAAGATGGGTTTCGCCAAATTCCACTTGGCCGGCCTTCATGTGCGCGGTGCGCAAGACCACAAAAAGGCAGTCGCCGTAGAGTTCCACCTTGGGCCGCTGGTGAGCATGGTGGGCGTCTTCGGCGGCCAGTTCATGCAAGCCAAAGAGGGCCTGAACTTGGGCCATCAGCGCCTCGTCCGGCTCGAATAAACCCAGCCATACAAAGGCGTCCTGCCGATTCCGCGCGGCGGGAACCTCGGTCAGCGGGATATTAGCTACCTTATGGCCGTTTTCGTATACCGTACAGTTAACAATCATGGGGAGCTATTTGCCCAAGGGTGCCGGATTCTTGCGGTTGTTGGGGATGACGAGCCATTCTGGCTACCGGGACTCAATGCCGATGCGGTTGCGGTTCAGGTCGGTAGGGTTCCTCGCGATCATGGAGGTGCATGCGATAGTCCACAAAGCCAGAGGCATCGTCGAAATGGAGAAAGGGATTACCCGCTAGTTGTTCCAGCAGAGTGGAGGTTGGGGTGATGCCATAATTGTGGCCCGGACGAATCAGCGCGTCCCCCGGCAAGGATTCACTCAGCCGCCGCAAACTTTGGTACATCTGTTCCGGGTCGCCGCCGCGTAGGTCGCAGCGTCCGCAACCGAACACGAACAGTGTGTCGCCGGTCAGCACCTGATCGCCCAACCGATAGCAGGCTGAGCCGGGCGTATGACCGGGCGTGTGCAGGATGTTAATGCGGGTTTTGCCCAGCGCGATGGTATCGCCGCCCACATGCAGGGTCGGTAACTCGTTATGGCGGTTCCAAAACGCTGCTTCAGTGCGTAACAAATGCAGTTGCGCATCGCTATGCGCCAGGAGCGCATCCACGCCGTTGATGTGATCGAAATGGCTGTGTGTGAGCAGGATGTCAGTGATACGCAAGCCCTGCTGTTGCGTCAGGGCCAGGATGGCTGGCACATCCCAAGCCGGATCCACAACCGCCGCGCGGCCGGTGGCGTGGTCATGAACGACATAGATGAAATTACGCATCTGGCCCAGTTCCAGGGCATGAATCGTATAGGGGGCGGCGACAGTCATCGTAGGTACTCCAGGTTATACTATAACGACTCACAGGCTCACGGTTCCCTTCTTCCGTGCGGAGATCTGGCCATGCGGTTTAATTTGGACAACGACCAGAACCATCATGCGATTACTGGCTATGGCTTGGATTGGGTCAAGGTTGGCGAACGAGAGTATCGTCGCAGTGTGATCGTCATGCCCGAACGACTGGTGAGCGACTGGCCGCCGCAAATCTTCGCTGATTTGGAGGAAGCGCACTTCGCGCTGATCGCTGCCTTGGAGCCGGAGATTGTGTTGCTGGGCACCGGCAACCGCCAACGGTTTCCTCGTCCGCCGCTCTTGCGTACCCTGCTGACACGCGGCGTGGGCGTGGAAGTGATGGACACCGCCGCCGCCTGCCGCACCTATAACGTCGTTATGCTGGAAGGCCGCCGGATCGCGGCGGCGTTGCTGCTGCGGGCCGATTAGGCCGACGGGTCTAAATGGCCCCAGTGGGGCCGCGCCATGGAAGCAGAGAGCCCAGCGTTTTTTTATAAATTATTTATAAAAAGTCCTGAGAAAAGCCTTCGATCTCCAGAATTTTGCGCAATCGGCGCAGCGCATCAATCTGAATTTGCCGCACCCGTTCACGGGTGACGCCGATTTCACTGCCGACCTGTTCCAGCGTGGCTTTTTCCTGGCCGCCTAGGCCAAAACGCCGCTCCACCACGATGCGCTGCTTGTCGTTGAGCTGGCCAAGCCATTGCTCCAATTTGTCATTGAGATCGGTATCTTGCAGCCATTGTGATGGATCAGGGTTGTTATCGTCGGGGATCGCGTCGAGCAGGGAGCGATCCTCATCCTTGCCCATCGGCGTATCGACGGAAGCGATCCTTTCGTTAAGTTGTAGCATCCGCTGGACTTCGGCCACCGGCTTGCCCATCGCCTGGGCAATGTCTTCGGCGGTCGGCTCGTGATCCAGGGTTTGCGCCAGGTTCCGGGCAGCTCGCAAATAACCGTTGATCTCTTTGATGACGTGGATCGGCAAGCGGATGATGCGGGTCTGATTCATCAGCGCCCGTTCAATGGTTTGACGAATCCACCAGGTGGCGTAGGTGGAAAAACGGAAGCCGCGTTCCGGGTCGAATTTTTCCACCGCATGAATCAAGCCCAGATTCCCCTCTTCAATCAAATCGAGCAGGCTCAGGCCCCGGTTCATGTAACGGCGGGAAATCTTGACGACCAGGCGCAGATTGCTTTCAACCATGCGATTACGGGCGGTGGCGTCGCCTTGCAGGCTGCGGCGCGCATAGTAGACTTCTTCCTGCGCTGTAAGCAGCGGTGAAAAGCCAATTTCGCTCAGATACATGCGGGTGGCGTCCATTTCCTCCGCGCTGAATTCCCGGCTGGCGGTGGGAATCGTCCAGGGGATATCGACCGGATCCAGCACCTCTTCCACAATCGCCTCATCCTCAGCGTCTTCCAGCTTATCTTCATGCAGCAGCGGATCGTCCATGTGCAGTTCATCCTCACCTACCGCTACTTCGAGACAGACGGCGCTCCGTCGAGACATTGATGTTCTCCTCATGGCTTCGCTTGGTGGGTTATTTCTGCTGACGCTCTAGCCGAGGGCTATCGGCGTCTTTTCTGTATTTTGTGCAAGCAGGAAGGCGCCCTGGATTGTCGATGGTCGGCGGTATAGAACAACCGCGCTGGTGCGCCCACGCTGGAATTGCAGGATCGCTCTCCATGCGCTGCATCCCAAGCATTTGATGATGATAATCTTTTCTTAAGTCATCCGTCTACTGAAAAAATGCATTGATTTTATTACATAAAACCTTTTTATTACAGCGTCAAAACGGCTTGGTGGACAGCCATTCCGTGACAGAGCCGAGCGCGCGGTGATGAGTTAAGTCAACCTGTAAGGGCGTGATGGACACATAACCGGCCCGTGCAGCGTGGAAATCCGTGCCGGGACCTGCGTCTTGTTCCGGGCCGGAGGGACCAACCCAGTAGATCGGTCGGCCACGGGGATCGGTCGTCTCAATGACCGGCTCCGCTTTGTGGCGATGACCCAAGCGGGTTACCTGAAAGCCGGCCAGTGCCTCCCAAGGAAGATCGGGTACATTGACATTGAGAATAATTTCCGGCGGTAGCGGTTGTTGCCGTAGGCGTTGCACCAGCCCAACCGCCACGCGGGCTGCGGTATCAAAGTGCCGGGGCTGGAGCGCGGCCTGAGAAATCGCAATGGCGGGCAGGCCCAGAAACCGGCCTTCCGTCGCCGCCGCCACTGTGCCGGAATAAATCACGTCATCGCCCAGATTCGCGCCGCTGTTGATGCCAGACACCACCATGTCTGGCTCGTGATCCAGTAGGCCAGTGATCGCCAGATGCACACAGTCGGTCGGCGTTCCCTCAACACTGTAGAAGCCGTTTTCCTGGCGGGTGACGTAGAGTGGATTTTTCAGGCTCAGCGAGTTGCTGGCACCGCTGCGGTCGCGGTCGGGGGCGACGGCGGTAATATCCGCCAGTTCGCGCAGAGCGGCGACCAGCCGCAACAGGCCGGGAGCCTGATACCCATCATCATTACTGACTAAAATGCGCATGGTGGTGTGATTCTCAAATCCTTGTCGAACGGAATGGTGGCGGTATCAACTGTTGGGGTGTAGGCGGTACACTGATTGTCCCATTTCCCAATACGAGCCGGACGCCCTCCGCGTTTTTTCCAAGGCGCCCATGACTAAACTTTTTGGCCTCGACCCACAAGATCGCCTGTTGTTTCGGCAAACCGTTGGCCCGGTTAGGCGCTTGCGCTGCGACCGGGTGGAGCCACTAGCCGCGCGTCCCGCCCCATATCCGCGCTTTAGCGCAGCCGACGAGCGCCAGGTGCTAGTCGATATGCTGTCTAACTACTTTGAGCCAGCGGAACTCGATACTGGCGAGGAATTGTATTATCGCCGACACGGGGTACAGCAGGCGGTGCTGCGCAAGCTGCGCCGCGGCCAGTATCTGGTCGGGGCGGTGCTGGATTTGCACGGCATGACCGTGGCGGTCGCCCGAGAGACGCTGGCGGTTTTTCTCCAGCGCGCTCGCCGCGAGGGCCTGGGATGCGTGCGCATCGTGCACGGCAAGGGTAACGGTTCCCGCCACCGGGGGCCAGTGCTGAAACAAAAGATTAATCACTGGCTGCGCCAGCGCGACGACATCCTGGCGTTTTGCTCAGCCCGAACCGTAGATGGCGGAAC
>JBATSQ010000112.1:0-12490 GCA_049293375.1 Candidatus Contendibacter sp.
AGTCGTAATAATTGCCCTGGGTCCAGCCCAACAGGGTTTTACCGGACCCAATGCGGGTCATCAGGTTAGCCCCAAGATATTGGTAGACGAACAGCACGAAAACCGTCCAGTGCAGAAAGCGGGTGACTGCGCCGTAATGAGTGGAGCTATTGAGGAGAGGCATAGCGTATGGCTCCCAGACTCTGTTGCGAGCAAAAGAGGACGCGTGCGAGGGTCGCCGCCCAGTGAAGTCGTCGGTTTTAGCGGGCCGACGCGGGCGTCATGTGCTCGGGCATTTGCACCGCCACCACCTGGCCACGGGCGCAGACCACACCGGCGACGGTCACGGTGGCGCTTACCACCACCTTGCGCCCCTTGATTTCCACCACCTGGCCGCGAATTTCCAGCGGCTCACCCAGCGGCGTCGGTTTCAGGTAGTCCACTTGCAGGGATGCGGTGACGAAGCGCAGCGGTGGCGCGCTACCCATGGGACGGCCAGCGGCGCGGTAAGCGGCGGCGGAAGCGGTGCCGGTGCCGTGGCAATCGATGAGTGAGGCGAGTAGGCCGCCATAAACGTAACCGGGAATGGCGGTGTGATAGGGACGGGGATGAAAGACGGCAACGGACTCTTCGCCATCCCACTGGCTTTTAAGTTGCAGGCCCTGCGCATTGAGGCGGCCACAGCCGTAGCAGTGACTTAAATCGTCTGGATAGTGATCTTGAAAGGCGGCGGTGTTCATAAGCTTTATCCCCTATTCCATCGTGGTCGGTAATCGTATTTGGGCTTCGGGTTGAAGAGCTTAGCCCACAGCACCAGGCGCTCAGCGCGCAACGGTAGCGACCCCTAAACCCACGCTCGCACACAATTGGTGGAAAGCGCTCTTGCTTTGACTTGGCTGGCCTCAGTCAGACCCAGCGGGGCGGCTACTGCAAAAGAGGGGTCGCTGGCGGCTCTTTTGGCGGTGGCGCATCCGTCGGCGGTGTCGCTTCATTCACAGGCGTCACGATCACTGCTGGTTGTTGCGCCGCGTCATTTTTAGCCTGGCCGCTGAATACCCGGTTGACGTTCAGGTTCATATCGCCGCCTTGGGTGTCCGCCGGGCAGGGCATGGCCTGATAGCTGATCTGGCCGTTAGCGTTGATACATTTATAGGCCGCCTGCGCTGGCAAGGCGAACAGACCCAGCAAAAGGACCCAGGCCCAAGGTGCGCTGTTCATGGTGTTTCCCGATTCCGGTATGGGTTGGCTTAGGCCATTGTACCGCGTGGGCTGGACTTTGCCTGCCCACCGGACAGCGCCGATAGCCGATCCGCAGGCCGCTTCAGTGCGCCGCTAGATCTTAATCGGGGTGATAATCATCTGGATTTCACGCAAATGCAGTCGGCGTTGCATGGCGATGGCGGTATGGTTATGTAACCAGGAAATCAGCCAGCTCTCATTATCAAAAATCAGCTTGCTGCCCAGGCACACGCTGTTGGGATACTCCGCGACCACCTCGGCCACCAGTTTTTCCAGTTCGTCTTCCACATCTGTGCCAAAGGCGGCGTACGAAGTCGCCGCCCAGCCTTGGCTATGGCAATAGTTGACGTAATAGCGCAGCGCGTTCTCGATCTGATATTGCAGAGAGCGCAATGCGCCCTTGCCGCCGTAGCTTTCCGCATCCACCTCGCCCACGCTCAAGAAAATGAAGTTTTTGAAATGACCGGTGAACACCTCATGTAGCCACTTCAAAGTGTACATGCCCAGGCCCCGGTTTTTGCCGACTAGAAAGATCGCGGTGGGCAGTTCTGGGTGCATTGGCGGTTCCGGCAAATCTTCATCCCAGGACGGGCGCGGCGCATACAGCGTGTCGATGGTGCGCAATTCCTGACGCACCCGCTCATAGTGGCGTTTGATCAGGGCGAAGCCGGTGATAATCAGGCCGGTAAAGAGCATGGTGAGGTAGCCGCCTTCGGTAAACTTCTCCACCACCGTGACCACTAGAATCCCACCCGTGACAGCGAAGCCCAGCAGCGCCAATGCCAGCTTGCCTTTCCAACGCTCTTCGTCGTAGCGGCTGATCCACCAGTGGCGGCACAGCCCCAGCAGTGACAGTGAAAACGTGATGAAGACGTTGATGCTGTACAACACCACCAGAATCGCCACATTGCCGCCGGTCGCCGCCAAGATGCCTAATGCCCCCAAGCCCATCAACAAGATGCCATTTTGCGTCACCATACGGCCAGACAAATTGCGAAATTGGCGCGGCACCCAGGAATCCACCGCCATGTTCGCCAACACCTTGGGTCCACCCAGGAAACCGGCGTTGGCGGCTACGAACAACAGCCCGGCTTCCAACAACAAGACCACCGCCAGCAAGCCATGATTCAACGCTGGATTTAATTGCCAGCTGCTAATGATGGCATTGAACGTCACCGCGTTGAGCGTTTGGTGGGCGACCGGCTGCGCCTGCCAAAGCAAGTACAGCAAGATGACCCCGCCAGCGGTAAAGCTGAGGGAGCCGGCGATATAGAATACGGTCTGGCGACCGGTGCGGACGCGCGGCTCACTGAGCAGATTGACATTATTGGAAACCGCCTCCAGGCCGGTGTAGGTGCCGCCGCCCAGCGAGTAGGCGCGCAGAAACAGCGACACCGTGAACAGCCAGCCCATGTTCTCGGTGAGCTGCTTGGTTTGAGTCAGGGTATCCGGAATCAGATGCGGCAAGCCGTCCGAATGCGCGATTACACCGTAGATAATTAAAAAGGCATGGCTCAGAAAAAACCCGAGGAAGATCGGCAGTAATATGCGGATCGATTCCTTGTAGCCACGCAAGTTGAGTATAATCAGTACGATACAAAGAGCTGTTTCGGTCAGCAGCCGGTAGGATTGCGCACCGGGCGGCAGCAAGCTGAATAGAGCGGCCATGCCGGCGGCGATGGAAATGGCGATCGTCAGCACATAGTCCACCAACAGTGCCGAACCGGACACGAGTCCCGCACGCGGCCCCAGCAGTTGGGTGGCGACTTTGTAGCCGCCGCCGCCTGAAGGAAATAACTCGATGACCTGGTTGTAGGACAGGGCGATGACAAAGACGGTGAGGAAGGTCGCGGCGGCCAGATATAAACCAAAATGGGTGTAGGAACCCAGAGCGACGAACGCCTGTTCTGGCCCGTAACAGGCCGAAGATAAACCGTCAGCGCCCAGCATGATCCAGGCGAGAAACGCCGCCCTGGTCATATCCTGATGAGTCACGACCTGCGGCAGCTCCGATGGATCGCTAAGAACCGGATCCTTGAGTTTGTCAGCGAGTGGCATAGCAGTTCTCGTGGTTATTTTTGTATTAACTACTATCCCATAACCCGTGTTTCAAGGCTATTTGCGCGCGCGCCACCGCGTTACTGGTCTTAACCGCTGCGGTTAGCTGGCGCGAATGGGTGGCAACGAGCTTAGGTTTTGAGGCGTGGGCATTGCACGAAGCGCTGTTCAAACGTGCTGGAGGGCAGGAGCTAGCGCCGGGCGCGGCGGCGCTGGCGCTAGTCAAACGATTCAATGTGCCTGGCTCGCAGAGGCGAGCCGAGGCGGAGTGTCCGAATGGCGCGACACACCCCGCTAGCGGGGTAGCGCACCGGCCATGAGCTGGCGGACGCTGGCGATTTCAGCAGGGGAAAAGCGGCGCGTGTCGCTTAGCTCAAATTGGACCGGCAGTTTTAACCGCCGTGTCAGGGCGACCACCGCCAGATCGCACAGCCGCCGCTTCGGTTCGGCCCCCGCAGGCGCGCCACCGCCGATTTCTTGGGTGTCGTCAAGGGTCTGCGCCAGGGCGTGCAACAGCTCTGGCGCGTCGATCTCGCGCAGCACAGAGAGCAAAAAGCGCCGCTCCGCCAACGGGCCGTTCAAACTGGTGTGCAGTAGGGCCGACCGCGCCTTGGCGTCGCCGAGTTGGGATTGGCTGATCTGAACGACCAGGCTAACGGGAACCACCGGCGTCCAGGCCGCCAGTTCGGTTTTAGCGTCAGCGGCGCGCGCGGTCAGCGCCGCGAGCGCGGCCAGCGTGTCCTTGCCGGGGAAATAGCCCAGGAGCAAGACGGCGGCGGCGGCATCATTGCCCTGGTTCACGCTGGCGCGCAACGCCGCGCCGAGTTCGGGCCGCTGGGCCAGACGCAGCGGATCGTGCTGCTCGTACAACGCGAGCGCGGCGCGGGCGCGCAGGTCTTGAGAAGCGTCGGTCAGCGCCTTGGCCAGCAGCGGCGCGGCGCGGTCGTCCGTAGTAGCGGCCAGTAGCGAGACGGCCTGCAAGCGCACCATTTCGTTGGGGTCTTGCAGGTAGGGTCCTAGATGAGGAATGGCATTTGCCCCTTGTTCGCCAAGTTCCGAGATCAAGTCGTAGCGGCCCTGGCGGGCGGCAGCGAAAGCGGCGTCGACCTGCGTGGCGATAGCATCATTCATGGTGGCTCCCAGCATGGGCTGCAGGCTAAGCAAAAGCGTCGCGGCCAGAAGGACAGGCCGCCAACGCGCACGGATAAAAGGCATGACGGTTGATCCGGTCATGGGTTCATGATGTTGGCGTGTTCCTTGGAGATGCGTTGGTCGGTGCGGCTGGGAGACATCAGCAAATCCAAGCCGGGCGCGGGATGATCGACGCCCAAATGATGGCCAATTTCATGCGCCAGCGTTTCATGGGTTAGATAGCCGATGTTGTCCTCAAAGATGCAGTTGCCGCCCGAGGTGCCGGCTTCCACGTTATCGACAGCCGGCGTTGTGTCCTGTTCGTACTCCCAGACCAAAAATACGTTGAAATCCGCCGCGTTGTCGCGCTTGGCCACCACCACATCCCATTCATGCTCTTTGGCGGCGACGCCCGGCAGATGGCTGCTAAACCGCACCACGCTGCCCAAATCCTGGTTGATTTTGACATTGCGCGCACTTTGTTTGATAACTTCGACGTTGGCTTGCTTGAACAGGATGTCGTTGGCCCCCTTAACCCAGGTATCAACGTCGCTGATGCTGCGCTTGGTCTTATTGCCAACCTTATCTTCGACAAAATTGAAGGTCACTTTCAGCGGCTTCTTATTTTTGACCGCCACTTCCAAGCTGGCGAGTATTTGCGCGCCGTTCTTCACGTCGATGAAGGTTTGCCCTTTTATTTTGCCGCGAATGGTCAGTTCCCGTCCGCCGTGAATGAAGCATTTGGGAATATCTTCGATTGTGGCGATGGCTGGATTGCGGCTCACGACCGTGAGGTTGGCGGCGTTTTTCAGGATCACGGTCTTACTGCCGTTAACCGGTACCATCTGCCAGGGCGGGGTTACAGTGCCATCGAAACCGTTTTTTGGCTCCTTTTGCTCGAATACCGGCACGCCAGCGGGTGGCGGCGTGGGCGTTGCGCCAGGCCCCAAGTAGGTTACGCCGAGCGCAGGCCAAGTCTTCGGCCCGACGATACCATCCACTTTCAAGCCTTTCATTAGCTGGAAAGCGCGCACAGCGGCGTCAGTTTTCGGGCCGAAAATACCGTCTTCTTTGAGCTTTTGTCCTTGTGGCAGTTTGGGCAGCGGCACCTTTTGGTTGAGCAGTTCCTGCAACATTTTTACATCGTTGCCGGTATGTCCTTTTTGCAGTGCGCGAGTCGCGGTGGCCATTCGTTGATTCCTCAGGTTAGTCTGCCTATGCCAGGGAAATTACAAAAATCATGCCAACAGAGTTGCCGACGGTCAGCGTGGTGATTTGTGGGCGCGATTTCTGAGGAGCGGAGTCGGAAATGGGGCACTAGCGCGGGGCGAAACGAGACCAGCAGCAAGGCTGATGCAAGCCAAAATGGCCCGGCAATTTTGGTCCGATGGGGCGGGGTTGAGTTTGTGCAATCCAGACCCAAGGGACTGCGCAAGACCAGCGTCGGAGAAGCCGACCAAGTGTCCCGCTTCCGTGTAGATGAGGGGACAGGCATGAACTGGTGCCGTGTTACGGCAGGTTGTTCAGTAAGTTAGACGGCGCATATTGATCGGTTAATACCCGCGCCTTCGGGTTCCAATCGCGCTCGGTGGAAAACAGCGGCAGCAGCCAATCCTTGCCAAAGCCGAGCGCTTGCAGGTTTGGCTCCAAGGTTGCGGCGTTGCGTTCTAGCGCCTCGCGTCCCGGCAGCCCATCCCGCCTGATCAGAATGATGCGGTTCCTCAGCTCCACCCGCAGATTGTAGAACACACCGAATACCGCCTCATAGGTGGTCGATTCATGGGCATAGAGGTGACTGCTGGAGAAAGTATTCGCCGCCAGAACGCCAGATGGCGTCAATAGTTCTTTGATTTCGGTCAGAAACTCTTGGGTTAGCAGATGTTCGGGAATGTATTCGTGATCGAAAGCGTCTAGCAGGATCAAGTCATAGCGTTGCCCGGCCCGCCGCGCCCGCTTGGCGAACACCCGCCCGTCTTCCTCAAAGATGCGAAGGCGCTGGCCTGGATTAAAGCTAAAAAACCGCCGAGCGACTTTCACGACCGCCGGATCAAGTTCCACGATGTCGAGCGTGGCCTGGGGCAGGATCTGCGCCAGTGCGGTCGGTAACACGCCGCCGCCGAGGCCGATCATTAACAGGGTGCGGGGCTGGGGATTGAGATACAGCGCGCCCATCATCATCTTGGTGTAAGGGAAGACGAATTGCGTCGGATCGCTGAGAAACTGGCAGCTTTGTCGGGCGCTTTGCTCACGCTGGGTAAAGCTCATGCAGCGTTGGCCATCTTCTTCATAAACAACGATATTCCGGTATAGTGATTTTTCAGTGTGAATGACGGTCATGGCGGTAACGGCGGCAGGCGCAAATAACGCGCAGAGCAACAAGAATAGAACCAGCGGGTGGCAATCAGGATTTAGAGGCATCGCGGGAATTTCCAAACCAGAGGGCGAGCAGGCCCAACAGCCACGAAATACCAATCAGGCCCGCCAGAATCTGGTTAATCTCGAAATACAGCACCAGATAGAAGGAGGTCATGATGGTTCCCGCCGCGCTGCCAAAAGTCGAAACGAAGTAAAGCAATCCGGCGTAATGGCCACTGCGGCGCGAATCGTCCACCAGAAGACGCACGGCGTAGGGGGAAATCATCCCAGCGATGGCCGTGGGCAGAAAAAACAGCAGGGTGGCTGAGGCGAGTGAGCCGTAGCGCGGATCGCGCAGATGATCGAACAGCCAGTCCAGCAGTGGCTCGGCGAGAAACAGCACCGGGGTGATGGCGATGGCGGCTGCCAGAAGGAGCGCTGCTAATCGGGGGACACTGGGGGCGACCAGCGACCAGCGACCTCCCAGCAGATAACCAGTGGCTAGCGCCAGCATGAACACGGTGATGACGCCGCCCCAGACGTAAATGCTGTTGCCAAAATTCGGTGCGAGGATGCGCCCACTCAGCAATTCGACCGCCATAACCAGAAAGCCAGACCATCCGGCAAGCAAAAACACCAGCAGGCGACGCAAAATGAGGCTCCTCAGAGCGGTTGTGGGAGATCCGGTTGCGGAGACTAGCACACTTGGCGGGAAAAACCCGGCCTTGCAGCCGGGCCTGAAACAACGACGCTCAATGCGTCGGCAGGTTGATGCGCACCGTGTCCTTGAGCACGCCGTCCAGACCGCCGAACACGGTCAGCCGGTCCACCTTATCCACCACCTTTTCCAGCGCCTCCAATTCCTTGAGCCGCAACAACAGCGGATTCTCTTCCATGAGCTTGGCGGTGTTCAGCAAGGAACGAGTCGCAGCGGTTTCCTCGCGCCGACGGATAACGTTGGCCTGCGCCACCTTCTCCGCCTGCACCACCTGGTTGAGAATGTCCTTCATCTCACCCGGCAGGATCACGTCCTTCAAACCGACCGTCTCGACTTCCAAGCCGTGCGGGCGCACCCGCTCGGCCGCGTAGCGCCAGACTTCCTGATCCAGCTCGTCCTTGTCGCCCAGCAACACATCCAAGGTGCGTGAACCGATGGTCTGACGCAGACCGAACTGCAACGTCCGGTACAGGTATTCGCTGATGTTGCCCAGTTCGGCCCGCGCCTTCACCGGATCAGCGATCCGGTAGACCGCCGACAGATTCACCCGCAGGCTGACCTTATCCTTGGTCAAAATATCCTGGCCGGACACTTCCACAGTCTGCAAGCGCAAATCGACCGTTTCCACCTTCACGGTGCGGTTAAACTGCCAGAAGGCGTGCAAACCCGGCGGCAAGGTGCGCACCAGTTCACCGTCCACCACCAACAGGCCGAGGTGGTTATCTTCCACCTCCGCGACCTGAATCAGGCCGGTCAGACTCTTGGCCAGCACCGCCGACGGCCGCGCCAGCAAGGCCGCGTGCGCCCGCGACAAGGTGTAATCGTTGGCGATGTCGATCAACTCCACCCGCACCTCGACCGGCCCGCGCCAGTACACCCGGCGGGTCGCGGGCGGCAATACACCGTTCAGCCGACCGCTCTTGTAAATCAGGCCGACCTGCTGGTCGCTGGTTTCCACCACCTGAAAATGGCGCTCCACCAACGCGGCATCGGTCTTTAACAGCACATCCAGCCACGGGTGCTCGAACTCGGCCACGGTCAGGTCGTAACGCTGTACCTCGTGGCGGTTCTGCGGGTCGAGCCAGCGGTAAATACCCGGCTCCAGGATGGCGATTAGCCGCTGATCATAGAAATGCAGCCCACGCTCGTTCTGGGCAATCACGATACGCTTGTAACCGAACATGTTGATTCTCCTTATGAAGATTATTTAAGCTTCCTATTCCGCTAACATCTGGCGGATAAGCGTGGCGTGTTGCTGTCGGCACCGTTTCCGGCCCGCCACTGCCGAGCGTCAGGATGTCATTCCGTCTTGTCCCTGCCGGTTGTCGTTGAAAGAAAACACCAAAACAGTTGAATGGGTGGGTGCCACCCCACGCCCATGCAGCGGACGGCGGGTCGATGCCAGGTCGATGAACGACGGACCTCACGCAGTGGCCAGCGTCCTTGCTGAGCTAAACTGCGTTCGGCTGGCCGCTCACGTTCCCGGCGCGATCCGCGCCGCGCAAGACCGCGCGAGCGCTGTGGGTCGGTCACGCTTCCGATGCCGAAGCACCGGACACATGACCGTCCACCGGGGTGGCTCCCGGGGGTACTGCTGATAGTGAACCTCAAGGCGTGACAGGCCCTGGTTCATGGCGAAAAAGGAAGGATTCGAACCTTCTACCCACTGATTACGAGTCAGTTGCTCTACCCGGATGAGCTACTTTTTCCAGCTTCGAAGACCTCTCGTCCGCCCGACACACACCGTGCAATGGGTAGCGTTGGCGCGCCGAACCGGCATTTAGAACCGGACTCGCTGTGCGGCGACAGGCTGGCTTCGAACTTTGCCGACGGGGATTTCAAAATCGTTCCGCCGCGCGTCAGATAAAAACGCAGACAACAAAAAAACCCCGGTAGGCTCGCCGCCGACCGGGGTTGGTAATCCCGCTCGGAAGGCCGCCTGAGACAGACCTTCCGAGCTTATAGTCTCGTCAGGTCTGCATCCGATCACTCGTTAGCGCGCAAGACAGCGCCGCCGATCTTGGTCGGCCGATAGCGGGTAAGCGGTTGAAGTTGTGATGGCTTTTGTTCATGGGGTGCGCAGTATAGACTGAAAAAAAGTGGCGTCAAGCATTTAACGTCATTGGAATCTTTTATCAGTGCAGGATCAGTATAATGAACAACTCAGCGAGTCGTCGCAGTAGAGGATTTGGGGATGGATGAGAAAAAAATGCCGGCGGTGCAGGGTCTTGATGGCGTGGTCGCGGCGCTGTGTCGGTATCTGCTGGAGAAAGGCAATTGGTTCGATCATGGTCCAGACTATGAGGGCGATGGTAAGGTACTGGCCAGCGTGGGGCAGACCGTACAGCTCTATCAAGACCTGGGTTATAGCAAAGTGTTCGAAATGGGCCAGCCCCCAAGCTACGCCCTGCTGCGACGTGGCCATCGGGAACTGCATGTTTTTCAGCCCAAGGATCCACAAGTACGACGTTGGTTAGCGGATGAGCAAGCCAATCCCAATGACTCCACTATGCGCGCCACGTTGTTGAATCGTTCAGGGGTCAGTGAAGAGAGTATTTCCGTCGCCACCAAACCACGGCACTATCACATCAACGAGGTGGATGAAGTGTTTATTGTGGCTACGGATGAAGCTTGAACAGCGCCGCAATCCACCGGATTGACGACCCCATGCGCGTGCTTGGTATTAGCGGCTGGAGCGGCTACGGTAAGACTACCCTAATTGAGGCGTTGCTGCCGCGCTTGCACGCCAGAGGATGGCGGGTCTCCACCCTCAAACACGCCCATCATGATGTCGATCTGGATACACCCGGCAAGGATACCTGGCGCCACCGCCAAGCCGGAGCGCATGAAACTCTCTTGGCGACTGGTCGGCGCTGGGCCTTGTTGCATGAATTGCGTGATGCGCCGGAACCGTCATTGGCTGAATTGCTGACTCACCTGCAACCGGTCGATTTGGTGCTGGTGGAAGGCTGGAAGACGGGAAATTACCCCAAGCTGGAAGTCTGGCGTCCGGTCGGTGAGCACAAGCCGCCGCGATTCCTGCACGATCCCACCATCATCGCCGTCGCCAGCACACCCAGGCTGGAGCCGACGGTCTATGGCCGGGGCGACCTGTCGGCGCTGGCCCTAGACGATGTGGATGCCATCGCTGACTTCATCATTGCCTACCTGCGTGCTGATTCCACTCTTTTTTGTTGAGGCTTGCCATGTCTGATGGCTGTGCTGAAGATCGGCTGTTGCCGCTGGCCGAAGCGGTGGCCGCCGCGTTGGCGCTGGTAGAGCCGGTGCGCGATGCCGAAACCGTGCCTTTGCTGGACGCCTATAGCCGCGTGCTGGCGGCCGATGTGCTGGCCCGCCTGGATACCCCACCAGCCGACCACTCGGCCATGGATGGATTCGCGTTGTTTCTAGCGGATGTGCACCCGGATCAGCCCACCCGGTTGCCGGTGGTGGGATCAGCGCTGGCCGGTCATCCCTATCAGAGCGCGGTTCCACGGGGCGCGGTGGTACGCATTACCACCGGCGCGGTGGTTCCGACGGGGCCGGATGCGGTGGTCATGCAGGAGCAGTGCGTCATTGCGCCCGATGAGACGTGGATTGAGCTGCAACCGACCACGGCAGCCCGGCTGCGGCCTGGTGAAAACATTCGGCGGCGCGGTGAAGATGTCACGGCAGGGGCGTTGTTGCTGGGACGTGGTCGGCAGTTGCGGCCCCAGGATGTGGCGCTGGCGGCCGGGCAGGGATTGACCACGCTGAGTGTGTGGCGGCGGCCACGGGTCGCGGTGGCTTCAACCGGCGATGAATTGCAGGAACCAGGAACAATTCTGGCGAACGGCGCCATTTATGAATCGAACCGCTATGCTTTGATCGGCTTGCTGCGGCGGCTGGGGTGCGCGGTGACCGATTTAGGGATTGTGCACGATGACCCGCTCGCGCTGCGGACGACGTTGCGCGCGGCGGCAGCCGATCACGATGTTTTGCTCACCTCCGGCGGGGTGTCGGTCGGGACGGCGGATTGGGTCAAGGATGTGATCGCCGACTTGGGCCAGATCGCGTTCTGGCGTCTAGCGATCAAACCCGGCAAGCCAGTGGCCTGCGGTCGGATTGGCTCTTGTCTGACGCTGGGACTGCCGGGCAATCCGGTATCGGTGATGGTAGCTTTTCTGCTGTTTGCTCGGCCCTTGCTCTTGAAGCTACTGGGAAGGCCGCCGGTCGCACCGTTACGGATGCGGGTAATGGCGGATTTTGCCCTGCGGCGCAAGCCGGGGCGGCGCGAATGGTTGCGCGCGCGGCTGCACGCTGACGACCCGCATGGTCCCTTGGTGCGCGTGTACCACACCCACAGTTCCGGGGCAATCTCGTCGTTAGCCTGGGCCGAGGGACTGGTGGAGTTGCCGGAAGCCTGCGCCGACGTTGTGCCCGGCGATCCAGTGGATTATCTGCCGTTCGTAGGTTTGGGTATGGAGGACTGAGCGCTGATTCAGCAACAATTCAGACCGATGGGCGCAGGATGCGCGCCGAAGTTTAACGCTAAGCGCTGAGCGTAAGCGGGTGGATAGGCCACTAGGAACGCCAGCGGGAGTCTCATAAAGATGAAATTACAGAGTGGATGGGTGGGTGCCGGGTTGTTATTGCTGAGCGCTGGTTTGACCCCTGCGCTTGCCGAAACCTTTCGGCCGGAGCGCGGGGTGCGCTGCGAAACGGTGGAGCGCGTTTGCTATGAGCGGGGCGCGCCCAGCGTAGAGTACACGCGGGAGCATTTCGGGCCGGAAGCCGCACGCGCTTTGCGGCGGGAGTCGCGCTGGGAAGGACGTGGCGAGTCGGGCTGGGAAGAACGTGGGCGCTCTGGGCGCGTGTTCTTCCCCGAGCCGGGCGTGCGGTGCGACCGCGTGGCGGAGGTTTGCTCTAACCGGCGCGGCGAACCGAGTGTGCGGCTAACCCGGGAATATCTAGGGTACCGGGCAGCGCGCCGCCTGGAATGGCAGCGGGATCGGTAAGAGTGTCCAAGGG
>JBATSQ010000113.1:0-7615 GCA_049293375.1 Candidatus Contendibacter sp.
TGGGCACATCCGCAGGTCCGGGCTGGGTCGGTTGGGCGGGCTGCTCCAGTTGAATTCGCTCCACCACACTCCGAGGCGTAACCGTCTGCGTCGAAAAATAGGCCAGCGTCAGGCTGGTCAGAAAGAATACAGTAGCCAAAATACCGGTGGTCCGACTCAGAAAGGAGGCCGAGCCCCGTGAACCGAACATGGTCGCTGAGGCGCCGCTGCCAAAGGCTGCGCCGGCGTCAGCACCCTTGCCTTGTTGCAGCAACACCAAGGCGATCAAGGCGACCGCAACAACGACATGGGCCACCAAAATCAACGTGTGCAGCATGGCGGCAGTTTAACAACCGGCCTTGGCAATCGCCAGGAAATCCTTGGCATCCAGTGAAGCACCGCCCACCAGACCCCCATCGATATCCGCCATCGCCAGCAGCTCACCCGCATTAGAACCTTTAACGCTGCCGCCATACAGGATGCGCACCTGCGCCGCCAAGGCCGCATCCAGCGCAGCCAACTGGGCGCGAATGAAAGCGTGCACCTCTTGGGCCTGAGCGGAGGTAGCCGTGCGACCGGTACCAATCGCCCACACCGGCTCGTAAGCGATTACGGCGTCCGCAAAACTGGAGATTCCCTCCAAATCCAACACCGCCTTGAGCTGCCGACCGACGACTGCTTCGGTCACACCCTGCTCGCGCTCTTCCAGGGTCTCGCCAACGCACAGAATCGGCTTAAGACCGTGTTGGCGCGCGGCCGCGAATTTGCGCGCCACGATCTGATCGCTTTCGCCGTATAAGGTGCGCCGTTCCGAGTGACCGACAATCACATAGGTACAGCCGCAATCCTTGAGCATTGGCCCCGCCACTTCACCAGTGAAGGCCCCAGAAACTTGCTCAGAAAGGTTTTGCGCGCCCCAGACGATAGCGGAGCCGGCCAGTTGCCGGGCCACGGCATCCAGATAAACGAACGGCGGAAACACAGCCAATTCAACGGCGGAAACGCCTGCGGCACCAGCCGAAATCCCCTGCAGCAACTCGCGGATGCTGCCGGTCGAGCCATTCATTTTCCAGTTTCCAGCCACCAGTTTACGGCGCATGTCGTTGTTCTCCCCTCGCGAAAAAGCTGAGCAAGCTTACGGACTTCACCACCGAAAATCAATCATGCTGACAGCGTATTGCGCACCACGGCGGCTAGTTCTTGCGCATGGTGCTCCACTGCGGCGGCGTCCGCGCCCTCTACCATAACCCGCACTAACGGCTCCGTACCAGAAGGGCGCAGCAAAACCCGACCTTGCTGACCCAAGGTATTCTCAACCGCGCGCACCGCTTGCTGGATCAAAGGTCGACGCAGATCCACCGGGCCGGTTACGGCTACATTGATCAGAATCTGGGGATATTTGCTTATGCCAACCCGGAGATCACGCAGGCTTTTACCGGATTGCAGCATCGCTGAGAGCACTTGCAAGGCGGAAACGATGCCATCGCCCGTAGTAGTGCGATCCAGACAGATGATATGGCCGGAATTCTCGCCGCCCAGAATCAGATTCTCGGCTAGCAAGCCTTCCATCACGTAACGGTCGCCCACTTTGGCCCGACGCAAATCCAACCCCAACCCACGCAGCGCCAGCTCTAGGCCCAGGTTGCTCATCAGGGTGCCGACCACAGCATGGAAGCGACTGCCGCTACGCAAGCGGTCACGGGCGATGATGAATAAAAGATCGTCGCCATCCAGCACCTCGCCACGGTCATCGACCATCATCACCCGGTCACCATCGCCGTCGAAGGCGATGCCCAAATCAGCCCGCTGTTCCCGCACCAGGGCTTGCAGTCCGGTCAACTGGGTCGAGCCGCAGTCCAGATTGATATTAAGTCCATTCGGCGCAACGCCCATGGCCACAACCGTAGCGCCCATTTCGCTCAACACGCTGGGCGCAATGTGATAGGTCGCGCCATGACCGCAATCCACCGCAATTTTCAGGCCCGCCAAGCTGGTGTAAGTCGGCGCTGTGCTCTTACAGAATTCAATATAGCGACCCGCCGCATCCCCAATCCGCTCGGCTTTGCCCAGGGCATCCGGCTCCACGGTGGTCAGCGGTTGCTCCAGCAGCTCTTCGATGCGCTTTTCCACTGCATCGGGCAATTTTTGGCCATCACTGGAAAAGAATTTTATGCCATTGTCGTAATAGGGGTTATGCGAGGCGCTGACTACAATGCCGGCACAAGCGTGCAAGGTGCGGGTCAGATAGGCGATACCGGGCGTCGGCATCGGCCCTAGCAAGGCAATGTTGACCCCGGCCGCCGACAGGCCGGCTTCCAGCGCTGATTCAAACATGTAGCCGGAAATGCGGGTATCCTTGCCGATGACCACCTTGTTGAAATCGCGGGCGCGCAAGGCTTTTCCGACTGCCCAACCCAGTTTCAACACAAATTCCGCAGTAATCGGGTGAATGCCAACTCGGCCCCGGATGCCGTCCGTACCAAAGTACCGTTTTTCCATAGCGTGATAAGCCCTCTACGCCCGCGCGTGGAAAGCCATTATACCGGGTGTGTCTGCTGAACGGGGGGTTAAGCGACCGACCGCGCGGCGGCGCAAACGCTCATTGCTTGCACCGTTTCGCGGACATCATGGGTGCGGATGATGTGGGCACCTTGCCAACAGGCGATGACTGCCGCCGCCAGACCGCCACTGAGGCGCTCGCCAACTGGGGCATTCAGCAAGGCACCGATCATACTTTTACGGGAGATGCCGACCACGGTACCGGCCGCCAGATCGGCAAAGCGCGACAAGTGGCGCAACAGCAGCAGATTGTGCTCCAGGGTCTTGCCAAAACCGAAGCCGGGATCCACCAGAATGCGGTCGCGGGTCAGCCCCGCTCGCCCGCAGGTCTCTACGCGCGCCGCCAGAAACGCGCGAACCTCAGCCACTACATCAGCGTAACTCGGTGCGCGCTGCATGGTGGCTGGATCACCGCGCATATGCATCAGGCAGACCGGCAGCCCAGTGTCGATAACGGCTTCCAGCGCGCCGGGTAGTTCCAGAGCCCGCACATCGTTAATCAGGCCCGCCCCAACCCGCGCCGCTGCGCGAATGACTTCAGGCTTGCTGGTATCCACCGAAATCGGCACCGGCACGGCGCGCGATAGCCGCTCCACCACCGGAAGGACGCGATCCTGCTCTTCCTGGGCTGACACCGGAGCCGCGTCCGGCCGGGTGGACTCGCCACCGACATCAATCAGCGCCGCGCCCTCTTCCACCATGACTTCAGCGCGACGCAAGGCGTCGCTCAGCTGCAGGTAGCGCCCCCCATCGGAAAAGGAATCGGGGGTGACGTTGAGCACCCCCATTACTACGGGATGGCTTAAATCCAAGCGCTTGCCGCCACAATCAAGCTGCATGACGCTGCTCAATGCTGGCTAGCCGGACCACCAATAGGCCCATCGACCGGACGATCCGGGTCTTTATCGAGGCTAATCGGTTCGCCCGCTGTGGGTGGCTGCTGGTCAGTCCCCACATCCGTTGGCTCCCGCGGCGAGCGCCCCGCCATGATGTCGTCGATCTGCTCAGAGTCGATAGTCTCATACTTTATCAATGCTTCGGCCATGGCATGCAGCTGGTCGAGATGATCGCGCAACAAATGCTCAGAGCGTTGGTAATTGCGGTCGATGATGGTGCGGATTTCCTCATCAATGATATGAGCGGTTTGATCCGAAACGTTCTTGTGGCGGGTCACGCTACGCCCCAGAAACACCTCGCCGTCGTCCTCGCTGTAGGTCAATGGCCCCAAGCGCTCTGAGAGACCCCAGCGCGTCACCATGTTGCGCGCCAGATCGGTGGCGCGCTCGATATCATTTTGAGCGCCAGTGGTCACATGCTCGACACCAAAGATAATCGACTCGGCGATCCGTCCGCCAAACATGCTGGAAATCTGGCTTTCCAGGCGCTGCTTGCTATAGCTATAGCGGTCGCCTTCGGGCAGGAACATGGTCACGCCCAGCGCGCGGCCGCGTGGGATGATGCTGACCTTGTAGACCGGATCGTGCGCCGGCACCAGTCGACCCACAATGGCATGCCCCGCCTCATGATAAGCGGTAAGTTTTTTCTCATCTTCGCTCATCACTAAGGATTTGCGTTCGGCCCCCATCATGATCTTGTCCTTGGCCTTCTCGAAATCGTCCATGTCCACGTCGCGCTTGTTGGAGCGGGCGGCGAACAGGGCGGCCTCATTGACCAGGTTGGCCAGATCCGCGCCGGAGAAGCCCGGCGTGCCGCGGGCGATCACCGCTGGCTTGACATTGTCAGACAGCGGCACCTTGCGCATGTGCACCTTGAGGATCTGCTCGCGCCCGCGCACGTCCGGCAGCGGCACCACCACCTGGCGGTCGAAGCGGCCGGGCCGCAGCAGCGCCGGGTCCAGCACGTCGGGGCGGTTGGTGGCGGCGATGACGATGATGCCCTCGTTGCCCTCGAAGCCGTCCATTTCGACCAGCAATTGATTCAGGGTCTGCTCGCGCTCATCGTGACCGCCGCCCAAGCCCGCACCGCGATGGCGGCCGACCGCGTCGATTTCGTCGATGAAGATGATGCAGGGCGCATGTTTCTTGGCCTGTTCAAACATGTCGCGCACGCGGGAGGCGCCGACGCCGACGAACATCTCGACAAAATCAGAACCGGAGATCGAGAAGAACGGCACCTTGGCCTCACCGGCGATGGCCTTGGCCAGCAAAGTCTTGCCGGTGCCAGGCGAGCCAACCATCAGCACGCCGCGCGGGATCTTGCCGCCCAGTTTCTGGAACTTGCCAGGATCGCGCAGGAACTCCACCAGTTCAGCGACTTCCTCCTTAGCCTCGTCCACGCCCGCAACATCGGCAAAGGTGACTTTGATCTGGTCCTCGCTCATCATCCGCGCCCGCGACTTGCCAAAGGACATCGCGCCCCGTCCCGCGCCGCCGCCCTGCATCTGGCGCAGTAAAAACACCCAGATACCGATAATAATCAGCATCGGAAACCAGCTGATAAATATCTGCATCAGCAGGCTTTGCTTTTCCGGTGGCTGGCCAGTGATCTCCACACCGTGAGCCATCAGCTCACCGATCATGGCGCTGTTTTCCGTTTCCGGGCTGTAGGTGATAAAGCGTTCACCGCTATCCGTCCGACCCTGAATCGTCCGATCTTCTTTGATCGTGACCTCTTTGATCCGACCTTGCTTGGCGTCTTGCAGGAATTGCGAGTACGGCATCGGTGGAGCCGGTGCCACTTTGGGGCCGAAGCTGTTAAACACCGACATCAACACCACAGCGATGACCACCCACAAGAGGATGTTTTTCATCATGTCATTCAAGGCATGTACCTCAATGCTGCAAGACCGGAAACGGAGGAGAATAGCTTGAAAATTACTAAATTTTTAGACTCAGCGACTTGCGATAGTTCCTGGCCAACACATAGTGCTCGGCGCTGCGGGCGCGCGAGGCCTTAGGCTTGCGCACCTGCACGTTGGTAAAGGCCGCGCGGACCTGTTGCAGAAAGGCATCGAAACCTTCCCCCTGAAAAGCCTTGGTCAGGAAATCGCCACCAGGCCGCAAGCAGCGCTGGGCAAAATCCAAAGCCAGTTCGGCCAGATACAGCCCGCGGGGTTGATCGACTGCCCGGATACCGCTGGTATTGGGGGCCATATCGGAAATTACAAGGTCTACCGGCTGCCCGTTGAGTATGGTTAGCAACCGATCCAAGGTGATAGCGTCGCGAAAATCGCCCTCTAGCACTTCGACACCGGGCAGGGGTTCCATGGGCAGGAGATCTAAAGCAATCACTGCGCCCTGCTGCCCCATGAGCTGCACCGCCAGTTGCGACCAGCCGCCTGGTGCCGCTCCCAAATCGACTACCGTCAAACCAGGTCGCAGCAGATGATCTTTCTCTTGAATTTCCAGCAGCTTATACACCGCACGGGAGCGATAGCCTTCGCGCTGGGCACGTTTGACATACTCGTCGTTGAAATGCTCCCGCAACCAGCGGGCGCTACTTTTGGTGCGGGCCATCGGGATGAGACTCCCTCTCACGGACGATCCGCCACAGAATGGCGCGGGTGCGAACCACGATCCACACCATGCCCGCCAGGCTATAACTGCTCAGCACCAGGAGCTGCGCCAACAGGCTATCCAAGAGCTTTCCTTGCGCCAGCAGCAACAAAAATCCCACCACCAGGATCACGGCCAATTCAAGTTTGACTGTGTTTAAGGGGCTGGGCGCTACCCGCATCCCTTGACCACCGGGTACACTGCGCGGATTCTCAGCCAACGTAGTCACTCTTGTGATCGCACTCACCAATCTGCAGAAACGTTATCTGAAAGCGCTGGCTCATGCCCGCAAACCTGTGGTCATCGTCGGTCATCATGGCTTGACCCCGGCGGTGGTGCATGAAATTCTACTGGCCCTTGATCAGCATGAATTGCTGAAAATCCGGTTCAATAGCGCAGAGCGGCAAGCGCGCGAAGCGCTGATTGCGGAGGTTTGCACATTGACTGAAGCCACACTCGTCCAGCGGGTTGGCCATATCGCCACGCTATTTCGACCGAATTCTGAAACGCCTCGGATCGCGCTACCTTAAGCAGTGGCTTCAGTCCACAAGAGGCAAAGTAGCAGGCTATAAGAAGGATGGTGCTGGTGGTGGGACTCGAACCCACAAGCCGGGCTAACGGCGCAGGATTTTAAGTCCTGTGTGTATACCATTCCACCACACCAGCGTGCAGAAAGCAGGATTTTGCCGGGCTGTGCACGGTCTGAGTTGCCCCAGACCGACATCGCTACAACTCACGTAAACTAGCGCCGAAGCGTTGCGGCACCACCTCAGTTAGCGGATTGCAACGCTTATCAGCCGTGCTGTCAAGGATTGCAACTTGAGAGCCTGTCGTAGGCTTCTTTGTGCTGCCCTGAACGCCAAAATGGAGGCTAGGGTCGGGATCGAACCGGCGTAGACGGCTTTGCAGGCCGCTGCATGACCACTCTGCCACCTAGCCCGTGACGAAGATTGAAATCCCCTAGAATAAAAAACCCCGACGGAGCGAGGTTTGGAAATCTGGAGCGGGAAACGAGACTCGAACTCGCGACCCCAACCTTGGCAAGGTTGTGCTCTACCAACTGAGCTATTCCCGCCGCGCGTGGACTGGAGATTCTATCCTAAAAAATCAGTCCGTCAAGCTTTCGACGCCCTTCGCCTCCAGCCGGTCCCGCCAGAATACTGGCCAGGCAGCCAACAGGTAATGCAGCATAGACCAAAGCGTCAACGCCGCCGCGACCCATAATAAGCCTAAACCGACATCAAGGGTTGGAAATCCCCACAGGGGTTCACGATACAAGAGCAATAGCACAGCAACCATTTGGGCCGTGGTCTTGAGCTTACCGACCATGGACACCGCCACGCGACCATGGTCGCCGCGCTGCGCCATCCACTCACGCAACGCGGAAATTGCAATTTCACGGCCGATAATGATAACCGCCGCCACGGCTACCCAGGGCGAGGGGAGCGCTTGCACCAGCAGCACCAGGGCCGCAGCCACCATCAGCTTGTCCGCCACTGGATCTAGAAAAGCGCCGAAAGCGGAAGTCTGGGCGAGGCGTCGCGCCAGATAGCCATCCAGCC
>JBATSQ010000114.1:0-3130 GCA_049293375.1 Candidatus Contendibacter sp.
AAGCCGCTGGTCTACGGTCTGGGTTTCGATGATCTGCTGATTCATCCCGAAACCCTGATCGAGGATGTGCCGACCCGGTTCGGCGACTACAGCCCCACCAACTTCCGCAACACCTACGCTGGGCAAGTGACAGTGCGTGAAGCGTTGCAACAATCGCTGAACATCCCGGCGGTGGCTGTGCTGGAGCAGGTGGGGCCGGCGCGGCTGGCCACTCGGTTGCGCGAGGTTGGCCTGCCCCTGCATTGGAGCGCTGCCCATCCCCGGCCGGGGTTGCCGCTGGTGTTGGGCGGTGTGGGCATGACGCTGGAGCAACTGGTTACCCTATACGCCGGCTTTGCGAACAATGGGGTGATCGCGCCCTTGCGCTTCAGCCAGGCTGATCCCATAGTGACAGGGCAGCGCTTGCTCTCAGCCGCTGCTTGCTGGTCTGTGGGAGATATTCTGCGCCAGGCACCGCGCCCCCAGAACCTGGTGGGGCCAACGAACAGCGTTCGACCGCGCGTGGTCGCTCACAAAACCGGCACCTCCTACGGCTTTCGTGATGCCTGGGCGCTGGGTTTTGATAGCGATTACACCGTTGGTATTTGGGTCGGACGCCCGGACGGATCACCCAGTCCGGGTTATTACGGACGCAATACCGCCGCGCCGCTGCTGTTTCGGGTGTTCGATCTGCTGCCGGAACCGACGACTCCGCCCCTCGCACCGCCACCTGGCATTCTCCAAGTCCGTCGCGACTTGTTACCAGAGCGCTTGCGTTCTTTCCGCGCGCGTTCGCTGTCAGAAGCCCATCATGTGCCGCCGCTGGCGCTGACCTTTCCGGTAGCGGGGAGTACCGTGGAATTAACAGAACGCGCCGGCGCGCTGGCGGCGTTGCCTCTCACCGCCCAGGGCGGAGTCCGGCCCCTGCGCTGGCTGGTCAACGGCCAGCTGCTGGCCGCAGATCCCTGGCGACGAGAGGCGTTTTGGCCGCCGGATGGAGAGGGGTTGGCGCGGATTACCGTGCTCGATCAGTTGGGCCAGACCGCCAGCGCTGACGTATGGCTGCGCCGCAGTGGCGCACCCTAAGCCATCAGGGCACGGTCTGGGGCTGGATATTGCCCCAGGGCATCATGGGCACCGCCGACAGCGAATTTTTGGGCGAACCTTCAATGATACGGTCGCTATAGACCAGATAAACCAAGGTCTTGCGTGATTCATCGAGAAACCGCACCACTTGCATCTTTTTGAACAGTAGCGAACGGCGTTCGGTGAACACCTCCTCGCCCTCCTTAAATTTCTCCTTGATAAGGATCGGCCCCACTTGTCGGCAGGCGATAGAGGCATCCGAGGTCTCTTCCGCCAACCCCAAGCCCCCCTTGACGCCGCCGGTGCGGGACCGGCTGACATAGCAGGTCACGCCGCTAATTTTGGGGTCGTCGAAGGCTTCGATCACGATCTTGTGGTTGGGGCCTAGGAGCTTGAAGACGGTATCCACGCTACCGATTTCCTGGGCCAGCACACTGCCGGTCAACGCCCACAATAAACTCCCGCCCAATCCGAATAAAAAGCCTTGCATAGTTGTGTTCTCCACAGCTTGAAAACCTGACGCGCTTTGCGCGCCTGAGGCAAAAAAGGCGGCCCGAAGGCCGCCTTGCGGGTTTGAGACGCCGAGTTTAGCCGAGATCCTTAATACCCTGGATCATCCCTGCTGCCACTTTCTGCGCGTCGCCGTAAACCATCCGGGTGTTATCGGCGAAGAACAGCGCGTTTTCGATGCCAGCGAAACCGACGCCCTTACCGCGCTTGATGACCTGCACGTTTTTGGCGTGATCCACGTTCAAGATCGGCATCCCAAAGATTGGGCTGGCCTTGTCAGTGCGCGCCGCTGGATTCACTACGTCATTAGCACCGATCACCAGCGCCACGTCCGCCGTCGAGAACTCTTCGTTGATTTCGTCCATGTCGAAGATCAGATCGTAGGGAACCCCCGCTTCAGCCAGCAGCACATTCATGTGGCCGGGCATCCGGCCCGCGACGGGATGAATGGCGAACTTGACCGTGACGTCGCGCTCGATCAGCAGCTTGCACATTTCCCAGATCTTGTGCTGCGCCTGGGCCACCGCCATGCCGTAACCGGGCACGATGATGACTTTGCTCGCATACGCCATCTGAATGGCCGCATCTGGCGGCTCCATCGGCTTGAGGCTGCCGGTCACAGCTTGCGCTTCGCCGCTGCCCAGCGCGGCCCAGTTGCTGAACAGCACGTTCGACACCGAGCGGTTCATCGCTTTGGCCATCATCAGCGTTAGCAACGTACCCGACGAGCCGACGATAATGCCAGCGATAATCATCGCCGAGTTGCCCAGCACAAAGCCTTCCAGGGCGACCGCCAAACCGGTGAACGCATTGAATAGCGAAATCACCACCGGCATATCCGCGCCGCCGATGGGCAGCGCCATCATCGAGCCGAAAGCCAGCGCCAGTAGGAAGAATACGGTGATCAGCGCGCCGTTGGAGCTATGGGTCAGGGCGATGATCAAGCCCAGTATTACCGCCAGGCCGAAAATAGCTGCGTTGACTTTTTGCTGGCCGGTGAAGCGGAATTTGGCGTCATCCTTGAAAAACTTGAGTTCCTGCAACTTGCCGAAAGCCACCACCGAACCTGAGAAGGCGACCGCGCCGATCAGCGCACCAGCCACCGCCATGATCAGGATGTGGGTCTGCGGCACTTTTTCGCCATGGTTCTTCAGCAGCTCCACCGCCGCGATCGCCGCCGCCGCGCCGCCGCCCATACCGTTGTAAATGGCGATCATCTGCGGCATGGCGGTCATCGGCACCTTTTTGGCACCCCACCAGGCAATCACGCTACCGATAGCGATGGCGATCACCATCAGCACGTAGTTGGTCGGAAGGATATGCGCGGTGATCTGCGGGTGAACGAAGCTGACCACAGTCGCCAGCACCATCCCGTAACCCGCCCAAACGATGCCGCTGCGAGCAGTCGTCGGATGCGACATCCGTTTTAGGCCGATGATGAACAGCACGGCCGTCAGGAAATAGACCGTTTCAATCAGATAACCCATGACTTACTTCTCCTGGCCCTTGCTGCTCTTGAACATTTCCAGCATCCGCTCGGTGACGAAGTAGCCGC
>JBATSQ010000115.1:0-4601 GCA_049293375.1 Candidatus Contendibacter sp.
AATCCGCCATGCAGCGCTCATAGGCAAAGCGGGTTGGGTTCTGGCTGCGCGCATATTCAAAACCCTGATGGACGCCGGGGCTGGTTTGCACGTAGGTTGACGTGGCGTAAATCGGCGTCACGACCGCGCCGGTGGCCGGATCGGGCGTCTGACCGGCGTGGATGGCGCGGGTCGCAAAACCGTGAGTAGGGGAGGGGTCAGGCATAGAGGCTGCTGCGGTGTGGCTCAGTCTAAGCGGAATCGGATCCCCGCGCTTGTTGCCAAACGCGGGGATTCCGCGCTACCTCATCGCTTAGGCTTGCACCTTGGCGAAGGCTTCGATCACTTCCGGCGGGGCCTGGATCAATTCGATCAGCACGCCCTCGCCGGACAGCGGCGTGGCGTCGTTGCCCTTGGGATGCAGGAAGCAGACATCGTAACCGGCCGCGCCCTTGCGGATGCCGCCCGGTGTAAAGCGCATCCCTTTGCTGGTCAGCCATTCGACTGCCGCCGCCAGATTGTCGATCCACAAGCCGATATGATTCAGTTGCGGTTCATGGACTTTTGGCGCTTTGCCGGGATCAATCGGCTGCATCAGATCGACTTCGACCTTGAACGGGCCAGAACCGATGGCGGCGATATCCTCATCCACATTTTCCCGCTCGCTGCGGAAATTGCCGGTCAGGGTCAGGCCCAGGGTATCCACCCACAATCTGCTTAGCTTGGTCTTATCCAGGCCACCGATAGCAATTTGTTGAATACCAAGCACTTTAAAGGGTCTGTCGGACATAAAAGTCTCCTGATTGATGGTGGATTTGGGTTAGGCACTCACTGAATCTGTTTCAGTATGTCATTCCACTTTCCGATTGCAACTATCCTCAGGGCCTTTCCGTGCGATTCCCTACCGGGATTAGGGCACATCTTCGGTTATACTTTTACAGTACTGTCAACCCCCTCGCGTTTCGATCCACTGGAGGACACGCATGTCAAATCAATCCATGGACGCGGCAACCCCGACGTTCAACGAATTTCCCCCCACGCCCTACGAAGAATGGCGCAAAGCCATCGATAAAATCCTCAAAGGCGCGCCGTTCGAGAAGCGGCTGATTACCAAAACCTATGAGGACATCGACCTGCAACCGATGTACCGGCAGGAAGACATCGCAGGCTTGCCGCATCTGGATGGCCTGCCCGGCTTCACGCCCTATCTGCGCGGCGCAACGCCGATGGGCTATGCCACCACCAGTTGGGACGTGGCGCAGGAAATGCCCTACAGCACGCCTGCCGCCTTTAACGCCGCTTTGAAGGCCGATCTGGAGCGTGGCCAGAACGCCGTTAACATCGTGCTGGACCGCCCGACCCTGGCCGGTGTTGATGCCGACCAAGCCGAAGCCGATGATGTGGGCAAAGGCGGGCTGTCGATTTCTAGCGTCGCCGATCTGGCCGCCGCGCTGGAGGGCGTCGATCTGGAAAAAACCCCGATTTACATTCAGGCCAGCACCAGCGCCCTGACCTTTACCGCGCTGCTGGCGGGATTGGTCAAGCAACAGGGCAAATCGCTGGAGAAGGTTCGGGGCGCGATCGGCATGGACCCGCTGGGCCAACTGGCCCGCGACGGTCGGCTGCCGCGTGACTTGGACGGCATCTACGAGGTGATGGCGCAGCTTGCCACCTGGGCCAAGAGCAATGCGCCGCAGTTACGCACCATCACCGTGCAGGGCCATCCCTACCATAACGGCGGGGCCAGCGCCACCCAGGAACTGGCCTTCGCGTTGGCGACGGCGGTGGATTATCTGCGCGCCCTGCAAGCCCGTGGCTTGAGCATCGATGACGCCGCGCCGCGCTTCCGTTTCGCGCTGTCCATCGGCTCCAACTTCTTCATGGAAATCGCAAGGCTGCGGGCGGCGCGGGTATTGTGGGCCAAGATTATTCAAGCCTTCGGCGGCAACGCAGAATCGCAGAAGATGCGGCTGCACGCCCGCACCTCGGCCTGGAACCAGACCGTTTACGACCCGCACGTCAATCTGCTGCGGGCGACCACCGAGGCGTTTTCCGGCGCGGTCGGCGGTTGCGACAGCCTGCACATTTCCCCGTTCGATGAGCTGCTGCGGGTGCCGGATGAATTCGCCCGCCGCGTCGCCCGCAACACCCACACCGTGTTGCGCGAGGAAAGCCACGTCACCAAGACGGTCGATCCGGCCGGTGGCTCGTGGTACGTCGAAAACCTGACCGATGCGGTCGCCCGCAAGACCTGGGGGATTTTCCAGGAGGTCGAGAAACAGGGCGGCATGGCCAAAGCGCTGGAAGCGGGCTGGCCGCAAAATCAGGTGGCCGACACCGCCTCCAAACGGGCGGCGAACATCGCCAAGCGCAAGGATATTTTCGTCGGCACCAACATGTATCCCAACATGAAGGAAACCCGCATCGAACCCGCGCCGGTGGATGCGTGGGCGGTGCAGAACGAGCGTAAAGAGGCGCTGAAAGCCGTTCGCGCCAAGGCCGGCGGCAACAAGCAAGCCGCGCTGGATACGCTCGCCAAGGGCGGCGCGAATGCGGTGGAATCCGCGATTAACGCGGCGGCGGCAGGCGCTACGCTGGGCGAAATCGCGCAGGCCGCCCGCACCAATGCCAAACCTGGCCCCACCATCAACTCCATCCGTGCCGAACGCGGCGCACAAGCCTTCGAGCGGCTGCGGCAGGTGACGGAAAGCTTTGCCGCGCACACCGGCCAACCGCCACAAGTGTTCCTGGCCACCATGGGGCCGCTGACCCAGCACAAGGGTCGGGCCGATTTCGCCACCGCTTTCCTCGGCGTGGGCGGCTTCGAGACCATTTATCCCAGCGGCTTCGACACCCCGGACGCGGCGGCGCAAGCGGCGCTGGCCTCAAATGCCAAGGCGGTGGTGATCTGCTCCACCGACGCCACCTATCCCGACATCGTGCCGACGCTGGCGCAGACCTTGAAGAAGGCCAACCCGGACGTGACGGTGCTGTTGGCCGGTTATCCCGCCGAGCATGTCGAAGCCTTCAAGGCGGCTGGCGTGGATGATTTCATCCATCTCGCCGCCAATTGCCAAAGCCTGTTAACTACCTTGCAGAAGAAGATGGGGGTTGCCCAATGAGTCAGTCACCTGATTTCACCTCGATGGCTTATGGGGTGGATTTCCCCAAACCCAGCTTTGCCGAGTGGAAAGCCTCGGTGGAAAAAACCTCCGGCAAGACGCTGGAGCAACTGGTATCGGCGACGATGGAGCAGATCGACGTCAAGCCGCTGTACACGCGCGACGACATCAAAGACCTGAAGCATCTGGGCTATGTCGCCGGGGTGCCGCCGTTTCTGCGCGGGCCTTATCCGGCCATGTACGTGACTCAGCCGTGGACGGTGCGCCAATACGCCGGTTTCTCCACCGCCGAGGAATCCAACGCTTTTTATCGCCGCAATCTGGCGGCCGGTCAAAAGGGCCTGTCCATCGCCTTCGACCTGGCCACTCATCGCGGCTACGACTCGGATCACCCGCGGGTGGTTGGCGATGTCGGCAAGGCGGGCGTGGCGATTGATTCGCTGCTGGATATGGAAATCCTGTTCGGCGGGATTCCGCTGGATCAGATGTCGGTGTCGATGACCATGAACGGTGCGGTGCTGCCGGTGCTGGCGTTCTACATCGTCGCCGCCGAGGAACAGGGCGTCTCGCACGAGAAGCTGACCGGCACCATTCAGAACGACATTCTGAAAGAGTACATGGTGCGCAACACCTACATCTATCCGCCGGACCCGTCGATTCGGATTATCGGCGATATTTTCTCCTACACCTCCAAGGAGATGCCGAAGTTCAACAGCATCTCGATTTCCGGCTATCACATGCAGGAAGCGGGCGCGACCGCCGATTTGGAACTGGGCTACACCCTCGCCGACGGGCTGGAATACGTCCGTACCGGCATCAAGGCCGGAATGGATGTGGACACCTTCGCCCCGCGCCTGTCGTTCTTCTGGGCGATTGGCATGAACTACTTCATGGAAGTGGCCAAGATGCGGGCCGGTCGGCTGCTGTGGGCCAAGATCATCAAGCAGTTCAATCCGAAGATGGACAAGTCGATGGCGCTGCGTACGCACAGCCAGACCTCCGGCTGGAGCCTGACCGAGCAAGACCCGTTCAATAACGTCGCCCGCACCTGCATCGAGGCGCTGGCGGCGGCGCTGGGCCACACCCAGTCGCTGCACACCAACGCGCTGGACGAAGCGATTGCGCTACCGACCGACTTCTCGGCCCGCATCGCCCGCAACACCCAGCTTTATCTACAAGACGAAACCCTGATCTGTAAGGTGCTCGACCCGTGGGGCGGCTCGTACTACGTCGAGGCGCTGACCAACGAGCTCATCAAACGCGCGTGGGGTCACATTCAGGAAGTGGAAAGCTTGGGCGGCATGGCCAAGGCCATCGAAACCGGTCTGCCCAAGATGCGCATCGAGGAAGCGGCGGCGCGGCGGCAGGCGCAAATCGACTCCGGCAAGGAAACCATCGTCGGCGTCAACAAGTACCGGATGACCAAGGAAGACAAGCTGGATATTCTGAGCATCGACAATACCGCCGTGCGTGAAGCCCAGGTGCAACGGCTGCACAAGC
>JBATSQ010000116.1:0-6958 GCA_049293375.1 Candidatus Contendibacter sp.
CAGATCTTCGGCGAGCGCCGGAGAAGCACCGAGCGTGGCGATAATCCCGGCCAGCGCCAGACGGTAAAGTTTGGGCATGGCTGACAGACTCCCCTCAGATATTAGTAAAGTCTAATATACTAGAAACCCGCAGCCGGGGGGAATCCGTCGGTCACACTCACCGCGCGCGGGAGTCAAAATGCGAAGGTTTTGATGGGAGCCGCATTGCGCAGGGGCGGCAAGGCGGTGTCGAACAAACTTTCCCGCACCCATTCCCGCTCGCCCACGCGCGTGATCAGCAATGCCTCCATCACAGGCGGCTCACCGACCACGATGAACAAGCGTCCACCCAGCTTCAGGCTTTGCCGCCAAGCATCCGCCAGATGCGCCACCGATCCGGTGACCGCAATGGCGTCGTAGCGGCGCTGGCCCCAACCCTGGCTGGCGTCGCCGACATGCAGCATGACATTATTCACGCCGTGAGCCTTGAGTTTCGGTCGAGCCTCCTCAACCAATTCGGGCGCAATATCGACACTGACCACGCTGGCGGCTAGCCGCCCCAGACAGGCGGTGAGATAGCCGCTGCCGGTACCCACCACCAGTGCTTGATCGGTCGGCCGCACCGCCAGGGCTTGCAACAAGCGGCCTTCCACTGTGGGTTTGAGCATGGCCGCGCCATAGCCCAGGGGAATAGCGACATCGCTCAGAGCGAGCTTACGGTAACGCTCCGGCGCAAACGCCTCGCGCGGCAAGCTGGCGAGGGTATCCAACACCCCCTGATCCAGCACCTCCCAAGGCCGGATCTGCTGTTCAATCATGTTGTGGCGGGCCAGTTCGAAATTGAAAGCGGTCATGGTAGGAATCCTGTCAACGCCTGATCGTTGTGGTGTAAGTAGTAGTGGGAGCGGCGTTCTCTGCGGGAGGCGGAGCGCGTAAATTTTAGCATAAGACGCGCTACCGCCGCGTCGGCCTACAGGAAGGTCGCCCCGACTGCGAACAACCGTTCGACCTCCGGCACGCGCTTCTTGTCCACCAAAAATAGAATGACGTGATCGTCAGCCTGAATCACGGTATCGTGGTGACAAATAATCACCTCGTCTTCACGGGCGATGGCACCGATGGCCGCGCCCGGCGGCAGCCGAATCTCCTCCACTCGGCGGCCCACCACTTTGGAGGTTTTGTAATCGCCATGGGCGATGGCCTCAATCGCCTCGGCGGCACCGCGCCGCAGGGAATGCACCTTCACCACATCGCCGCGCCGAACATGGGTCAGCAGACTGCCGATGGTGGCTTGCTGCGGGGAAATGGCGACATCAATGATGCCGGAAGATTCCACCAATTCCACGTAGGACAGCAGGTTAATGAGCGCCATGACCTTGCGCGCGCCCATACGCTTGGCCAACATCGCCGATAGGATATTGGCTTCGTCGTCATTGGTCACCGCGCAAAAGACATCCATATGCTCGATGTTTTCCTGGCGCAACAAGTTTTCATCAGCGGCGTCGCCGTGCAGCACGATGGCGCGGCTTAATTGTTCAGATAGCCGTTTGCTAGTCTCCGCCTGGCGCTCGATAATCTTAACCTGAAAGCGATCCTCCAAACCCTGGGCCAACCGAGCGCCAATATGGCCGCCCCCGGCGATCACGATGCGCTTGACCATCCGATCCAGCTTGCGCAGTTCGCCGACGATTGCGCGGGTGTTCTTGCGGGCGGTGAGAAAAAACACCTCATCGTCGGCCTGGATGATGGTATTGCCTTCGGGAATAATGGGACGACCCTGCCGAAAAATAGCGGCCACCCGCGTCTCCACGCCCGGCATCCGCTCGGGCAGCGCACGCAGCGCCTGCCCGACCAGCGCGCTGCCTTCATAGGCCTTAACGCCAACCAATCGCACCTGGCCATCGGCAAAATCCAGCACCTGCAATGCGCCGGGATGCTCGATGATGCGCTGGATATAGTCCGTGACCAGCTGTTCTGGGCTAATCAGCACATCAATCGGCAAGGCGTCATCCCGGAACAATTGCTTGCTGTAGCTCATGTAATTAGCGCCGCGAATCCGGGCGATCTTGGTCGGCGTATTAAACAGGGTATGAGCGATCTGGCAGGCGACCATGTTGACCTCATCGTTATCGGTCAAGGCCACCAGCATATCCGCATCAGCGATGCCCGCCTGTTCCAGCACACCCGGATGCGAGGCTTGACCACGCACCGTGCGTAGATCCAGTCGATCCTGCAATGCCTGCAAGCGGTCGGCATTGCCGTCGATTACGGTGACGTCATTGGCTTCGCTGGCGAGGATATGCGCCACGGAGCCGCCAACCTGGCCCGCACCCAGGATCACAATTTTCATGTCATCCCCTTATTCATCCAGCGCTTTCTTCGGATCGATGCCCAGGGCGCGCAACTTACGATACAGGTTAGTGCGCTCCATGCCGACTCGTTCGGCCAGGCGCGCGACATTGCCCTCGCAATCCCGGAACTGTTGCATCAGATAGCTGCGCTCGAACTGCTCCCGGGCCTCGCGCAGGGTCAGATTCATCGGCAGGCTGGTCGCATCGGGTGACTTGGTGACGGTGGCACCGCGCACTGCGGCATCCACTTCCTCCACCGTGATTTCCTCATCGTTCCCCAAAATCAGCAGGCGCTGCACCAGATTCTTGAGTTCGCGGATATTGCCGGGCCAGGCGTAATTACGCAGCCGGTTTTGCGCAGCCAGGGTGAAGTGGCGATAGTTCAGATTCTCCTGGTCGACAAAATAGCCGACGTAATAATTCAGCAACTCCGGCACGTCTTCGACATGATCGCGTAAGGGCGGCAACTGCATCGGCACCACATTTAATTGGTAAAACAAATCCTCGCGGAACCGGCCGCTGGCGACTTCCTGTTCCAAGTCGCGATGCGTCGCCGCCGCCAGCCGCACGTTAACTCGCACCGGTTCCTTGCCGCCAATGCGCAGAAAAGCACCGCTTTCCAGGGCGCTGGCCAGTTTGGTTTGCGCTTCGAGGTCCATATCGGCCAGTTCGTCGAGAAACAGGGTGCCGCCACTGGCTTGTTCCAGCCGCCCGTAGTGAATGCGGTCGCCCTGCTCGGAGCCGAACAGTTCCAGGCTGGCGTTCTCGCGGGCGATAGAGCCAACGCTCACATCCACAAACGGGCCGGCGCGCCGTGGGCTATGGGTGTGCAAAAAGCGCGCGTATACCTCCTTGCCGGTGCCCGGCTCACCGTAAATGAGCACTGGGGCATCATGCTGGGCGATTTTGAGCACCTGATTGCGCAAGCGCTGCACCACGTCGCTGCGACCCACCGGTTCGGCGACAATACGTTGCTGGCGACGCAGATTCTGATTTTCCCGCGCCAGCCGATCCGCCTCCAGGGCCCGCTCCAAGGTCAGCAACAACTTGGCCATCGACAAGGGCTTTTCGATGAAATCGTAAGCCCCCAGCCGAGTGGCCTCCACGGCGGTCTCCACGGTGCCATGGCCAGACATCATCACCACTGGACAAGGGAGGTGATCGCCCTCGCTCCACTCCTTGAGCAAGCTGATGCCATCGGTGTCTGGCATCCAGATATCAAGCAGAATCAAATCAGGCCGCTGCACACGCCGGGCCTCACGCGCTGCGCTGGCATTCTCGGCCGTCGCTACCGTATACCCTTCATCTTCCAGAATTTCCTTGACCAGATCGCGAATGTCTGGCTCATCATCAACGACCAGAATATAAGGGGCGCTCATCCAGCCTCCTTCTCAGTGGGCAACGGCGCAAGGACAACGGAGGGCTTAGGCAACACCAGCGCCGGCGCGGGACAAGGGCAACCGGATCACGATCCAGGCACCGCCTTCAGGCGGCGTTTCCAGCTGAATCCAGCCGCCGTGCTCCTCAACGATTTTTTTAACAATCGCCAATCCTAGCCCGGTTCCCTTGGGTTTGGTAGTCACATACGGCTCAAAGGCATTGTCCAACACATTGGCGGAGAAACCTGGGCCATCGTCACGCACGCTCAGCTCGGCGCAATCGGCTCCGGCCATATGCTCACGCCGGGTGCTAATCCACAAAGTGGAGCCACGGCCATCGCTGATGGCCTCAATGGCGTTTTTGACCAGATTATGCAGCAACTGGCGCAGACGCACCTTGTCGGCATTGATCGCCAGCGGCTCTTCGACCAGTTCCAGCCTGATCTCCACCCCAGCCGGATAGTCACGGTACAGGTAGAGCACCTCGGCGATGAATTCGTTCAATTCCAGCACCGTCAGTTGTAGACGCGGCGGACGGGCGTATTCGTTGAAGGCATCCACCATTTCCTTCATCGCTTGCACCTGCTGGATAATGGTATGGGTGCCACGTTCCAGCACCCGGCCCTGCTCTACATCAAATTGCTTGAGATATTTATGGCGAATGCGTTCGGCCGCGAGTTGAATCGGCGTCAGCGGGTTCTTGATTTCGTGGGCCAGGCGACGGGCGACCTCAGCCCAGGCCGCGTCGCGCTCGGCGCGCATCAGGTATGTCACATCGTCAAAGACCAGGACATGACCACCGCGCAAACCAATGGCATCGGGCAGCGCGCTGCCCCGGCAGGTCAAAATCCGGCGTCCAGCTCCGCCAAACCAGGTGATTTCCTGCCGCCAGTCGCCGCCAGCGGTCATCTGGGGGCCAATCGCTGTGATCAAGTCTTGTAAGGCCGGCTGCGTGGCGGCGATGTGCTCATGATCGACGCCGATAAACCCACTCAAATCGACCCCCAAAATCTGCGAGGCGGCGGCATTACACGTTTGCAGGCGACCGGAATGGTCGATGGTGAGGACTCCGGAGGACAGCCGGGCCAGCACTGTTTCCAGATAGGCGCGCTGGCTTTCGACCAGGGATTGGCTCTGGCGCGCCGTATCGCGCGCCTGCGCCAGACTACGGGTCATTTGGTTGAACGACTGGGCGAGAAAGCCCAGTTCGTCGCTGCTCGATCCGGGCAATTGCTGGTCAAACCGGCCAGCGGCTACCGCATCGGTGCCGCTGGCCAGCTCGCGCAGCGGCCGCACCAGGCGGCGCGCGGTGTGGAACGCCGCCCAAAACGCCGTTAACACCGCCAGCAGCAACACCAGCGACAGGGTGAGGGTAAAACTAGCCTTGAGCGGCGCGCGTAGAAAGACCAGTTCCTTGTAACTGTCAAACGCCGCTTGCACCGCGTCCGCCAACAGACTCAGGCGATCGGTCACCGGAAACAAGGCTTGCAGCAAACGCTCTTCGCCACCGGCCGATCCTGCCCGCACCACCACCCGGATTTGAAAACCCACATCACGAATAGGCTCCAGACCCACATAATCACGGCCCTGACGGACTTGCAGCAACACCGCATCCGGTGGTGGTTCTGGCACGATTAGGGTTTGATCGGCGGTAGCGGTCGCAATAATGCGACGGCCAGGGCCGAACAGAGTCAGCTCGGACGCCTCGCCCAAGTCCAGCCACTCATTTAGACGGCGGGCGGCCTGCTCGTCGTCGCTATACGCCATGGCCTCGGCAACCCGACTGCCCTGACGCAATACCTCGCGCATCCGTAAATCCAGCGCAGTGCGGCTGAGTTCCAAGGCGTCGCCCAGTCCCCGATCCACCTGAACGTTGAACCAGCTATCAATGCCTCGTTGTAGAAAATGCAGTGAAAATCCGTAGACCAGCGCCACGGGGACAATGGCCAGTACCGAGAAAACCCCGGCCAGCCGCAAGGTCAGCCGCGCTCCCGGCACCTTGCGGCGATAAAGCTGCACCAGAACGACCAGGTTGTAGACAATCAGCAGCGCCAGCGCGCCCAGACCGACCGCGCTAAGCAGTAACAGCCAAACGTACAGCTGGCCAAAGCGCGCCGAGTTGGTAGTCGCGCGCCCCATGAATACTAGAATCACCAACAAGAGACCCAGTAAGGCCAGCGCTGACCACAGCCCTTGACCACGCGCTAACCGCCGAATCAGAGCGGCCATGTGCGCCATTCACTGGTCATGCTCCAGTCGTTGGAGAGATAGGCCACCAGGCGCAGCGGCCCTGGCAAGGCGTCCAGAGCCAACACCGCCCGTAATGCGCCCTCATAACGTCCATCTTTGGCCAGCAATCCCCGGTCGAGTAGTGGGAAATGCTGCATGCGTCCCATAAACGCCAGTGCGGTAGGCTGGCTGGGGAAGGCGCGGCGCTCACCGCTATTGAGATTGCTGACCAAATATTGCCGACTGAGGGCGTGGTATTCCAGTTGAAAGCGCTGGGTTAGCGCATAGACCGTCTCATCCCATAGCCAGGAACGGCGTCGGCGCACTTCCATTTCAATGGCGACGGTCAGCGGCACCCCATTTTGTAGCGCCTCCAGCGCCGCTTTGCTGAAGCGGTATTCAATCTGAGCATCCAGCCGGTAGACATCACCTTCCAGCCGGGTGGCGGCGTTGAGCACCTCAAAACCAGCGGCCTGACTGTTGCCAGCCCACAGCAAAGCCAGCAGCAACGCCAGCAGCCGCACACTGCGCAGGACGCTCAACGCGCCAGGCACGCTACTGCTCCACTCGCTGCCGATTTGTCTAGCGCAGCATAATAAAATCCATCCATGCCCGCTTCGCCAGGAAGAATTTGCCGACCATACCGCAAGGTATGGCCCCAGTCCGCAGTGATAATTTGCTCCATGGCATCTGGGTGAGCGGCCAGGAAGTCCGCGATGACCTGTTCATTCTCCCGGCGCAGGACGGAACAGGTGGCGTACAGCAAGCACCCACCGGGCTGCAACAACGGCCATAGCGCCGCCAACAGCGCAGATTGCCGACTGGCCAGGAAGGCTATATCGCTTTCACGTCGCAACAGCTTAATATCAGGATGGCGACGAATGACCCCGGTGGCGGAACAGGGCGCATCCAGCAAAATCCGTGCATACGGTTGCCCATCCCACCAAGCCGCAGGCTGACTAGCGTCCCCCGCGATCAGGCGGGCGCTAAGCCCCAGGCGCTGCAAATTGTCCCGCACCT
>JBATSQ010000117.1:0-3390 GCA_049293375.1 Candidatus Contendibacter sp.
GCAAATGCGCGTATTCTGGCGTGGCTAACGCTAACAAGCGCTGGAGGTAAATCTGACGGGGTGTCGAGTCCAGCAGATCCGCGCCGCGCACCACCTGGGTGATGTGCTGATCCGCATCGTCCACCACAACAGCCAGTTGATAGCTGAAACAACCGTCAGCGCGGCGCAGGACAAAATCGCCCACCTCGTGTTCCAGACATTGGCAACGCTCACCCTGCAGGGCATCGCGAAAGGAGATCGGTGCAGCGCTCACCCGCAGGCGCAGGGCGCAAGGCCGACCGGTCGAGCGTAGGCCATGGCGACAGTTGCCCAGATAGCGCGGTGCGCCATCCACGCCACGCGGACCGGAGACCAGGTCCCGGCGACTACAGCCGCAGGGATAGATCCACTGCGCGCTCCGTAAATGCTCCAACGCAGCTTGATACAGGCCAGTGCGCTGGCTTTGATAGGTCACTGGCCCGTCCCACCATAAACCATACCGCTCTAAGGCGCGCAGAATGGCATCCGCCGCACCGGGTACGGTGCGCGGCGTATCCACATCTTCAATGCGTAGCAGCCACTCGCCGCCGCGCCGCCGCGCCTCCAGAAAGCTCCCCAGCGCAGCGACCAGCGAACCGAAGTGCAGCGGGCCGGTGGGAGAAGGCGCGAAACGACCCCGTACCGCACCGACCAACGAGACCGCCGTCATGGAGAGCCTGCGGCGGTCGGCAAGGGGAGCAGGCGATCAGCCGCCTTGTTTTTCTTTAATTTCCTCCAGCATCTTGCAATCAATGCACAGGGTAGCGGTCGGCCGGGCCAACATGCGCGGCAAACCGATCTCCACGCCGCAGGCTTCGCAATAGCCATAATCGCCGTTATCAATCTGGGCGAGGGATTCATTGATCTTCTTGAGCAACTTGCGCTCCCGGTCACGGGTGCGCAGTTCTAAGCTAAATTCTTCTTCCTGGGTAGCGCGGTCGTTCGGATCGGGGAATGTGGTGGACTCGTCCTGCATGTGGTTGACCGTGCGGTTTACTTCATCCAGCAAGCTCTGTTTCCACTCCAGCAACGCCTGGCGAAAGTGCTCTAGCTGGGCGCTGCCCATGTAGGCCTCGCCGGGGACGGGCTGATAGACGGGCGATTCCTGCGCACGCGAATGGGTAGCAACCATCGCGATTCCCTCCTTAAATAATCACAGTGAAGCCAAAGGGCGGAGCGGGTTGTTTTAGCCCCTTCCGCCGCCACACTGACCGCGCCAGTAACGAGGTCATCGCGGAAAATGTAGCGCAGCCCTGTTCCTGTGGCAAAAATATCGGACAGAGGGGGAACCATCCAATCCGCCGCGTTCTCCATTCTCTACCCGCCGGACACGCATAGCCCAAACGGATTGCGGGTTTATCCCCGCCTAGGCCATCGCTATAATTTTATAGTTTCATGAGATGTAATCGCTAAACGCAAGGCGCTGCATTAGCATCATGGCTTCCAGTCAGCCTAGCTATCGTCCCAGCTGCGCCGATAGGCGACAGGACCGGCAGGGTTGCCAGTCGGATACCGGTGCGTGTCCGCTCTGGCATGGCCACCGTTCCCGCCGCGCCCCGCGCCAGGAACCTTTCCATCCATGGCCCTTGACCATGGCTACCCTCCACCACCGGGAAGTCGATCAACACCCATGACCACTCTCATTGAGGAATTTCGCCAGAGTTCGCCCTTGTTCGGCGGCAACGCGGCTTTCATCGAAGATCTGTACGAAAGTTTTCTGAGCGATCCCGAATCGGTCAGCGATCATTGGCGACAGTATTTTCGGGATCTAGAGGCGCAGACCCAGGGTGCGCGTGATGTCGCGCACGGCCCCATCCGCGATTCCTTCGCCCAATTGGCGCTGCAACCGCAAGCGGGCGTGGGGCGGGTGCAGGTGCTCAGTCCGGCGGCGGCCGAAAAGCAGGCGGCGGTGCTGCGGATCATCAACGCCTATCGGACCCGAGGCCATAAGGCCGCCGATCTCGATCCTCTGAAATTGCGCAATCGGCCGCCGGTGCCGGAACTGGACCCCGGCTATCACGGCTTGAGCGAAGCCGACATGGCGTCTTCCTTCAACACCGGTTCGCTGGTCGCTCCCTCGCAGTGGACTCTGCGCGAGATCATGAACCTGTTGCGCGATGCCTATATCGGTTCGGTCGGCTCGGAATACATGCACATCAACGAGACGGCGGAGAAGCGCTGGATTCAAAAGCGGCTGGAAGGGCAGCGCGCCCGGCTCGACTTGAGCGCCGAACAGCGCAGGCAATTGCTGCACTGGCTGGTAGCCGCCGAAGGCCTGGAGCGTTATCTGCACACCCGCTATGTGGGGCAGAAGCGCTTTTCGCTGGAAGGCGGTGAGAGTCTGATCCCCATGATGGATGAACTAATCCAGCAAGCCGGGGGGCAGGGCGTGCAGGAAATCATCATGGGCATGGCCCATCGCGGTCGCCTGAACGTGCTGGTCAATATCATCGGCAAACTGCCCAGCGAGCTGTTCGACGAGTTTGAAGGCAAACGGCGCGTCGGCAGCACCGGCGACGTGAAATATCACATGGGTTTTTCTTCGGACGTGCAAACGCCGGGCGGCGCGCTGCACCTGGCGCTCGCGTTCAACCCTTCGCATCTGGAAATCGTCAACCCGGTCGTTGAAGGCTCGGTGCGCGCCCGCATGGAGCGGCGGCGCGAACCCGGCGCGGAAACGCCGCCGTTCAACGCGGCGATGGCGCTGCTGCTTCACGGCGACGCCGCCTTTGCCGGGCAAGGCGTCAACATGGAGACCTTCCAGTTCTCCCAGGTGCGTGGCTATCGCACCGGCGGCACTGTGCACATCGTCATTAACAACCAAATCGGCTTTACCACCAGCAACCCGCTGGACACCCGCTCGGCGATGTATTGCACCGATGTGGCCAAGATGGTGCAAGCGCCGATTTTTCATGTGAACGGCGATGATCCCGAAGCGGTGTTGTTCGTGACCCGGCTGGCGCTGGAATACCGGATGACCTTCAACAAGGACGTGGTGATCGACATGATTTGCTACCGTCGTCTGGGCCACAACGAAGCCGATGAACCGGCCGCCACCCAGCCGATGATGTACGGCAAGATTCGAGCGCGGAAAACCACGGCAATCCTGTACGCCGAGAAATTGATCGGCGAGGGGGTCCTTAGTGAAGCGGACTTTCAGGAGATGCAGGCGCAATACCGCGCTAACCTGGATGCCGGTCGGCAAGTGTCCCGCCCCACGCTGCCACACGCCAAAGGCCCCTACTCCATCGACTGGTCACCGTTCACCCAAGAGGACTGGACCCTGCCAGTCGATACCGCCATACCGCTGGAAACCGTCCGCGATCTCACCGAGCAGTTGTTAAAACTACCGGAAGGTTTCGAAATGCATCC
>JBATSQ010000118.1:0-2486 GCA_049293375.1 Candidatus Contendibacter sp.
TGAATACTCTGCTGCAATTAGTGCTAGTCGGCGCAGTGATCCTGCACTACGGCATCCTGGCGCTCCCAGACTGGCTCCTCGCTAGCGGCATCTACTTGACTGCTTTGACCACGCTCTGGAGCGGCGCTGTCTATGTTTGGCGTTGGGGGCGTCTGGCCCAACGTAAAACGCGGTGAGAACTCTGGCTCTGGGCTCAACCTCCCTCTATCCCGCACCCTAAGGCGCTGATTATGGAACACGCGGCCCGCACCCGTTTTTGGCTGATTTTTACCGCCGTTGCCATTGGCTTGCTCTATTTGCTGGGGCCGGTGCTCACCCCCTTTCTACTGGCCGCCCTGCTGGCGTATCTCGGCGATCCCCTGATCGACCGGCTGGAGGCGCGTCAGCTAGCGCGTTCCTGGGCGGTGCTGCTGGTGTTTGGCGGCATTCTGTTGGTGGTGCTGTTGCTGCTGTTGCTGCTGATTCCCCTGGCGGCGCATCAATTCAAGGGTCTGTTGCAAAAACTGCCCACCCATCTGGAGTGGTTGCAAACCCAGGTGCTGCCCTGGCTCTCGCAAACACTGGGCCTGGATCCGGCGCTGTTCGATCTAAGCCAGGTGCGCGATAAGCTGTTAAGTTACGCTAAAGAGATCGGGGATGTAGCCAGCGGCCTGCTGGAATCGCTGAAAGCCTCATCGACCGCGCTCTTGACCTGGCTCGCCAATCTGGTGCTGGTGCCAGTGGTGACCTTCTATTTGCTGCGTGACTGGGACTTGTTGATCGAGCGAATTCACCAACTCCTGCCGCGTCGCATCGAGCCGACCGTGACCACCCTGGCGCGAGAGTCCGATGAAGTCATCGGGGCCTTTCTGCGGGGGCAACTCATCGTCATGGCTGCCCTCGGCGTGATGTATTCGGTGGGCCTGGCGGCTATTGGGCTGGAATTTTCGCTATTGATCGGGATGCTGGCCGGCCTGGTGAGCTTCGTGCCTTATCTGGGGTTGATCGTCGGCATTCTCGCCGCCAGTATCTCTGCCCTGCTGCAATTTCATAGCCTGCTCAGCGTTATTCCTGTGTTCATCGTATTTGGTATCGGCCAGTTCATCAGCGATTTTTTCCTAACGCCCAAGCTGGTCGGGGACCGCATTGGCCTGCATCCGGTGGCCGTGATGTTTGCCGTCTTAGCCGGGGGGCACCTGTTCGGTTTTCTGGGGATTCTGCTCGCGTTGCCGGTCGCGGCGGTCATCGCGGTGCTGCTGCGCCATGCCCAGGAGGAGTATCTCAACAGCCGCCTTTACCACGGTTGAACGCAAACGGGACGCTTAAAACTCAATCCCTGGTTGCGCTTTCACCCCCTGCGCTCGATAAGGATGCTTGATCGCGTGAATCTCGCTCACCAAATCCGCTGCCGCCACCAGCGCCGCCGGCGCGTTGCGGCCGGTGACCGCAATATGAAGTTCTGGGCGACGGGCGCTCACCACCGCTAGCACCCGCGCCAGGTCGAGATAGCCGTAGTGTAAAACCAGATTCAGCTCATCCAGAATAACTAATGCGTACTGCGGATCGCTGATCATCCGTACCGCCTCGGCCCAAGCGCGCTCGGCCGTCGCTATGTTCTGCTCGCGATTTGGGCCGCGCCAAGTAAACCCGTTGCCAATGCACTGAAAATCCACAGCGTCGAAGCGGCTCAAAGCCACCCGCTCAGCGCTGTCCTGTCCGCTTTTGATGAACTGCACCACACCGACACGCATACCGTGGCCGATGGCCCGTAACGCCATGCCGAATGCGGCCGTGGTTTTGCCTTTGCCGGGACCGGTAAACACCAGTAGCAATCCCTTGGTGCGCTGAGCCTGGGCTTGTTTGCGCGCATGGCCCGCCTGGCGGCGCGCGCGCCGCCGCGCATCATCGGCAACAGCGGAGGGATCAGGGGGCTCAGTAGCCAAGGAGGCCACTCATCAAATCTGCGGGCTACAGCGAATCCAGCTCTGCGGCGTCCAGTCTGGATCCAGGGTCGCATCGTCAGCACCCGCCTTCAGACCGCACTTGCGGGCGAAATAGCGATGGAAAGCCAAACTCGGGGTCAGCTCCGGATGAAACACAGTGACCAGAATCCGGTCGTCTTCTGCGGCGGCGATGTAGTCGTCCAGTTGCAGCAAGACCCGCACACCGACACCCGCGCGCACGATCTTGGGGGCGCGGATAAAGGTCAGCGGAAGCGGCTCGCGGGCGACGGCTGGAGCCAGTGCTTCCCGTTGAAAGCTGTCAAGCTGGCTACCAAAGGCGTTGCGCTGGACGGTGATATCAAGCAAGCCCCAAAACGGAAGCTCGCCGCGATTCTCTTTAGCCAACAAGATCGCGCCGGCGCAGGTGCCCCACAGTGCAAGGCCGGCGTCATCATAGGCGCGTTGGATCGCCTCTTTTAAGCTAAAAATCGTCAACAAACGCGCCAGACAGGTGCTCTCGCCGCCGGGGAGAATCAAACCGCGCAAGCCCTCTAGCTCCGTCGC
>JBATSQ010000119.1:0-16565 GCA_049293375.1 Candidatus Contendibacter sp.
CGGGTTTGCCAGCAGGATCTCCGAAAATGCCCGGATAGAGGTCAATGGAGTGCGCAACTCGTGAGTCACGGTGGAAATAAATTCATCTTTTAACTGATCCAGCTCCCGCAGGCGGTTGTTGGCTTCCCGCAGCTCGGCGGACGCCCCCTCCAGCTCGCGGGATTTCTGTTCCAGCCGCCGGCTGTATTCGATGACCTGGGTGCTCTCGTCGAGAATCGTCATCACCTCCTCAATGCTGAGCACCTCGCCCATCACGATGGAGGAGATCATCACCCGCGCCGAGGCGGCACCAATCGCGCCGGCCAGCAGGCGCTCGGTATGGTGGATCAGCCGAGAATCAGCCTGGAGCGGATAGCCGCCGTAGCGCTGGGCGTAACGGTCGAAAGCCTCGCTCGCGCGCTGCGGTCCGATAAAGCGGGCCAGCAAATCATGCAATTCTGTGGTTTCCACCACGCCGCGCCACAGCAGCGCATCACCATCATGGCGGTCCTGTTCCAGCACATTGACGAACTGGCTCGCCTGCACCTGCTCGATGGGATCGGGTTGACTGAGCAACGAACCGAACACCAACCCTCCTACATTCACCAACATGCTCCAGAACATGCCATGCATGTAAGGATCGAGATGCTCCAGACCCAGCAAGGCATAAGGCCTGAGCAGCTCCAGGCCAAACGGGCCATGGTCGATGAAACTCACAGCAAGCCAGCCGGAACGGGCCATGGCCGGTAGCAACAACGTATAAGCCCAGACCAGGAAACCACTACTCAAACCCAGCAGCGCGCCTCGACGGCTGGCCCGCTTCCAAAACAGACCAATCAGAATCGGCGGCGCAAATTGCGCGGCGGCGGCGAAAGACACCAAACCGCTAGCGACCAACGCATAAGATTCTCCGATAAAGCGGAAATACAGATAACCCAACAAAATGAGCACCGCGATCCCCACCCGGCGGATGCCAAGCAGCAATCTTGATAGATCGGTGCGGTGCGCCAGCCAGCGCGGGTTGGCGCGCAGTAACAACGGCATGACCAAATCGTTGCACACCATGGTCGACAGGGTGACGGTTTCAAACAGGATCATGCTGGTGGCCGCTGATAACCCGCCTAGAAAGGCCAACAAGGCCAATCGCGGCATTTGTTCGGCCATCGGCAGCGCCAGTACGAACATATCCGCATCCACCCCGCCGTTCGTAAAAACGAGCCGCCCACCCAGCGCGATGGGTAAGACAAATAAGTTGATGAGGAATAAATATAACGGGAACAGCCAGATCGCCTTGCGGATATGCGTTTCATTGACGTTTTCCACCACCAGCACCTGAAATTGCCGGGGTAGAAACAGAAACGCCATCATGGACATAAAAATCAGCGACAACCAACCACCGTAACCGCCCGGGATGACTTCGAAGCGCATGAGCGCGGCCAGTTCCGGTTTGGCAGCGGCCTGCCGGAACAGATCGCCCGGGCCAGCAAACACACCAAAGGTAACGATAACCCCCACTGTAACAAACGCCACCAGCTTGAAGAGGGATTCAAACGCGACTGCGGCCACCATGCCTTCATGGCGCTCGGTGTTATCGATATGGCGGGTGCCGAACAGAATAGCGAACAGGATCAGCACCAGCGCCACATAGAACGTGGTGTCAGCCCACACCGGATGCTGGACCGCGGTCGTCATCGCTACTGTCGGATACTGCCGCAACAAGCTGAAACTGGCGGCAATGGCTTTCAATTGGATGGAAATGTACGGCAGGATGCCTAGCACGACGATGACCGTCACCATGCCCGCCAGTATGCCGCTCTTGCCATAGCGGGAAGCGACAAAATCAGCGATGGAGGTGATGCGATGCACTTTGGTAATGCGCACGATGCGGCGTAGCACAAACCAAAACAGCACCGCCATTAGGGTCGGGCCAAAGTAGACCGGCAGGAAATCAACGCCGCTGGTCGCCGCCAGGCCAACACTGCCGTAGAAAGTCCAGGCTGTGCAATAAATCGCCAGCGACAGGGTGTAGATATACGGATTCGCAATGATCGAGCGACCGATATCCGCGCGATGATCACCGTAGTAGGCGATGCCAAACAAAATGCCCATATACGCCAGGGAACTGGCGATAATCGCGCCATCTCCTAGCATCAGGAGGAACCCCGCCGATCCCCTGCGTTGACCTCATCCCGCTCGGCCCCGCCCGCCTGGAGCTTGTGTTCTGGCGGCGGCGCGGAGCGCTCCGGCTCACCGATTTCCGAGCGACTGACGATGGCGATCAACAGCACAATCATGAGAAACCAGGCTAGATAAAGATACAGATACAACAGCGGAATACCGAGCGGCAACCAAGTGCGGTCGAACAAATCCAGAAATGGATAGTTCAGCCCCAGCACGCTGCCGATGAAAAGGATAACGATGGACTCTCTGGATTGTTTCCGCATGAATGGCAACATAGTGAAGGGCACAGGTGCGGCGCGGCCACTGCCCTTGTGCCAAGATGAAGATTAAAAGTTAGCCTGTGTCTTGCGAATTGCAACCATCTTGGCGGAGGCTTCCAGGGCCTGGCCCAAGGTTTTAACGCCTTGGGCTTCCAGCAAATCCAGCAGTTTGAGAAATACCCGCGCGGTGACCAGCGAGTCCCCCAGGGCGTTATGCCGATCATGCACATCTACGCCCAAGCGGTCGGCAATCGCGTCTAGATTGTGGTCGTCGGTGTAATCGTGCAAAAACCCAGACAACAGCAGCGTATCCAGCACTGGATTCGCAAAGCGGGGGCCGCCCTTTTGCTCCCTAATTTTGAGGAACTTCATGTCGAACGCAGCGTTGTGGGCCACCAACACGGTTTTATCGCCGCCAACGAACGCATGAAATTGGGGCAAAACCACCTCACCGCCAGGCTTATCCTTGACCATCTCGTCCGTAATGCCATGGAAGCGGATGGTGGCCTTGGGGATGGTCTTGCCAGGATTGACCAATTGATCGAACTGTTCTCCCTCTAACAAGCGGCGGTTCACGATGCGCACACCTGCGATCTGGATAATCTCGTCACCCTTGGAAGGGGCCAAGCCGGTGGTCTCGGTGTCGAACACCACATAGTTCAGCGCCGCCAGCGGATAATTGACCAGCTCGCCCCATTCAGCCCGCTCTTCGTCGCCTAGTGAGAAATCATAGAACTCCGGCCGTTCCGGCAGGGCGGCAACGGGTTCTTTCCACTGGTTGGCTGAAGCGGGCAGTGGCAAGCGCAACAGAGCGTAACCGGAGCGGCGATGGGACTGGCTCCACAATTCGCTGTTATGGCGGCTTAGCACTTCACCCACCGTATTGGCCCCCACCAAATCCTGCACACGCTCGTCCAACCAGCTTTCCAGCTGTTCGGCGGGCACCGGTTTACCTAACCAGATAATATCCAGATAAACCTGACGGTTGCCCAGTAAACATTCCATCTCGAAATCCTGGCCTATCGCCTCAGTGCATAAGCGGCCAATCAGGAATTCCAGCAATAAGGTGATGGAGTGATTGTCGATATGCAACCAGAGCGGTGCGCCCGTCATCTTGATCCGTAAGCCGTTGTGCTGCTCCAGATAGCGGCTAACGCTACCGATCAGATCAGCAGAATAGATATTATTCATCGGCCAACGGTTAGCGTGCAGAGTGCGGAGATCCAGGGCCAGCTCGTGCAGGCGCTGACTGAGACGTTCGCTCTCCTCAACGATGACCCGCTCAAAAGCCTGTCGCTGCGCCAGATCCATATCGCCAAAATGCAGGATCGTTTCCGCCGCCGCGCGTAAACTGGCCAGCGGTCGGCTCAAATCTTCGGTGCGGGTCTTGATTGCCGCGCGATCGACCTGTTCGGTTACATCGCGGAAGGTGACAACGAAAGCGGAGCTGCGGTCGGCAACCTCCGGCAATAGGCTGATGCGGCAATGAAACATGGCCTGACCATCTACCGTGGCACAGACAAATTCAGCATCGTTATCACCGGCAGTTCCAACGCTGTGCTGACGACGTTGCTGCAAGAGTTGCAGCGTGCTCTCAATCGGCGCGCGGGTCCAGATCTCGTAGAGGGAGCGACCCAACCCCAGCAGCGTGCGGTTGGGCAATAATTTCACCGCCGCTGGATTATAGAGCAGCAGTCGGGCGGCGCTGTCGCAAACCAGCACCCCCTCCGACAGCTCGCGCAGCACCGTTTCTAGCTGGGCTTTTTGCTCTTCGACCTCCTGGGTGGCTGTGATGGTGGCGGCTGCGACCTCGCGCCGGGCCTTGTGCAGCGCCTCGCCCAGTTCCCCCAAGGTGACCGGAAATTCACCCAGCCAGTGCTGTTGCGGCAATTCCAGCACATAGCCGGGATTGCTGCGGGTAATGATGCGTGCGCCGCGGGCTAACCCGCCCAGTGGGATAAAACAGTTCCAGTCCAGCAGCGCCCAAGCCACGGTAATCCCGCCCAGAATGGCGAACGCCGCCAGCGCCAAACCCAACAATAGCTGGTCGCGCGGCTCCGGGGAGGACTGCAATTGCGCATATGCCTCCCAACCCAGCCAACCCAGGGCCACCACAGTGAGCAGGGCGGGAAGCAACCACAGCAGCCACAGCTTGGTTCGATAGCGCATGGTGAGGGCTGGGAGATTCAGCGGTCTTGCGCCAGCAACTCGCGGACGCGCTCCACCACTTCTTGGGTCGAAAACGGCTTAGTGATGTAATCATCAGCGCCCAGCGCCAGACCCTTCTCTCGTTCGACTTCGCGGCCCTTGGCGGTCAGCATGATGATGCGAACCGCTTTCCAGTCTGGATTGGCGCGAATGGCCTGGCAAACTTCATAGCCGGTTTTGCGGGGCATCATGACATCCAATAGGACCATATCAGGTGCCTCAACGGCCACGGCAGCCAGAGCCGCCTCGCCATCCGAGGCGGTTCGCACTTGGAAGCCCGCCTGTTTCATCAGAAATTCCAGGGAGAGGACAATGTTGGGTTCATCGTCCACCACTAAAATTTTGTGCGCCATCATTATCCCCCATGAGAGCCAAGGTTCTTTTGCGGGCGGATATTATGACGATTTTTCAGCGCCGTTTCGCGTTGCATCCTCATCACGTCCATCCTGAACGCTGTTGGGTTTTTTATCGCTCCCGTCCTTGGCTGGACCACCAGCCTTTGCCACCGCTTCCCAGAATTTTTGCACCAAATCCAAGGAATGCAGCTGCGTGGGCACCAACGGTTTGAAGAACTGGTGAAAGGAGTCGAAGGTGATCACGCCACGCTGGACATTATCGCGCAGAGTTTGCAACACATCGTCGTGCAAGGGCTGGATATTCGGCAATCCCAGAAATTCGCGCATTTCCTGCGCGGTGGCTTCAACGCTGACATTCACCTTCATCGCTATAAATTCCTCATGCTGCGGGGTAGTAGTAAGTAAACGGCCACCAGCGGGCAAGGGCGGCGTGCGGCTAGGAATATTAAGCATAGCAGGAAAACACGCTGGGTCTTCCGACAGACGCTTTTACCCCTGCATTACGCTCTGGCTAAGGCCAGTCGCCGCTTCCCGCCACGGGCTGGACCATCGGTTGGCACCTGTGTCTGCGTTTGAGATGCACCAGCAGCAGAGAGATGGCCGCAGGCGTGACGCCGGAAATGCGGCTGGCCTGACCCAGGGTTTGTGGCTGCTGGCGACTCAATTTTTCGCTGACCTCGCGTGACAGGCCCTGAACTTGGGCGTAATCGAACTCGGCTGGCAGCCTTAATGCCTCGTAACGGCGCTGGCGTTCAATTTCGTCCCGTTGCCGTTCGATATAACCAGCGTACTTGGCCTGGATTTCTACCTGTTCGGCGACTTGGGGGTCGGCTGCGCCTGGCCCCACATCGGGCAGGCTCATCAAGCTGGCATAGCTCACCTCCGGGCGACGCAGCAGCTCGGATGCCCGACTTTCGCGCACCAGCGGGCCTTGCAACACCCGTTGCAGGTCAGTCTCATCGTGCTGGTTTGGCCGAATCCACAGCGCGTACAAGCGCTGACTTTCCTGCTCAATCGCTTCGTGCTTGGCCTGGAACATCCGCCAGCGCGCCTCATCCACCACTCCCAGCCGCCGCCCGATGGCGGTTAGCCGCAGGTCGGCGTTATCTTCGCGCAGCAGCAAGCGATGCTCGGCGCGGCTGGTGAACATCCGATACGGTTCACTGACGCCTTGGGTAATCAGATCGTCGATCAAAACGCCAAGATACGCCTCATCGCGCTGGGGCCACCATGGCTCTTGGTCACGGACCAAGCGCGCGGCATTGATGCCAGCCAGCAGTCCCTGAGCTGCGGCTTCCTCGTAGCCAGTGGTACCATTGATCTGGCCAGCGAAGAATAAGCCCCGGATGGCACGGCTTTGCAACGTGTAGTCCAGATCGCGCGGATCGAAGAAATCGTATTCGATAGCATAGCCAGGTCGGGTAAGATGGGCATTCTCCAAGCCTTGGATGGAGCGAACCAAGGCATATTGCACGTCGAACGGCAGACTGGTGGAAATGCCGTTGGGATAGAATTCATGGGTTTGCAAACCCTCCGGCTCCAGAAAAATCTGGTGCGAGGCTTTATCGGCAAAGCGGTGAATCTTATCTTCAATCGACGGACAATAGCGCGGCCCAACGCCTTCAATCACTCCAGCGAACAGCGGCGAGCGATCCAGACCGCCACGAATGATCTCGTGAGTGCGTTCGCTGGTGTGGGTAATCCAGCAGGATACTTGGGATGGATGATCGTCGGCTGACCCCAGATAGGAAAATACCGGACAAGGCGTGTCACCTGGCTGTTCGCTCAGGCGGGAAAAATCGATGCTGCGCCCATCCAGACGCGGTGGGGTGCCAGTTTTGAGGCGGCCCACGCGCGGTGATAATTCCCGCAAGCGCGCAGCCAGCGCATTGGCCGGCGGATCGCCAGCCCGGCCGCCTTCGTAATGATTCATGCCGACATGAATCCGCCCGGCCAAAAAGGTGCCTGCGGTCAAAATCACAGCCCTAGCCGCAAACTGGAGACCACTTTGCGTTACCACACCGGCGATGCACTCGCCTTCGACCCGCAGATCAGTCGCGGCTTGCTGGAATACCCGCAAGTTTGGCTGGTTCTCGACTAAGCTGCGCACCGCCGTTTTATAAAGCGCCCGATCCGCCTGGCAACGGGTAGCGCGCACCGCTGGCCCCTTGCGACTGTTGAGGGTGCGAAACTGAATGCCAGCACGGTCAGCAGCTTGCGCCATGATCCCGCCCAAAGCGTCGATTTCCTTGACCAGATGCCCCTTGCCAATACCACCGATCGCAGGATTGCAGCTCATCGCACCCACCGTTTCGATGGTATGGGTCAGCAGCAGGGTGTTTAGGCCCATCCGTGCGGCGGCCATGGCCGCTTCCGTGCCGGCGTGCCCGCCGCCAATAACGATGACCTCGAAAGTTTCAGGGTAATGCATGATTGTTTCTTCTCTACTATCCAGTTTCCAGCGCCCGATCCAGGGCGGATACCCAGCACCGCCGACAACTGCTGCGACTCAGTTTGGTAGTGGTAACTGGATCGCGTAATTGGACACCGGCAGCGCGACAGTGATGACCCCTTGCTTGACCAAAAACTGCGCGAAGCGGCTGTAACCGCTTTCGTCCAGTGCCGCCGGCCGTCGAGCCAAGCGCGGCACGGTATCGCGCCAAGCCCGGCGGTTGAGTTCATCGTCCAGGTCTTTGTGTTTGGCGATAAACGCCTTCCAAGCTTCTTCCGGGTGATTCAGGATGTACAACGTGGCCTGCTCCAGCGCGGTAAGGAAACGCCGATAGCGGTCATCCTTCAGGCCATCCCGGTTAGCGACCAACACCAATTCATCATAGGGTGGTACGCCTTCTTCTTCAGGATAGAACGCCCGCCCTGGTTTCTTGGCTAGATCGAGCTGGTTAAGCTCAAAATTGCGAAACGCGCCGATGACCGCATCCACCTGATTCGCTAGCAGCGCCGGAGACAGCGAGAAGTTGACATTCACCAACGTCACATCTTCCAGCTTAAGACCAGCCTTGGCCAGCATGGACTTAAGCAGGGCTTCCTCGAAGCCGCCGACCGAATAGCCAATTTTACGGCCCTTGAGATCAGCCAGACTTTTAATCGGCCCGTCCTTCAACACCACCAGCGAATTGAGGGGGGTGGACACCAAAGTGCCAATCCGCTTGAGCGGCAAGCCGGCGTTGACGTGAATCATCAGTTGCGGCTGATAACTAACCGCCAAATCCACCTTGCCCGCAGCAGCCAGCTTCGGCGGATCGTTCGGGTCGGCGGGCGTTTGCAGTTCCACCGTCAGCTCCTGGGCGGTGAAGTAGCCCTTTTCTTGCGCCACAATCAAGGCAGCGTGAGCAGGATTCACAAACCAATCCAGCATGACTGTCAGTTTGTTGTTGGCGGTATCGGGTGGCGTAGCGGCTGCCAGGCGCGCCACCAACACCGTCAGGCCCAACACCAGCAAAGCAGCGCGTAACAGAGTCGGCATGGCCTTCGCTCCCTTTCAATCGGTTTCGGTTTCAGGACTGATGGGATGCCAGGGCAATAAGCGCCTCAAGCCCGCATCCACCAGAAAATAGAGGCTAACCGCTAAGGCCGCGAGCACAAAGAGCGCGGCGAACAGCAAATCCACCTGCATCCGGCTGTTAGCGTGCAGCATCAAATAACCCAAGCCGGCGCTGGAGCCGACCCACTCCCCCAGCACCGCGCCAATGGGCGCAATGGCGGCCGCGACCCGCAGCCCGGAGGCGAGCGCCGGTAGCGCGGCGGGAATGGCGATATGCCGCAGCACCGCCCAGGGTCGGGGCTTGGGTAGCATCACCGCAGCCAAATCCAGCCAACCGCGCTGCGTGTGACGCAAACCATCATAAAAATTGGCCGTGACCGGAAAATAAATAATCAGCATCGCCATGGCGATTTTGGAGCCCATGCCATAGCCCAGCCAGAGCACCAACAGCGGGGCGATGGCGAATACCGGAATGGCCTGGGAGGCAATCAGCATCGGCAACAGCCAGCGCCGCGCCCGTCTTGAGTAAGCTAAAACCAGCGCGCTACCACTCCCCAGCCAGGTGCCCAACACCATGCCGAGTACAATTTCCACGGCGGTCACCCCGGCATGATGGAGCAGTGACCCTTTATGATGCCACAAGCTGTTCGCCACTGCGCCTGGATCCGGCAGGATATAGGACGGCAAATCGCCCAAGGTGACCAATAGATGCCAACTCAGCGCCAGGCCAGCCAGCGTGAGCAGCCCCCTCCACCAGCTTTTCATACCACTTCCAGCCGACGCAGAATGGCGCGATACGCCGCCTGCACCGCTCGATCGCCAGGATCGCGAGGCGGCGCGCCAGGCAAGTCAGCTAACGCGGATAGAGTGGCTGGCCGACCGTTCATCATCAGTATATGTTCGCCCAGCCGCAAGGCTTCCAGGGGGTCATGCGTGACCAGTAGCACCGTGCGCCCCACCAGCAGTTGAGCAGCCAAGGCTTGCAGCCGTAGCCGGGTCAAGGCGTCCAACCCGGAAAACGGCTCATCCATCAGCACCACCGGCCGATCTTCCATCAGGGTGCGGGCCAGCGCCGCCCGCTGCCGCATTCCACCGGACAAGGTGTCGGGACGCGCTAGCGCCTGATCGGCCAAGCCGACCTGCCCCAGTAACCGCATCGCCCGCGGAAGATCCAGGCGCTCACCGCGCAAGCGTTGGCCAAGGATGATGTTATTTAGGACATTCAGCCAGGGCAGCAGTAAATCCTGCTGCGCCATGTAAGCTACCTTTCCGGTCAGCGGTTGACCGTCACCACCGCGCAGCTCACCGCTCACCCCGGGCGGCGTCAATCCCGCGAGCAACCGCAACAAGCTGCTTTTACCGCTGCCGCTGGGACCAAGCAGGCAGGTGAAACTCCCGCCGTCCAGCTTTAGGTTGAGGTCATCGAAGAGCGTCAAACCGCCGTAGACCAAGCGAGCGGCGCGCAAATTCACGGTGAGTGGCGGTGGAGCGGAGACGGCAGTTGAGGTTTGCACTGGCATTTTTTGGTGATCGGCTGGCCGACGAAAACCGGAAAGCTATTGGAATTTAGCCGAGTCGGCTGGTCGGGTGTTGCCCCTCAAGCCTTGAAGCTTGGCGAATCTCTAAGAATTCATTAGCATAAAGATATAGAGATTAATTCCTTTCCGAAGAATCAGCGGATTGTTAGTTTACTTGCAGCGTCAAGGGCAAACGCGCTGGCGACGCTTTCAGTGACCAGCGAGAACCACAGAAGGCAGCCAGGCGATGACGCAAGCAATAGCCCCCCATGTCCAAGGAGACGCTAACACTCAGCCGTGGTTTGATCTGGAGGCGACCAATCGCGCGCTGGAATCTGCGAGCGCTGAGCGCCGAGTCGCCTGGGGCTTGGAACACTTTCCGGGCCGCATCGTTCTCACCTCCAGCTTCGGCGCGCAATCCGCAGTTTGCCTGCACATGGTGGTCGCCCAGCAGGCGGACATTCCCGTGGTCTTAATTGACACCGGCTATTTGTTTCCCGAAACCTATCGCTTTATCGACGAATTATCTGAACGCTTGGCCTTGAATCTACGTATCTACCGCGCTCCGCAGGGGCCAGCCTGGCAGGAGGCGCGTTACGGCAAGCTCTGGGAGCAAGGCTTGGCGGGAATCGAACGCTACAATTGGATCAATAAGGTCGAGCCAATGCAACGCGCACTCAAGGAGTTAAACGCGACGGCTTGGATTTCTGGGCTTCGTCGGCAACAAGCGAAAAGCCGCCAGCACCTTGATGTCCTGCTATGGCGCAATGACCGCTGCAAGATTCATCCGCTGATTGATTGGACCGACCGTGACGTATACCACTATTTAACCCGCTACGGCTTACCTTATCATCCACTCTGGGAACAGGGTTACATCTCCATCGGTGATATCCATACCACCCGTCGTCTGGTCGATGGCATGAGTCCCGAAGAAACCCGCTTCTTCGGCCTTAAGCGTGAATGCGGCCTGCATGAGCAGGTTTGATGGGCAATGAGCCAGCCGCATTGTTGCTAAACTGCGCGCTATGCTGCGCCTGATGCCCTGTCGGCCCCCTCTCCTTCTCGCCTTCCTCACGTCGATCCTGCTGCTGGCGATGATAAGCGCTTGCAGTTTCCATGCTGACGTTACACCACTGCCTACGACCCAGCCGCCGATCTTCCTCACCCAGGCTAATAACACTATCAACCACAGGGGTCGGCCTTGCACCCAAGACCTTTGTTTGGCCGACTGGCCAGAGGTGGCCGATCTTGAGCACCTGGCAGTCTGGGACTGCAAGGCCTACGCCATCGCCAAAGCCGACTGGCTGATCCGCCGCCATGGTTACGACCCAGCGCGCCTGGAATATGTCCTGGTTGAAGGCCCGCCGTTGCGGGTTGCCCATGTCGCCCTGCTGGTAGATGGACACTGGGTCATGGACAGCGGTTTGCGCTGCCAGGTGTGTACGCTGGAATCTTTCAGGGCTGGCTTGCGCCTTAGCGGCCGCTTGCCGGTTACGGATCTGCCTTATCTACGTCGGGTGCTGCGGGCGGCGCAACCGCGCTAACCGAGTTTGGCTCATTTGCTTCCCGACTGGCAAACGGATGCAGCTGATTCTGCGCCGGGATAGAGTAAGCAGGCGGCGGCCCAAGCGATTTAGGATCTCCGCCAGAGTGAGCGGCCCCCCGCTTGCGATGTTGCGAATGCCGCCCCTCTTCCGCAGCTGGGTGCAAAAACACCGCTGCTAGAAACGCAGTAAACACCGCGTTAGCGGGAATGTGCAAATTAAAGTCCACCAAGGCATGCAACATCATCAGAAACAAAGCAATCCCCGCCCCGGCCTGCACAAACCGAAACGGTGGCCACTCACCCAATTTCCATACTCGCCCCCACTGACGGAAATACCAAAGCAGCCAGATGGCTACTAATATTCCCGCTACCAAGCCAGTCTCCAATACCCATTCCAGATAGTCATTGTGGGCATGATTGATGGTTACGCCGGGAACATCGGTCGGATGGAAGCGGCGCATAACCTCTTCAAAAGTCCCTGCACCGCTGCCCAGCGGGAAGAATTCCCCGATAGCCTGGAGAGTGGCATCGAAAATCTTCCAGCGTCCGTCTTCAATAGGATCTGCAAGCGTGAAACGGCTCCAGACGGGCATCAAGCCAATCAAACTGGCCAGGCCAAGGCCCCCCGCAGCAACGGTGCCAATCAATCCGTAAACATTACGTCCCCCTAATCGATTTGCAAATACCAGCGTGCAGAGCACGATACCCAGCATTGCCAGGCTAACGCCAGTACGGGAACGGGTGAAAATCAGTCCCAGTAGAATCGCCAACACCACCACGCCGTATAACATGGCCTGATTGAGGCGCGCCACGCTGAAACGGGCCAGCCATTGCCGAAACGTGCGACCGCGCCGTCCTCGGCCACCATTCGCATGGGCGGGTCGAGTGCGCCCAACTGTCGCGGCAAGCAACGCCAAACCCAGCGGTAACGCCATCTCCAACAAACCCGCCAAATGATTGCGATTGACATAGGTGCCCGAGGCATTGCCGCCCATCAGGGTATTGCCCAACCGAAACACGCTGTTGGGACCGTCGCCGTATTGGATCAGTCCCAACAACGCCTCTAGGGTCGCGATGCCAAGAAAGAGCAAGCCTAATTTGAAAATTTGCTGGCTCGATAGCTGGAGCGCCACCAGAAAAACAGCCACTGGCGGCAGCAACGCCAGCCAGGAAGACTCAGTTGCGGTGGGGATAAGCGAAATTGCGCGCCAGCCAAAATCGGAACCAGGGACGCCTAGTTGTTGCAGCGCCTCGGCGTAAAAACCGCGTCCGGGTAATTGACTCCAGACTGACCAAGGCACCGGCAGCAGTTGCACCAGTGGTAGCAGACATAGCATCGCCAAAAATAGTCGGCTGGGAAATGACAGGGATAATCTTCCTAGCGCTGGCCAAAAGCACCAGACCAGCAACGCTACCGCCATTAGCTCCATCACCAAAAGCGCTAACGGCTGATAGCCGGCCCGGAACAGCGGCGCGAACACCAGCAACGTGGCAAGGCCATAAAAAAGAACCGCGCCGTGGTCTGCGGCGCGGTTTGCTGTAATACTCGACACTACGGCATCAAGAGTACGAAATGCAGTCTTTAACGAGAGGGACTTGCGGGTTGATCTTCATTACCATTATCGACAACCACCGCACCTACCAGGGTGGCCCCCAAAGCAGCGCCTACCGGAATCAACCCAGCCACGCCGATACCGCCTACCACAGCAGCACCGCCGGCCAAAGCCGCCGCCCCGCCACCAGCAAACGCCCAATAACCCCCTATACACTTAGTCACCAGGTTTTCAACCTTGTCCTTTTCATTCTCAGGAACGTCAACTTCGCATCCCTCGTATTCTACAACCGCCGAGGCCCCAGGACCGATAGCCAGTTGGCTAGAGGCGTTGAGACCCATATTATTCCGGCCTGGCGCGCCGTTGACCAGTACATTACCTTGCACTTTTTTAATAATCGCTATCTGTTTACCTGACTCGCCGCCACTGGTCTGAGCCACTCCATTCGTGCAGCGATTGTCGCGCAGCTCGCCAACCGACCCTTGATCGCCTGAACCCAGAGTCAGCACACAGCCCAGAAAATTTACCGTGGCCTTGCTATCGTCACCAGTCACAATCTCGTCAGTTTTGAGGAGACTCATATTCGGCCTCCCCTGCCGCTCGCTACCTTCCCGCACTACCGAGACATCGTTAATAGGCCGCAGCAAATTCGCTACCGCGCCGTCGGCAGAGGATAACGAGCCGCCCTGGCCAATCCGCTTGTTCTGAAAACCACCTGTGGCCCGAACCTGTGCCTGACCTAACCGACATTGATTTGATCCTTTAACGGTCAGCAGGCTATTTTCCGGCATGGCCACTATGCAGCCATCGGCAAATACAATTTCCGCCTGCCCCCCAGCCACCACCACCCGGCTTCCAGGATAGAGTGGCATCTCCTCACGAGCCAGCATCATGGCGCTGCCTTGCCCCACAAACACCTTGCCCTGGGAATGCCGCAATGTCGCTGCTGGATCGGCAGCCCAAGCGACCAGCGTAGCCCCGCTAAACAGCGCCACCAGTCCTGACCTTACATACTTATTCATGCGGCCTTCCTCCTCATGAAATCCGAAATATACTGAAGTCCATCTGATCCAGTACAGTGCTTTCCAAACTAATCTTTCAACAACATATAGCATGAAAAAACGCCGATCGCAAGAGACCAACACACCAATAGCGTATCGAATTAGCAACATAAGCCCCTAAACTCTTCACTCCAAGCGTGTAATAGCTAGGTTATCAAACCAGATATCGCCACGCGCCTCAAAATCCAAAGCGGCTCGGCCGTCCAACTCTAAACGCAGCAATTGCGCCGGACAATCTTGAACGGGTATGGTGAAATCCACCGTAAAACTCCGCCATTCTTCTGCTCCCACAAAAGGCTCGCTTTCCGCTAACATGCCGCTTGCACCAACGCAACGTAGCCGCCAGCGCAAACCGCGTTCAGCCTTGAGCTGGTCTGGCCGCGCCTGTCCCTGCAACCGGTAGCGACCAGCATCCAGCAACAAATATTGCGCAACATGCTGAAAACGCACGCGCTCGCCGTTAAAGCTCACATGCAGCGCTTTATTACCGTGCGCGCCGTAGGTTTCAATGGCTTCGATAGTGGCACCGCGCAGCGCTGAGAACCGCCAGTCAAAGCCAATATTGCTGATCGGCGCTTCAAAGCTGCCGTTGTAGATCGTGCCGAGTGCCTGGGTCTGACGCTGCTCCAGACCGTTGAGCCAAGCTAAATAGGCATCCAGCCAGCGGCCCTCCTTCCCTAATCGCTCCAAGTAGGCGCGCTGCTCATCAGGTTCTGGCAACTCCCCATGACGATTGCGGTTTTGGTAAAGAAACATCACAGTTTCCGACCGTACCGCCTTGTCAGCGGCATGGGCAAAAAACTGCGGCCACCATTCCGGGGAATCGGCCATTAAGGGAAGCAACAAGGGTCTTGTGACCGCATCTTCGGCGATCCGCAAGAGTGCTGGAAATAGTTGCTCGGCTGTTTCCGGTCGCGTTCGTAACAACACACCCCAGCGCGCCAGCACTCGCTCTACGCGCCCTTGCCCCACCCAAAATTCCGCTGAGCGGATCAGTGCTGGACTACGCATGGGTCCCAGTGCATCGGCGATTTCCACTAATTTGACCGCCATCGGCTGGCGCTCCGTCTTCGCCCATCGCGCAGCCAAAGCTAGATAGATCAACGCATCAGTGGGATTAGCCCAGGCCGCCAAGCGCAATAGATGCTCGGCCTCGGAAGAGGCTTGACCAGCGTCCGCCAATGCTGCGCCTTTCCGGTACAACGCCACTGGATGATCGCTTCGCCAGCGTAGAGCGCCATTCATAGCCTCCAGGGTCTCCCGGCTTACGTAATCATCGGCAAACCCGTTAACCAGAATGCGCCAGCTGAGTATTCCGGCAATACTCAGCACCACCCAATGTCGAAAAGCCGTTGCCGCTACGATTCGCACACCGTTCATGACGCGCTACCGGCTATTGGATGGAGTTAGTTTTTTGGCCATTCGTAATCAATGGCGCTAATCAGCGTTCGCTCACCGCGTTTTTGCACAGTGAAATAAATTCTGCCCTCGATACGGCGTTGATCGCCGCTATCACGCTGACGCAGTCGTAGCTCGTAGCGCCCGGCGCCTTCAGCGGAAGAGTCGCGATACACCCATTGCATATCCCGCAAGCGCAATCCAAGCACATGATGGGTGGAGAGCAAGTCTGCGTAATCTCCTTGCACACGACCCCGGGCGTTAGCCGTGAACAACGCCATAATCCCAGTCAGATTGCCCTGCTGATAAACCGAGGTGTAGCGGTTCATCAATTTCTTCACCTCACCTGCTTTGAGAGTTGTCTCCTCAGGTGCGGCAACCGCCATGGCCACTGCAACCACCGCAGCGCGATCCGTCGCAACGGTTTGCCGCGTCTGCTCAAGTTTCGTTTGCTCCTCCAAGCGGCGTTGCTCGGCTCGCGCCTGCCGCAGCGTCTCTTGTTCCAGCCGCGCGCGCTCAACCTGCATTTGCGTGAGTTTTGCCTGTTCGCTCCTTGCCTGTGCCAGTCGCGCCTGCTCACTCTTCAATTGCTCCTCCGAACGACGCTGTTCCGCTTTAGCCTGGCGTGTCTTTTCTTGTTCGGCTCGCCGCTGTTCAGCCTGGGCTTGTTGCAACTTCCCCTGTTCCGCTCGCTGCTGCTCAGCTTGTGGCTGCTCCGCCTTCAGCTTTTCCAAGCGTTGCCGCTCAGCACGTAACTCTTCAGCCAGCCGCTTAGCTTGCGCTTGCTCATTTTGAAACTGCGCCAGTCGCTGCTGTTCAATCTGGGTCCGCTCCACGAGCGCTTGACGCGCCTTCTCCTGTTCCATCCGACGCTGTTCAGCCTGAACCTGTTCCGCCTTCAGCTTTTCCAAGCGTTGCCGCTCAATACGCAACTCTTCAGCCAATCGTTCAGCTTTAAGATGTTCCGCTTCAAACACCGCCAAATGTTGCCGCTCGGCCTGTTC
>JBATSQ010000120.1:0-12243 GCA_049293375.1 Candidatus Contendibacter sp.
AATTCCGCTGTTTGATCGAATTGCTGGCCCAAACCGGTAATTTCAAAGATGCCATTGTCGCTGTCCGGAACGCCCGTGGCGATATCGTGTTGCCCAGGATTGAAATTGTAACGGTCTTCGGCGTGCAAGGTCATATCCAGCTCAAACCAGGTTTTGCCGTCTTTCTCCGAGACCGTGACCATGCCGCTCAGCCAGATGATATGGCCGCCAATGGCTTTCTGCCAATTTTCGGTGGCCGGATAGGGAAACAGGCTATCACCGCCGCAAGAAATCGGCCCGCCGGTAATACTGAAAGTGCGTAACGACTTGTGGCTATCCCATACCTCTTCGGCCCCGTCTTGAATATCCAGCATGGCGTTAGCCAGGGTGATGCGGCCGGAGTCGTCGTTCAGCACATATTTTTCGTAGGAAAAGGTGCGCGTCCGACCCCCGCCGTCTAGGAAATGCCGGTAGGCGCTACACCCATCGGCCAGGTCGGGCCTGGCCACTTCCGCTATTTCCAACTTGGCACGCCATTTGGCGAGGGCCAGATAGTCCGAGGCGGTGGGGGCGCGTCTTGCGAATTTATCGAGAAAGCCATTATCAAATTTGATCGAGGCCGGACGGAGCGGCGCGCCCAGGACGTACCGAGCGCCAAAAAAACGCGGCGAAGGTACGGTGCTGGCTTGCGTGGGCAGAACGCCTGCGTCGCGTTCCAGACCGCGCGGGTTCGGGTTGCCCTGGTTTCTAACGCGGGGATTCCAATTTGGATCGTCACTGCGAGTGCCCATCACCTTACTCCTTGTCGGCGGATTAAAAACTCAAGAAGCCCAGCGGGTGCAGCTTTGATGGGCCAGGAGCATTCAGCCCATCAACCCGGCCTGTTGGGCGCGCTCAATGATGGCGCGGCACATGCGGAGCGACGCCACGTCGATCATCTTCCCCTTGACGCTGATCGCACCCCGACCGTCCCGCAACGCCGCTTCGTAGGCGTCCAGCACCAGCCGCGCCCAGGCGATTTCCTTTTCGGACGGCACAAAAACATGGTTAACGGTGTCGATCTGGCTAGGATGGATGCACCATTTGCCGTCGAAACCCATGGCCCGCGCAATCTTGCAAGCTTGCTGCAAGCCTTCGGGGTTTTTAATGCCGGCGAACGGCCCGTCGACCGCCCGCTTGTCGTAGGCGCGGGCGGCGCTGACGATGGAGTGCATCACATGATGCCAACGATGGCCCGGATACAGCTTGTCGTTTTCGTCCAGCTCGCCGATGGACTCCAGCGGCATCCGCACCGAGGCGGCGTAGTCGCCGGGACCGTAGACGAAGCCTTGCAGCCGATCGGAGCTGGCGGCGATCTCCCGGATGTTGACGCAACCCTGCGCGGTCTCGATCAGCGCCTCGACGCCGATCCGATTGGAGTAACCCTTGTAGCTCTCGATTTGACCGAGCAAGGTATCGACGAAATGCACGTCTTCGGGACGGCCAACCTTCGGCACCACGATCAAGTCGATTTTATCGCCGGCGGCTTCGACGATCTCGACCAGATCGCGGTAAGCAAAGTGGGTGTCCAGCCCGTTCATGCGAAACATCCTGAGCTTGCCGCCGAAATCCAGCTTGCGGTAAGCCCGGATCACGTTGCCCCGGCTGGTCTCCTTTTCCTCCGGCGCGACCGCGTCCTCCAGATCGATGCATACGGCATCGGCTTTGGCGGCGGCGGTTTTTTGAATCATGCCCCAATTGGAGCCCGGCGCGAGCAGCACCGAGCGTTCCAGTCTTTCGCTCATCGGATGGCTCTCCCAAAAAACGGTCGCCCATCGCCGTTCGAAGGGCGGCGACGGGCGCGGATAATAGTTTAAATGACCCGCTTCTTGCGCAGCTCGCCGATTTCGTCCGCGTTCATGCCCAACAAATCGGTTAGCACCGAATCGGTGTGTTCGCCGAGCTTGGGGCCGAGATGGCGGATTCGTCCCGGCGTTTCCGACAAGCGGGGGATCACGTTCGGGACGATCACGGTCTCGCCCAGATCTTCGACGTCGACCGACATCAGGTTGCGTCGGGCATGAAACTGGCGGTCGCCGAAAATGTCGGCGATGTTGTTCAACGGCCCCGCTGGCGCGCCGGTGGCGTAACAGCGCTTCAACACCTCGTCGCGGGTCAGCGACCCGCACCAGTCGCGCACGATTTCATTCACGTCGTGGCGGTTCTCCAGGCGGGTTTTCTGGTCGCCATACAGGCTGGACGAGGCCAGTTCCGGCCGCCCCATCGCTTCGGCCAGCCGCGCGAACAGCTTGTCGGTGGCGCAGGCGATGGCGACCCACTTGCCCTCCTCCTTGGTCGGGAAATGGCCGTAGGGACAGGCGAAATCGTTGTGGGTTGGCCCGTGGCGCTCGCGCACCTGCCCGAACATGGCGTAAGCCGGCGCCAGTTCATCGGTGCAACGGAACACCGATTCGTACAGCGCCGCGTCGATGTATTGGCCGATGCCGGTCTGTTCCCGGTAGCGCAAGGCCATCAGCACGCCGAGACAGCCGTAGATACCGGTCAGATAATCGCCCAAGGTGGTCGAGCCCGGCGTGACCGGCGTGCCCTTGGGCATCCCGGACAGATAGGCGATGCCGCCGACGGCGTGGGCGATGCGGGCGAAGCCGGGCCGGTCCTTGTAGGGGCCGGTCTGGCCGTAGCCGGTCACCCGCAGCATGATCAAGCCCGGATTGATCTCGTGCAACGTCTCCCACGGCAGGCCCCATTTTTCCAGCGTGCCGGGCCGGAAGTTCTCGCACAGCACGTCGGCCTTTTCGATCAGCTTCTTGAACACTTCGACGCCTTCGCGGCGGTGCAGGTCGATGGTGACCGATTTCTTGTTGCGGGCCTCGCTCAACCACGCCAGGGTGTCCCCGCGCTGGGTCGGCGTGCCGTACTTGCGGCAAATGTCGCCGCCCATCGGATGTTCGACCTTGAGCACGTCGGCGCCGAACTCGCCGAGTATACCGGCGCAGTAGGGGGCCGCGATCACCGTGGCCACATCAATGACCCGGATGCCGGACAGCGGCAAATTTTCTTCGCTCTTAGGCGTGGTCATAACGAACGCTCCTGGAAATCTTGATATTGAACCAACGGCTTAGATGATCTTGCGCTGGCGCAAACGCTTGATCTCATCGGGCGAAATATTGAGCAATTCCCGCATGATCTCGTAGGTGCCATCGCCCAGCACCGGCCCCAGGTTGGTGACCCGGCCGGGCGTGGCCGACAGCGTGGGCACTACGCCGGGAATCACCACTTCGCCCAAGCCCGGCTCTTCGAGCGTGACCAGGTTGCCGCGCGCCTGAAAATGCTCGTCCTCGAAAATATCGGCGATGCTGTTGAGCTTGCCGACCGGTACTTCACACCGGAGGCAACGCTCCAGCACCTCATCGCGCGGCAGCGAACCCACCCATTCGGTCACGATCTGATTGACCTCATTGCGGGCGGCCAAGCGCTTGCGTTGCTGGCCGTAGAGCGCGCTAGAGGCCAGCTCCGGCCGCTCCATCGCCTCGGCCAGCCGCTCGAACATCTTGTCGGTGGTGCAGGCGATGGCGACCCACTTGTCGTCTTGGGTGCGGAAATGGCCGTGCGGCACCGCCACGAAACTACCCGAACCTTCGCGCTCCCGCACCTTGCCGAACAGGCCGTAGGAGGCGGCGATTTCGTCCAGTTGCCGGAACACCGACTCATAAATCGCGATGTCGATGACCTGGCCACGCCCGGTCTTTTCGCGGTGGCGCAGCGCCATCATGATGCCGATGGCGCCGTACAGGCTGGAAAAATAATCGCCCAGCGGCACCGTGCCGGGCACCACCGGCGTCTCGCCGGGAAATCCGGCCAAATAGGACAGGCCGCCGAAGGCATGGGCGATATGGGCGAAACCCGACCGCCGCCGGTAGGGGCCGGTCTGGCCGTAGCCCGACACTCGCAAAAACACCAAGCGGGGGTTGGCCTCGCTCAACACGTCCCAGCTTAAGCCCCATTCCTCCATGGTTCCAGGCCGGAAATTCTCGATTAACACATCCGATTTGGCGATCAACTTCAAAAAGAGCTGAACGCCTTCGGCTTGACGCAAATCGATGGTGACCGACTTGCGATTGCGCGCCTCGCTCAGCCAGGCCAGGGTGGCGTCGTGGCGCTTGGTCGGCGTGCCGAAGCGACGCATCGGGTCACCGGCGATGGGATGTTCGATTTTCAGCACTTCCGCGCCGAATTCGCCCAGCACCGAGGCGGCGTGCGGGCCGGCCAGAAAGGTGCCGAGATCCAATACCCGAATGCCGCTCATCGGCAGTTTCGGTTCCGCGTCCGGCTCGCGGCCCGCTTGGTTTTCGGGAAGCTCGGCAGCGTTGGGCGCTGGAGCGGTGGCTTCGATCGTTTCGTCTGGCATGTTGGTTCCTGGATTGTTTCGCGGCGGATGTACCTTACTGCTTTGTTTTCTTTATTTATTCATGAATGTTCTGCGGCGGTTACACTCTGCTGAAAAGGCGTTCTTGCAGTATAGTAGTTCTTCCGATTTTTCCACGAGGGAAAGCCACCGTGATTCTGGACCCGTCCTGGTTGGGGCGACTCCGCAGCCATGCTATCGCGCTTTACACCATTCTGGTCAAGGAAACGCTACGCTTCGCGCGCATCTGGATTCAGACGCTCTTGCCACCGGCTATCACTACTGCGCTGTACTTTATTATCTTCGGCAAGCTGATCGGCGCGCGTCTGGGTGAGGTGGACGGTTTAAGCTACAGCCAATACATTGCGCCGGGTTTGATCATGATGGCGGTGATCACCAACGCCTACTCCAATGTGGTGTCCTCCTTCTTCAGCGCCAAGTTTCAGCGGCATATCGAGGAGATGCTGGTTTCGCCGCTGCCCAACACCATTATCGTCCTGGGATTCGTCGGCGGCGGTGTGGCGCGCGGGCTGGCGGTGGGAATCGTCGTTACGCTGGTTTCCTTATTCTTCGCCGATCTGCATTGGCAACACCCTGGGATGACCCTGGCGGTCATCGCACTCACCTCAGTGCTATTGGCGCTGGGTGGTTTGATCAATGGCATCTTCGCCAAAAGCTTTGACGATATCTCCTGGGTGCCGACCTTCGTGCTGACGCCGCTTACTTATTTCGGCGGCATCTTCTACTCCATCCAGATGTTACCGCCGTTCTGGCAAGACGCCTCGCGTTTCAATCCCGTTCTGTATATGGTCAACGCTTTCCGTTACGGCATTTTGGGCGTATCGGACATCGACCTCGCGCTGGCCTTCGCCATTCTCCTGCTGCTCATCGCCCTGCTGTTTGGCTACAGCCTATGGCTGCTGAACCGAGGCACCGGCATCCGCAACTGACCGCCTATTTTTAAGACACCATCGGCAAACGCCTATGGTGCGTTTTACGCGCATTTGCGACAGCTTCATCTATGCTTAAACGCAAGGCTCGGCGCGTTCGTCGCCAGCCTAAGCGAGCCAGGGCCTTAGCGCCCATAAAAAAATCTATTGAGGAGCAATCGTCCTATGTGCAGCAAAAAAACTCTCTGCGCCGTTCTTGCTGGAGCCACCTTGTCCCTCCTGGCTGGCATCGCGCAGGCCGAGATTGTCATCAAATTCTCCCATGTGGTCGCCGACAGTACCCCCAAAGGTCAGGGCGCATTGATGTTTAAGAAACTGGCCGAGGAGCGGCTGGCGGGCAAGGTCAAGGTCGAAGTGTTTCCCAATTCCCAATTGTTCGGCGATGGCAAGGAAATGGAGGCGCTGCTGCTCAACGACGTGCAACTGATCGCCCCGTCGCTGTCGAAATTCGACCGCTACACCGATCAGATTCAGGTGTTCGATCTGCCTTTTTTGTTTGATGACATCACGGCGGTTCACCGCTTCCATAACAGCGCCACTGGCAAAAACATCCTCAACTCCCTGATGAAGAAAGGCATGGTGGGTTTGGCCTACTGGGACAATGGCATGAAACAGCTTTCCGCCAAGAAGGCGCTGAAGATGCCGGAAGACGCCAAGGGTTTGAAGTTCCGTATCCAGGCGTCCGACATCCTCGAAGCGCAGTTCAAAGCGGTGGGCGGCGTGCCGCAGAAACTGGCCTTTGCCGAAGTCTATCAAGCGCTGGAAACCGGCGTGGTCGATGGCGCGGAAAATCCGTGGTCCAACGCCTATTCGCAGAAATTCTTTGAAGTCCAACCCTTCTTCACCGAATCTAACCACGGTTATCTTGGCTATATGGTGGTGGCCAATGCCAAGTTCTGGAACGACCTGCCGGCAGACGTGCGAGCAACCCTGGAAAAAACTCTGGCCGAGGTGACCGTCGAGGTCAACAAGTCCTCCAGCGCTTTAAACGACGGCGACCGTCAGAAGATCAAGGATTCCGGCAAGACCCAAATCCTGCCCTTCAGCGCCGAGCAGCGCGCGGCCTGGCAAAAAGCCATGGAACCGGTTTACGCGAAGTTCACCGACAAGATCGGCAAGGATGTCGTCGACGCCGCCCGCGCGGCCAACAAGCCCTGACCCCACGCTCTAGCCCTCCCCGCCCGTCAAGGCGGGGAGGTTCATTCGTGCTTGCGCTGGAGAACGCCTCATGTTGACACGCGCCGTTCATCATCTGGAGGAAGGGTTTATCGCGCTCCTGTTGGCGTTGATGACCATTATCACCTTCAGTCAGGTCATTGCCCGCTATATTTTCAGCGCCGGATTTGGCTGGGCGCTGGAATTAACGACCTATCTGTTCGCCTGGCTGGTTCTGTTCGGTATTTCCTATGGCATCAAAGTGGGGGCGCACATTGGCATTGATGTGGTGGTACGCCAGTTTCCACGGCATCTGCGGCGCAGCGTCGGCTTAATCGCCGTACTATGCTGCTGCGCTTACTGCATCATCCTCCTGGTCGGTGCCACGGAGTATGTCTACAAGCTCTATTCAATCGGTATTGAAGCTCAGGACTTACCAATCCCGCGCTGGATCCCTTTCATCATGCTGCCGCTTGGTCTGATTCTGGCTTTAGTACGCTTGCTACAAGTGGCCTGGAATACGCTGCTCGGTCGGCAGGAAGGTTTACGCCTGGCAGACGAGGCGCGCGAAGCGATTGAGGCTGTTGAAACCTCCGAGATGCTGCATCCCGCCGCTGACCAGCCCCGTCCGGAGAAGGCGCCATGACCACTGCATTTCTATTCATCATCCTGTTTGCGCTGCTGATTATCGGGGTTCCCATCGCCTTCTCGCTGGGTTTGGCCAGTATTCTGACCATCCTGTTCTTCACCAACGACTCGCTGGCCTCCATGTCGCTCAAGCTGTTCGACACCATGGAGCATTACACACTGCTGGCGATTCCGTTCTTCATTCTGGCCTCGGCGTTTCTGACCACCGGCGGCGTGGCCCGGCGCTTGATTCGCTTCGCTATCGCGGCGGTCGGCCACCTGCACGGTGGGCTGGCCATTGCGTCCGTATTAGCGTGTATGTTGTTTGCGGCGGTGTCCGGCTCTTCACCGGCGACGGTGGCCGCCATCGGCTCGATCGTGATCGGCGCGATGGTCAAATCGGGCTATCCGCAGCCCTACGCCGCCGGCATCATCTGCAACGCGGGAACCTTGGGGATCTTAATTCCGCCGTCCATCGTGATGGTGGTGTACGGGGCCGCCACCGAAACTTCGGTCGGCCAATTATTCATGGCGGGCGTGATTCCTGGGCTGCTGCTTGGCCTGATGCTGATGACGGCCATCTATATCAGCGCCCGCAAATTCAAGATTCCGACCCAGCCGCGCGCCTCTTTCGGCGAACTGATGGTGGCGACCAAGGACGCGATTTGGGGTTTGGGTCTCATTATCGTGGTGATGGGTGGCATTTACGGCGGCATTTTCACCGCGACGGAAGCGGCGGCGGTGGCGGCGGTTTACGCCTTTTTCGTCGCCATGGTCATCCACAAGGACATGACCTGGAAAGACGTGCCGCACGTCTTCGGCGAAGCCGCCAAGGTGACGGTGATGCTGCTGTTCATCATCGCCAACGCCATGCTGTTCGCCCATGTGCTGACCACCGAGCGCATCCCGCAGACGATGGCCGAGACCATAGTTGGCTGGGGACTTTCCTCCTGGCAATTCCTGATCGTGGTCAACATCATCCTGCTAATCGCGGGCAACTTCATGGAGCCGTCGTCGATTTTGCTGATCCTAGCCCCGATTTTCTTTCCTATCGCCACCCAGCTCGGCATCGACCCAATCCATCTGGGCATTATCATGGTGGTGAATATGGAAATTGGCATGATTACGCCGCCGGTGGGCTTGAATCTGTTCGTGACTTCCGGCGTCACCGGAATGCCGTTGTGGGATGTGGTGAAAGCCGCGATGCCTTGGTTGATGATTATGTTGAGTTTCCTCATTATCATCACTTACATCCCCGGCATCAGCCTGTTCCTGCCCCGACTGCTGTTTTGAACCATTGACTGATGGAAAACGACCGGGGCGACCAAGGCCGCCCCGGTTGCGTTATTGCGCTTACCGCTCCATCAACTCCAGTAGCGCACCGGCCCGCTGTCGATATGGATGAAATTGGAGCGCGGATAGTAGCCGACCCCGCCCGCGCCCAGCGAGCGGGCGGCGCGGTAGAGATCGGAGAGCCGTCCACCCGGCGTGCGCACATCGAGCGCCATCGCCTGCATATGATAGCTGTTGCGCGCCACGCGCCGACTGCCTTCGCATAGACGCTCGTTCGTGGTTGGTGAGCGATAAGCGCTGATGACGTTGATCGGTTGATTCAGCCCCAGTTGTAACTGCACCGCATACAGCTGATCCAGCACATTCGGATCAAACACCTTCACCTGGTTGTTATGATGGTCCCGTAAGGCCGAACTGGCCTGGCTGATCGCCTCGCGGATATAGCCATCACGCGGGGTCCAGTAAGTTTGGCGAAAGTTTTCACCTGTGTTGACATTATAAAATTGTAGATAGCGCTCACCGAGCACAGCGGCCTTTAGCAAATCCGGTGCCAGAGCCAGTGCTCCAGCCCCTCCCATAGTCCATAGCAGAAAACGGCGACGATTTGGATCTATTTGTTTATCTTCATTATTATCAGAAATAGTGCAACCAGATCGCATTGTTTGATGGGCCTGCATTGCTGGATAACCTCCCGGTAATTAGGCATTGTTGGCACTCTAACCAAACCCGGTTTCTTAAATCAAGAATCAGTTATACCAATAGTCTTCTCCATTAAACAACAAAAGACCTTCTATTCCTTTTTCAAAAAGCAATCGTATTTTTTATGTAACGCAACGCCAACGCTGATGAATTAAGAATAAAATAGAATTCATTTAGAAAAAAATGGTGCTGCACAAAATACTTATCTGACTACACTCGCTTTAGTGCAACAACTTTTTTATCAAAAAAATACAAGAAATTTATCTATAAAACAAAAATTATCAAATAGACAAATTAACCACGACTATTGTGCAAGGTCTTTATGAGTAAAGAAAAATTTCCCGTGACACCAGCGATCCGCTTGTTGCGAGACCGCAACATTCTCTTTACCGGCCATCTCTACCCCTACGAAGCGCATGGCGGCACCGCCCACAGCGCGCGCTGTCTAGCGGTGGACGAACATAGCGTGATTAAAACGCTCATTATGGAAGACGAGCGCCATCAACCGTTGATCGTCCTGATGCACGGCGACCGCAAGGTCTCCACCAAAGAGCTGGCGCGAGTGCGCGCAGTCAAGACCATCTCGCCCTGCGATCCCGTCGTCGCCCAACGCCATAGCGGCTACCTGGTCGGCGGCACTTCACCCTTCGGAGTACGCAGGCCCATGCCGACTTGCATGGAAGCCAGCATTCTGCAAGTACCGCGCATCTATCTCAACGGCGGCAAGCGCGGATTTTTAGTGGGCCTTGCGCCTGCCGACGCGCAACGCCTGTTACAACCCCTGCTGGTGCAAGTCGCGGTGGAGGAGTAGTCAATGAGCCAACTCCATTTCATAGCGACTGCCGCCGCCGGGGTGGAACCGGTGCTGATGGCGGAGCTAGCTGGTCTAGGCATTAGCGAATCTAAACAGACACGCAACGGCGCGGCCTTTCATAGCACCCTGGAGCTGGCTTATCGCGCCTGCCTGTGGTCGCGCACCGCCAGCCGGGTGCTGCTAGAGCTGGAAACCTTTGCCGCCACCGACGCCCAAGCCCTTGCCGCAGGCGTGCAGGCGTTCCCCTGGGAAGAGCATCTCGCGGCGGATGGCACCTTAAGCGTCGAATTCAGCGGCGGCGGCCCCGGTATCCACCACAGCCACTACGGCGCGCAGCGCGTCAAGGACGCCATCGTAGATCGCTTTCGCGCCCGCTGTGGCCAGAGACCCAGTGTTTCGGTACATCAGCCTGCAATGCGCCTCCACGTCTGCTGGCGCGATGGCCAAGCCACCTTAAGCCTTGACCTGTCCGGTGACAGCCTACATCGGCGCGGTTACCGCGTAGCAACCGTTATCGCACCGCTTAAGGAAACGCTGGCCGCCGCTCTGCTGCTGAAAGCCGACTGGCCGCCGCTGGCCGCTGCGGGCGCTCCCCTGCTGGATCCTTTCTGCGGCTCCGGCACGCTGGCCATTGAAGCAGCCTGGATAGCGGGCGATCAGGCTCCAGGCCTGCTGCGTTCGTACTGGGGCTTTAGCGGCTGGCTAGGACATGTGCCGACGCTGTGGAACCGATTGCTGGCGGAAGCACGGGAGCGCCGGGAAGCGGGCCGGACGCGCGTCCCTACGCTGTGGGCCAGCGACCACGACCCCCAGGCGGTGCAAGCGACGACCCGTAACGCTGAGCGCGCTGGCGTTACCCAACAGCTCCAAATTGCGCGCCGGGACTGGGCCGAGGTGACGCCGCCCACCGTCGAGCCCGGTTTGCTCATTACCAACCCCCCTTACGGCGAACGCTTGGGCGATGCGACCGAATCCGCCGTTCTGTATGCGCAATTGGGCGAGCGCCTAAAGCAGCATTTCACCGGCTGGCGCGCGGCGGTGCTGGCGGGTAGCACAGAACTTGGCCAACAGATGGGAATCCGCGCCATCAAAACCAACGTCTTTCACAATGGCCCGCTGGAATGTCGGCTGCTGCAATTCCAGATCGCCCCAGAATTCTTTTTAAAGCGGGATGCGGCTCGCCACCGTCTCCATGTCCCTAGATCCACGCCAACCAGCAGCACAGTCGGAGGGGATGACTTTGCCAATCGGCTGCGCAAGAACGCGCGCCATTGGAGCCGCTGGGCTGAGCGGGAAGGGATCAGCTGCTATCGTCTGTACGATGCCGATTTACCGGACTATGCGGTGGCCATTGATCGTTATGAGCAATGGCTGCATGTGCAGGAATACGCACCGCCGCCCAGCGTAGACGCCCATAAGGCGCGCGCACGACTGCAACAGGTGCTCGCCACGCTGCCCACGGTGCTGGGTATTCCACCTGAGCAGATTTTTCTTAAGGTGCGACAACGGCAGAAAGGAATCAGCCAGTACCAGAAACAAGCCGCACAAGGACGCTTTTATCCGGTGCAGGAAGGCCCTGCGCGCCTGTGGGTCAACTTTAGCGATTATCTCGATACGGGTTTGTTTCTCGACCACCGCATCACGCGCCGCCTGCTGGGCGAATGGGCGCGCGGCCGGAGCTTTCTCAACCTCTTTGGCTACACTGGCGCGGCGACCGTGCAGGCCGCTCTCGGCGGCGCGATACACACCACCACCGTGGATTTATCGGCGACCTATCTGGAATGGGCCCAGCGCAACCTGGAGCTGAACGGTTTTTCCAGCTCACGCCATGTTTTGATTCGGGCCGATTGTCGGCGTTGGCTGCTGGAGGCGAGTGGCCACTACGATCTGATTTTTCTCGACCCGCCCACCTTTTCCAACTCTAAAGGGCTAGCAGAATCTTTCGAGGTGCAGCGCGATCACGTCGCCTTCATCCAGCAGGCCATGCGGCTGCTAGGGCCTGGAGGCGCGCTGCTGTTTTCCACCAACCAACGCACCTTCCGGCTGGATAACACAGCGCTGGCGGGCCTGGTGGTGGAAGACTGGAGCCGACGCACGGTCCCGCCCGACTTCGCGCGCGATCCCAAAATTCATCAGTGCTGGCGCTTCACGCGACCCGAAGCGGAATCTTAGCGATTAAGCCCGATGAGGATTGCGCCACACTACTTCAACGCCCCCCTCGTCGCGGGCCAGGATCCGGCATAACACGAAGAGCAAATCAGACAAGCGGTTGAGATAGACCCGCAGCGCTTCACCGACCTCTTCATCGCGCGCCAGCGCGA
>JBATSQ010000121.1:0-8730 GCA_049293375.1 Candidatus Contendibacter sp.
CCGCCAGCAGCGCGCCCAAGCTGGACCGGCGGCAGTTCCACGCCATGACCCGGCTCGATCATAACCGCGCCTTGAGCCAGTTGGCCGAAAAGACCGGATCGCACGTCAACGACATCAAAAAGATGACGATTTGGGGCAACCACTCCTCTACCCAGTATCCCGACATCAGCCAGTGTACTGTTAAAGGGCAGGCAGCAACTCAGCTGGTCGACCAGGGCTGGTACCGCAACACCTTCATCCCCGACGTGCAGCAGCGCGGCGCGGCGATCATCAAGGCGCGCGGCGCGTCCTCGGCCGCTTCCGCCGCCTCCTCGGCCATCGACCACATGCGCGACTGGGCGCTGGGCACCCCGGATGGCGACTGGGTCAGCATGTCGGTGCCGTCCGATGGCTCCTATGGCATTGCTGAGGGCGTGATCTATTCCTATCCCTGCGTGTGCAAGAATGGTGACTACCAGATTGTGCAGGGTTTGGCGGTCGATGAGTTCAGCCGGGAGAAGATGAAGGCCACCGAGCAAGAGCTGCGTGAGGAACGCGCCAGCGTGGAAGAGTTGCTCAAGGTCAAGTAGGGTTCTAAGCGCCGTCCCTGTCTAGAACGGGGACGGTGGTGGGCGGGAAATTTCTGAGCAAACGACTACACTTGATTTGACGAAAATCAGAACGTCGCAACTCAAAACTACCCGTTGGAGGGTGCTTACGCATGAATTACGAAGAATTCCATCGCTGGTCCATCGAAAAGCCGGAAGAGTTCTGGGGCGAGCAGGCCAAGATGATCCATTGGCACAAGCCGCCGCAAAAGGTGCGGGACTATAGCAAGCCACCGTTTTGCAAGTGGTTTGTCGGCGGTGAAACCAACCTTTGCTATAACGCGGTGGATCGGCATCTGGCGGACCGCGCCGACCAACGGGCGGTGATCTACATCTCGACGGAAACCAACGAGACCGTTATTTACACCTACGCCGAACTGCATCGCGAGGTCAATCGCTTCGCGGCGGTGCTGCAATCGCTGGGCGTGGGCAAGGGCGACCGGGTCATCATCTACATGCCGATGATCGCCGAAGCCGCCTTCGCCATGCTCGCCTGCGCCCGCATCGGCGCGATTCACTCGGTGGTGTTCGGCGGCTTCGCCGCCTACAATCTGGCGGTGCGCATCGACGATGCCAAGCCCAAGGTCATGGTCACCTCCGATGCGGGCATGCGTGGTGGCAAGGCGGTGCCCTACAAGCATTTAGTGAACGAATCGTGCAATTTGGCCAAGTTCCCGCCGGAAAAAGTGGTGATCTGCAACCGGGGCTTGGACAAAGACCTGACCTGGGTCGAGGGTCGGGATGTGGATTACGCCACGCTGCGCGCCCAGCATCTGGACGCCGAAGTGCCGATCACCTGGCTGGAATCCAACGAGCCAAGCTACATCCTCTACACCTCCGGCACCACCGGTATCCCCAAGGGCGTACAGCGCGACGTGGGCGGCTACGCGGTAGCGCTGGCGTCCACTATGAAGCACCTCTACCACATCAACCCCGGCGAGACCATGTTCGCCACCTCCGACATCGGCTGGGTGGTGGGTCACTCCTACATCGTCTACGCCCCGTTGATCCACGGGTGCCCCACGATTTTCTACGAAGGCTTGCCGATCCGCCCGGACCCCGGCATCTGGTGGAAGATCGTCAACGAATACCAGGTGCGGTCGATGTTCTCCTCGCCGACGGCGGTGCGGGTGCTGAAGTCGCAGGACCAAAAGTTCATGACCATGCACGATGTGTCGTGCCTGCGCTACCTGTTCCTGGCTGGCGAGCCGCTGGATGAGCCAACCTCGCGCTGGATCACCGATGCGCTGAAGATTCCGGTCATCGATCACTACTGGCAGACCGAGACCGGCTGGCCGATGCTGTCCTATCTGCCGGGTGTCGATCTCAAGCCCAACCGCTTCGGCTCGCCGGGGTTTCCGGTCTACGGTTACGACATCCGTGTGATCAACGAAGGCACCGGCGAGGAAGTGCCGCGTGGCGAGAAAGGCGTGTTGGTGGTGGAGCCGCCGCTGCCGCCGGGCTGCCTGAGCACGGTGTGGGGCGACGACAAGCGTTTTGTGCAGAGCTATTTCTCCAGCTTCAAGGCGATGTTGTACACCTCGTCCGACTGGGCGGTGCGCGACGAGGAAGGTTACTTTTTTATTTTGGGCCGCACCGACGACGTAATCAACGTGGCCGGCCATCGTTTGGGCACCCGTGAGATTGAGGAAGCCATCCAGGCCCATCCGGCGGTCGCCGAGGTGGCGGTGGTGGGCCTGGCCGACCAGGTTAAGGGTCAGGTGCCGGTAGGCTTCGCGCGGTTGAAAGACCCGAGCCTGGCCGAGACCCCGGAAGGGGCCGCCAAGCTGGAGAAGGAGATCATCAACAAGGTGCAGGAGTTGCTGGGCGCGGTCGCCAAGCCGCATAACGTCCACTTCGTCAGCGCGCTGCCCAAGACCCGCTCCGGCAAGCTGTTGCGGCGCTCGATTCAAGCGCTGGCCGAAGGCCGCGATCCGGGCGATCTGTCCACGCTGGATGACCCGAACTCGCTGGAGGAAGTCCGCCGGGCGGTGCAAGCTCACTAGTCTGCTGCACTTTGACCTGCTGTCTGGGCTGTCACCCGGCGGGCGGGTCGGAACGGTGAGAACCTGGGCAACGAATCCCTGCTCCGTCTGGAGCAGGGATTTTTGTTTGAGAGCGTCTTTATTTTTCTTCGCCAAATCGCTATACCCGACAGCGCCGGTTTCGGGCTACCATAAGCTCTTCATTGCCACCGGAGTTTTCCGCATGGCTAAATGCACTCCTCGGTATCCCCGCCTCGCTGCTTTGGGCGCAAGGCTGTTGGGTTTTGGCGGCTGGGATCTGCCGCTGGATGATGGTTTGCAGTTCGACCACTTCTCCAAAGCGCTATTGAGGAACTGAATATGAGCAAGAGCATTATTCCCACCCACTTGCGGTATAGCCAAAATCACGAATGGGCGCTCGCCAGCAACGACGACACGGTTCTGGTGGGGATTACCGATCACGCGCAACGCCTATTGGGTGATCTGGTATTCGTCGAAATCCCGGAGGTGGGCCGTGCGGTGGCCGCTGATGAAAGCTGCGCGGTGATTGAATCGGTCAAAGCCGCCTCGGATGTCTATAGTCCATTGGACGGGGTGATCGTTGAGGTCAACGAATCGCTGGCCGATAGCCCCGAGCTCATCAATCAGGATCCCTATGGCGAGGGTTGGATTTTCCGGCTCAAGACCACGGCCTCTGTGGATGGTCTGCTCGATGCCATCGCCTATGAAGCGCTCGCCCGCGCCGACGACGAGGAAGAAGGCTCCAGCACCTTGGCGAATCCGGCGCTGGTTTAATTCGGGCTATTGCCATAAGACCAAGGTGCTTTTGGCCGAACACGCCATCCCCTATACCGAACTGGATATTGAAAAGTCCAAAGAGGCGCGGGAGCAGCACGCCCAGTTCATTAGTACGGGCGGCGTTCTGGTGCTGGTGGTGAGAAACACAGTGATTGAAGGGTATAACAAGGAAGGTATCCTGAATGCGCTTTACCAGCCTTGATCTATTGTACAAGAGGGTTTTATGGCCACGATCACTTTCAAAGGCAATCCCGTCACCACCAATGGCGAACTGCCCGCTCTCGGCGCTGCTGCGCCTGATTTTCGCTTGGTTACCGTCGGCCTTAAGGATGTCACCCTGGCTGATTTCGCGCGCAAGAAGAAGCTGCTGACGATTGTGCCGAGCCTGGATACTTCCGTGTGTGCGTTATCGACGCGCAAGCTGGATACTGAAGCCCAGAGCCATCCCGACGCTGTGGTGCTGGTGATTTCCGCCGACCTACCGTTTGCCCAAAAACGGTTCTGCGACAATGAAGAGCTGAAAAACGTCGTTCCACTGTCCATGATGCGGTCGCGCAGCTTTGCCAAGGATTACGGCGTGTTGCAGGAAAGCGGCCCATTGGCTGGTTTGACGGCGCGCGCCGTGGTGGTGTTGGACGCCAATAACCGGGTGCTTTATACCGAACTGGTGCCGGAAATCGCCCAGGAACCCAACTATGCGGCCGCGCTGGCCGCATTGCAGTGAAGCCTCATAGGTCGCTCCAGCCAGGCACTCCTGAACGGCGAGTGAGATTGGCGACGGCGCAGGGCGCGTGCCATCCTGGCATGCAGCACTGCTGGCATGAAGCGCGCGCCGTCCGCGCTTTGGCCCGGCCAGCGCCTGACGCCTGACGCCTGACGCCATGGGGTTTCAGCAACAGCAGGGTTGGCGGCGTTTGCGCAACGCCACCGCCTATTCCTGGGCTGGTTTGCGAGCGGCTTGGCGCAACGAGCAAGCCTTTCGGCAGGAAGGGTGGCTCTGTCTGATCCTCGCCCCACTGGCGCTATGGCTGGGCGAGAGCGCGATAGAACGAGGACTGTTGGTTAGCAGCCTACTGCTCATCGTGATTGTCGAACTGCTTAATTCCGGCATTGAGGCGGTGGTCGACCGCATCGGGTCGGAACGTCATGAATTATCGGGTCGGGCCAAAGATATCGGCTCGGCGGCGGTGTTCGTGGCGCTGCTCAACGCCGCCGTGGTGTGGCTGCTGATTTTATTCGCCTAGCCGGGCAGCAGAACCGACAAGTTAAATCCAACCGCTGCTTGTTCCACAGCCGCGCTGTGGGGAACCACACCAATGAGCGGTGCGTCCAACCGAGTTTGCAGCGTTTCCAGATTGGCCGCAAAGCGAGCCATGGTCGGATCCAGGTGATTTGCAATCCAGCCGACCAGCGTTAAACCACGCGCCGTAATCGCCTCCGCAGTCAGGAGGGCATGATTGAGGCAACCCAAGCGCATCCCGATCACGAGCACGACCGGCGTTGCCAGGCGTTGCGCTAGATCCGCCGTGTCGTGCTGCGCGTTCAGTGGCACCCGAAAGCCGCCCACGCCCTCAACCCAGACGACTTGGGCTTGCGCGCGCAAGTGGACAAATGCCTGTTGAATAACAGTGAGATCAATGGCTTGACCCGCTTCCCTAGCGGCAATATGGGGCGCGATGGGGGGCATATAGCAATACGGATTGACCCACTCCAACGGCGGTTGCACTGAACTTGCGGCTAACAGACGGACCACATCCTCGTTTTGGCCATCGCACTCGACGCCAGCCGCCACCGGCTTCATGGCAACTGTGCTCCAGCCGCGTTGGCGAGTGGCGTGGAGCAGCGCGCAGGTGACATGGGTTTTCCCGACACCGGTGTCGGTACCGGTGATAAAGAAAGCGCGATTCATGGCCGGGTAGCGATCAGCCACACCCCGTCATAGCTCAAGGGTAATCCCGCTGCTTCCCGCAACTGTTCATAGCGAGCGGTAATTCCTTGCCACAGGCTGCGACTGAACGGCGTCGGGCGGCGTTGCCCGATGATTTCCCGCGCGCCGACGGCCTTGATGCCGCGCAGCGCGCAGCGTGCTTCAGGATAATAACGCCGCACCGTGCGCTGCTCCCAAACTCGCACCGTCCAGCCCGCGGCCTGGCAATCCGCTAATAACTGTTCCGGCGGCGGTGGGGTCAACACATGTTCATAACGATCGGCGTCGGCAAAGGCGTGGCGTAATTCGGGAAAGTTGTCCGCGCCGAGCGTACTCACAGCTAGCCAGCCGCCCGGTTGCAAGATGCGCCCAGCCTCCGCCAGGCAATGCCGCGTATCGTTCCATTGCCAGGCCAGGCTCGACCAGTAGCCGCCGAAAGCACGCTCATGAAACGGCAGCGCTTCGAGATCAGCACATACCACTGTCATGTCGGGTTGGCGATGCCGTGCGATGCGTAGCATCGATGGGGCGAAATCCACCAGGGTCAGCGCAGCGCCTGGCCAACGGCGGGCCAGCCCACCCGCGCTGTAACCGGTACCACAGCCCGCGTCCAGAATGGCCGCCGGTTCTTGCGCCGTTTCGATCTGGCTGAGCAGCACCGCCAGGTGATCGGCCATTTCGCGCTGCACATCCGCCGCCGCATCGTAGCTGCTGGCGGCTTGGTCGAAGGACTGGCGAATGCGCTCTTTGTTCGGTAAGGCGATCGCTGAACTAGCTGAACTACTCGCGGCGGTCATGGGCGCATTCATGGAGGGCGGCGATCAAGGACTCGATATGGAAGTCTTCATGCGCCGCCGAGAGGGAAATTCGCAAGCGGGCGGTACCGTTGGGCACCGTTGGTGGGCGGATCGCTGGCACCCACAGGCCGCGTGCAAGCAGTTGTTCCGCCAATTGCACGGTGGCGTGGTTGTCGCCAATGCTCAGTGGTTGAATGGCGGTGGAAGAGGGCAGCAGTCGCCATGGCAAACCGGCGACGCCTTGCCGCAATCGGTCAATCAGACCCTGCAGTCGCGCGCGCTGCGCGTCGCTCGCCGCGATCAGGTCCAGGCTGGCGCACAAGGCGGCGGCCAGAATCGGACTGGATGCTGTGGTAAAGATATAGGAACGCGCCCGTTGCAGCAGCCACTCAATGACCTGGGCGTTACCAGCGACGAAAGCGCCTGAGACTCCGGCAGCCTTGCCCAGGGTACCCATCAGCAGCAGGCGCGGTGTCGGCGGCAGGCCAAAATGGGCGAGGCTGCCCCGTCCGCCGGGCCCCAGTACGCCGAAGCCGTGGGCATCATCTACCACCAGCCAGGCGTCGAAACGCTCGGCCAGGGTGAACAATTCCGGCAGCGGGGCCAGATCGCCGTCCATGCTGAACACCGCATCGGTGAGAATGAGCTTGCGCCGGGCGCGGCTCTGCTCCAGCCGACGAGCGAGCGCGTCCACATCGCCATGCGCATAGCGCACCTGTTCGGCGCGGGCCAGGAGCGCGGCGTCTAGCAACGAGGCGTGATTGAGCTTGTCGGCGAAAATCGCGTCATCGCGGCCCACGAGCGCCGGAGCAACCGCAAGATTGGCCATATAACCGGTCGTGAAATACAGCGCCCGCTCGCGGCCGACGAAGGCTGCCAGACGCTCTTCCAGTTCTGCGTGCGGGCGCAGATGGCCACTGACCGCATGTGATGCGCCGCTGCCGACACCCCAGCGCGCGGCGGCAGCCTGCGCGGCGGCGATCAATGCCGGATGATTAGCCAGGCCCAGATAGTCATTGCTGCAAAAGGCTACCACGCGGCGACCGTCGAGCACCGCTTGCGGTCCACAAGGCGCGTCCAGCGTGCGGCGGCGACGCAGTAAGCCCGCGCTGGCCAGTTGGTTCAGACCGGTTTCCAGCTCGTCCCAGATCATGCCAGCGCTGCATCCAGCGCCGCGACCGCCCGTTCGGCCAACAGCGCGGCTTGCTCGGCATCCAGAATATAAGGCGGCATGAAATACAGCGTGGTTCCCAGCGGGCGCAATAGGATTTCCCGCTGCAAGGCTTCGCGGTAAAAGCGGGATCGGAAGGCCGGATCGTTGATCTCGATGTCCACCGCCCAAATCATGCCACAGTGACGGAAATGCCGCGCCCGTGGATGTTGCGCCAGCGGTTGCAATAAGGTGGTAAATCGCTCAGCGAAGCGTCGATTATGGGCCAGCGTCTCGGTCTCGGCGAACAGATCGAGCGTGGCCAGCGCCGCCCGACAAGCCAGCGGATTGCCGGTATAGGAATGGGAATGGAGAAAGCCGCGCAGCACGTCGTCATCATAAAAGGCGGCATAGACTGCATCCGTGGTCAGCACCACCGATAATGGCAAATAACCGCCGGTCAAACCTTTGGATAGGCAAAGAAAATCGGGGCGGATGCCCGCTTGTTCATGGGCGAACAGCGTACCGGTGCGCCCAAAGCCAACCATGATTTCATCGGCGATCAAATGCACCTGATAGCGGTCGCACAGCGCGCGAGCCAGCCGTAGGTACTCCGGATCATACATCGCCATGCCCGTGGCCCCTTGCACCAGCGGTTCGACGATCAGCGCGGCGATGGTTTGAGATTGTGCGGCCAAGGTGGCTTCCAACTCGGCGGCAGCGCGGCGCGCGACGGCGCTGGCTGATTCACCCGGTTGCGCCTGGCGCGTATCGGGTGAAGGGACGGTGATGGCTGGGCGCAGCAGCGGCTCGTAGACTTCTTTGTACAGCGCGACATCGCCCACGCCCAGGGTGCCGAGGGTCTCGCCGTGATAGCCGCCCGTGAGCGCAAGATAATGGTTTTTGCCAGGCTGACCGTGATTGTACCAATAGTGAAACGACATCTTTAAAGCGATTTCCACTGCCGAGGAGCCGTCCGAGGCGTAGAAACAGTGTCCTAGCGCACCACCGGTCAAGGCCGCCAGTCGCTCGGACAATTCGACCACCGGGGCATGGGTAAAGCCGGCCAGAATCACCTGTTCCAGCTGCTCTAGTTGTTCCCGCAGCGCCGCGTTGATGCGCGGATGGGCGTGACCGAACAGATTGACCCACCAGGAACTGATCGCATCCAGATAGCGGCGACCCTCGAAATCGTACAGCCAAGCACCCTGGCCGCGCGCCACCGGAATCAACGGCAGCGCGTTGGTGGCGTGCAGCTTCATCTGGGTGCAGGGATGCCAGACCGCCTGCAAACTGCGGTCGCGCCAGTCGCGGTTGCTCATGCCCGCCAGTAATCAGACCCCGTATAAGCCCAGCTTCGCAAACAAGGCTTCATCACGCGCCATTTGCGGGTTACTGGTGGTCAGCAGCTTGTCACCATAAAAAATGGAATTCGCTCCCGCCAGAAAGCACAAGGCTTGTTCGGCTTCGCTCATCTCCTCGCGGC
>JBATSQ010000122.1:0-30381 GCA_049293375.1 Candidatus Contendibacter sp.
GCTGGTGTTGCGGCGCTTCGCTGAAGAATTGCGGCAAGATTATCGAGCGGTGCTGCAACGCTTCATCGCGCTGGAGACCTACGGCAGCGCACGCGCCAGCGCCCAGTTGCGCCAGCTCAAGGCGCTCTTATTCCAGCGTGGCGATCCAGATCAGATGGCGCTGGAACAGGGCTTAACGATTTTGGAAACGGCGGATTTGCGCGCCGATGTCCCGCGCATCACTCACCCCACGCTGTTATTGATGGGGCAGCGCGATCAGTTAACTCCCGCAGCGACGGGTCAGGTGCTGCGGGATTGGCTGCCCCACGCCCAATGGTATTGCTTCGCCCACGCCGGTCATGCGCCGTTTCTCTCGCACGCAGTTGAGTTTGTAGCCCAGCTTGAGGCTTTTCTGGATGGCTGAAACACGCAGTGAATCGTCTTTTGCCCTGGATCAGGCACGCTTGCGCCAACGGTTACAGCGCGCCGCCGTCGGCTACGAGCAGGCGGCGTTCTTACATCGGGAGATTGGCCAACGGCTGCTGGAGCGGTTGGAGCTGATGACCTTGCGGCCGACCACGATTTTGGAGGTTGGCTGTGGCGCGGGGTACTGCACGGCGGCTTTGCTGAAAAAATACCGTAAGGCGCGGCTCACGGTGCTGGAGCGAGTCCCAGCCCTGGTCGCGTTGGTGCGCCGCCACACACCCTGGCTGCGCACCGTACACGGCATCGTCGCTGAGCCGGAAGCTCTGCCTCTGCCAGCCGCCAGTTACGATTTGATTTTCTCGAATCTGGCGTTGCCCTGGACGCTCGATCTGGATCGGGTATTCACGGAATTCCAGCGTGTCCTCAGACCCGGTGGAGCGTTGCTGTTTAGTACCTTGGGACCGGATACGCTCCAGGAATTGCGCCAGAGTTGGGCGGCCGCCGACACCGATCCGCATGTCCAGGTCTTTTTCGATATGCACGATGTGGGCGATGCCTTATTGCGGGCGCGGCTGGCCGAGCCGGTCATGGATGTGGAGCGCCTGACGTTGACCTATGCCACCCTGGATCCGTTACTACGTGATCTGAAGGCGCTTGGCGCGACCAACGCCCTGGTAGACCGCGCGCGCGGCCTGACCGGGCAGGGCCGTTGGCGGGCGCTGCGTCAAGCCTACGAACACCGCCGCCGCGCCGACGGTTTATTGCCAGTCAGTTGCGAGGTTGTGTATGGCCATGCCTGGGGGACCGCACTCGACCAGGCCCGCGCCACCGGCTCGGCGGTCTTTCCGCTATCCCAACTGCGACGCTCCAAACCGCCCGCTTGAACCATGCCCAAATTCTTGCAATCAACCTCCTTCATATAGAGCCGCATACCCGTATGCTTTAGCCGCCGCGCGGCGCAAAGCCTTAATGCCCATCAAGACGCCCACCTCAGTTTTAATTGCAAGAAAAATCAATCGCGCGGCAGATGATCACTGCGCGCCCAAGCAGATCATATTTTATGAAAACCAATCACTTAAAAGTTAAAACTCACGCCGCGAGTTACCAGGCATTGACAAAATTTCCTGAGCGGTCTAATTGTTAATTAGAATCAACAGGAGGAACACTATGGCCCACAGATACATCCTACGCGGAACCGGAGCAGTTCTGGTTTTTGCTCTAGCGATGTGGAGCGCCGGTGTTCGCGCTGAATTCGGTTTGAATATGACGCCGGGTGTTACGGCGATCAGCCGGGAAGTGTACGACCTGCATATGCTGGTGTTCTGGATTTGCGTAGCCATTGGCGTTGCGGTGTTTGGCGTCATGTTCTGGTCGATTTACCATCACCGCAAGTCACAAGGCGCGGTGGCTGCCCAATTTCACGAAAGCGCTTTGGTCGAGGTGCTCTGGACCTTAGCGCCCATTCTCATTTTGGTAGCCATGGCGGTTCCCGCTACTAAAACCCTGATTCGCCTAGCCGATGCGCGCGATGCCGAGTTGACCATTAAAGTGACGGGCTATCAGTGGCGCTGGCGTTATGAATATTTGAATGAAGGCATCGATTTTTTCAGCACGCTCGCTACGCCACGTGCGCAGATTGCCAACAACGCAGCCAAGGACGCCACCTATTTGCTGGCGGTGGATCGGCCGCTCGTAGTGCCAGTCGGTAAGAAAATCCGCATTCTGACCACGGCGGCCGATGTCATTCATTCCTGGTGGGTGCCCGCGCTGGGCTGGAAGCGCGACGCCATCCCCGGCTTCATCAATGAGTCGTGGACGCTGATTGAAAAGCCCGGCGTCTATCGCGGGCAGTGCGCCGAGCTATGCGGGCGGGATCACGGCTTTATGCCGGTGGTGGTGGAGGCGGTTCCCGAAGCCGAGTTTCGGCAGTGGGTGGAAAGCAATAAAGCCCCCAATCCCATCACGGCCCAAGTGGCTAACGGAGGTCAGTGATGAGCACCTTGGCAACCTATCCGGCCACGCCCGCGCATGATAGCCATGCGGGTCCAGGGTATGGCCTGCGCCGTTGGCTCTTGACCACCAATCACAAGGACATCGGCACGCTGTACCTATTGTTTTCATTAATCATGTTCTTTGTCGGCGGCAGCTTTGCGCTGCTGATTCGCGCCGAACTGTTTCAGCCGGGCTTGCAACTGGTGGATCCGCACTTTTTCAACCAACTCACCACTCTGCACGCGCTGGTGATGATTTTCGGCGCGGTGATGCCCGCGTTCGTCGGTCTGGCGAACTGGCAGATTCCGCTCATGATTGGCGCGCCCGATATGGCGCTGCCCCGGATGAACAACTGGTCCTTCTGGATTTTGCCGTTTGCCTTCACGTTGCTGCTATCCACCCTGTTTATGCCCGGTGGCGGCCCGGCGGGGGGCTGGACTTTGTATCCGCCCTTGGCCTTGCAGACCGGTCAGGCGTTTCCCTATGTGATTCTGGCCATTCACATGATGGGAATCTCCTCGATCATGGGCGCGATCAACGTTATCGCCACGATCTTCAATCTGCGCGCGCCGGGCATGACACTAATGAAAATGCCGTTGTTCGTGTGGACTTGGCTGATTACCGCGTTTTTGCTGATTGCTGTGATGCCCGTGCTGGCGGGTGCCGTCACCATGCTGCTGACGGATAAGTTTTTCCTGACCTCCTTTTTCAACGCCGGCGGCGGCGGCGATCCGGTGATGTTTCAGCATATCTTCTGGTTTTTCGGCCATCCCGAGGTGTACATCATGATCCTGCCGGCGTTTGGCATTATCTCCCAGATCATTCCCACCTTCGCCCGCAAGCCGCTGTTTGGTTATGCCTCCATGGTCTACGCCACGGCCTCCATTGCCCTGCTGTCGTTCCTGGTCTGGGCGCATCACATGTTCACGGTGGGAATGCCGCTACGTGGTGAATTATTCTTTATGTATGTGACCATGTTGATTGCCGTGCCGACCGGGGTGAAGGTGTTTAACTGGGTGGCTACGATGTGGCGCGGCGCGATGACCTTTGAAACCCCCATGCTGTTTGCAGTGGCCTTCGTCATTTTGTTCACCATCGGCGGTTTATCCGGGGTCATGCTGGCTATGGTGCCCGCCGATTATCAGTATCACGATACCTATTTCGTGGTGGCACATTTTCACTATGTGTTGGTGCCAGGCGCGGTGTTCTCAATCATGGCGGCCGTCTATTACTGGTTGCCGAAATGGACTGGGCATCAGCTTAATGAACGCATGGGTCGGCTGCACTTTTGGCTGTCAGTGGTCGGCGTCAACGTGCTGTTTTTCCCACAGCATTTTCTCGGCCTGGCCGGGATGCCGCGCCGCATTCCAGATTACGCTCTGCAATTCACCGAATTTAATATGATTTCCACCGTCGGCGCGTTCCTGTTCGGCTTTTCGCAGCTTTTGTTTCTGTACAACGTGATTCAAACCATTCGTGGTGGCCAGCCTGCCGACGCCCAAGTTTGGGAAGGCGCGCACGGGCTGGAATGGACCGTGCCGTCGCCAGCTCCGTATCACACCTTCACCACACCGCCCGTGGTGGACTGATCGAGGCCCAACGAGTGGACGTACCCAGAGTGAATACCCAAAGCCCATTGCGCGAGGCTGAGGCGCTGGATACCTCGGTGCAGGTGGCGTTGCGCGCAGCGGCCAATCGGCGGGTGGTGCGGCGCTTGTTATGGGTGGTGGTGGCGATGTTCGCTTTTGGCTTCGCGCTCGCGCCGCTGTATGACGTGCTATGCCAAGTCACCGGTCTGAACGGCAAGACCAGCGGTCGGGCGGCGGTGGCGCGACCGCTGGCGGTGGACGAAAGCCGCACCATCACGGTGGAGTTTGTCGCCACCCTCAATGCTGGCGCGCCGTGGGACTTCGCGCCACAGGTCACTCGGATGCAGGTGCATCCTGGTCAGTATTACCGAACCACCTATCTGGCCCGCAACTTGACCGATCAGCTGCTGGTTGGGCAGGCGGCTCCCAGCGTGACGCCGGGGTTGGCGGCGCGGCATTTTCAAAAACTCGAATGCTTCTGCTTCTCGCGCCAAGAATTCAAACCGGGCGAGGAGCGGACCATGCCGGTGGTCTTCCTCATTGATCCAGAATTACCGCCGGAGGTGCACACCGTGACGCTGTCTTACACCTTTTTCAAGCTGGACCATATCGGCGGCTAAGGCAACCGCCCTTGATTTGGCCTTGAAACCAGGGTGACCAGAGGAGACACAATGTGATGCAGGTCGGTGAAAGCGCGCCTGGCCCGGAATCTGCGCCTTACTATGTACCCCCGCAGAGCATCTGGCCGATTATCACATCGGTCGGGCTGTTTACCGTGATGCTGGGAGGCGCGCATACGCTGAATGGCGGCGGCAACGGGCTGTTACTGAGCGGCGTGGCGGTGATAGTGGGCGCAGCGTTCGGCTGGTTTGGCGCGGTGGTGCGGGAAAGCCAGCGCGGCCTTTACAGCGCCCAAATGGACCGCTCCTTCCGCTGGGGCATGGGCTGGTTCATCTTTTCCGAAGTCATGTTTTTTGCCGCTTTCTTCGGAGCGCTGTTTTACGCTCGCCAGTATGCGGTGCCGTGGCTAGGTGGCGAGACCAGCCATAGCGTCTTAACTCAGCGTCTACTCTGGCCTCACTACGAGGCGGCTTGGCCGACCAATGGGCCGGAAGGGGTGGGCGGCTTTTTCGCGCCCATGCACCCGTGGGGCTTGCCTGCCCTGAATACATTGATTTTGTTGAGTAGCGGGGCGACGCTTACCTGGGCGCACTGGGGGCTGGTGGAAGGTCACCGCCGCCAATGGTTGCTGGGTCTGGCCGCGACCGTCGGTCTGGGCGTGCTGTTTCTGCTGTTGCAAGTGGTCGAATATCGCCACGCCTTTGCCGATCTCAATCTCACCTTGGGCAGCGGCATCTACGGCTCCACCTTTTTTCTGCTGACCGGTTTTCACGGCCTGCACGTTACGATCGGCGCACTCACCCTGACTATTATCTTGCTACGCGGCCTCGCTGGTCATTTTACACCGCACCGGCATTTCGCCTTTGAGGCGGCGGCCTGGTATTGGCATTTCGTAGATGTGGTGTGGTTAGGCTTATTCATTTTCGTCTATTGGTTGTGAACAGTGGGCGTTCACCGAAGCGGTTCAATCCAGCCGATGGCGTAAGCGAGCAGCACCAGCGCAAACAGCCCGAATGATAACGCCACCCGCACTGTAAGCGCTTTGACAGCGCGCGCACCTTGGCCCCGGTCCCGAATGATGAATACTAAGCCGGACGCCAGGCTGGCGACAATCAGCACCAACAGCACAACGACCAGAGCTTTGAACATAGGCGTGCATTCCAGTGGAGCCAGATGATGATGGGCAGTATAACGGGTACGGTGGGGCGCTGAGTGCCAATGCGGTTAGGCCACTGGCGCTTTAAGCCAGGTTGGGCGGCGACCTCGGTGGTGTTGGTTTTGCTGCCAACGTTGCTGGCCTTGGGCTGCTGGCAACTGGAGCGGGCGCGGCAGAAAGCGGAGTGGCAAGCCGCGTTCGCCGCGCGCTCCGCCCAACCGGCGCTGCCTTTAGCGGAGGTGGACGTGGCGGATCCAGCCAATCGCTACCGCCGGGTGTCAGTCACCGGCCATTATGACGCCGTCCATCACCTGCTGTTGGATAATCAATTGCGCGCGGGTCAGCCGGGCTATCACGTCTTAACCCCGCTGCGGCTGGCGGCTGGTGACGCCATTCTGGTCAACCGGGGCTGGATCGCGCTGGGCGCGTCGCGCCAAGCCGCGCCAGAACTAGCGACATCGACCGACCGGGTGACCGTGCAGGGCTGGTTGGGACAACCAGCCAATCCAGGGCTACGCTTGGGAGCGGAACTGGAGCCGACCCCGCATGGACCGTGGGTGGTGCTGGCGGTGGATTATGCACAGGCCGCCGCCTGGTTGGGTTATGCGTTGCGACCCGCCCTAATTCTGCTGGAGCCAGACGCGCCAGGCGGTTATATGCGGGAGTGGCAACCGCGCTTTGGCGGGTTCGGGCCGGAACGTCATTATGGCTATGCCGTTCAGTGGTTCGGCTTGGCCGCCACCTTGCTGGCGCTGTTTATTGCCGCCCACACCCGCCGGGTATCGCCCACCGCTCCAGAGCGTCGTTAGCGCCTGGCGGATGGATCAAAACTCGATGGTCAGCGCAGCTATTCTCACCGTATGAGGAGAGCATGAGCCATTCCGCAGTAGCCCGGGAAACCGGGCTGAAAACCACCAGGGTTTGGCCGGTGCAGTGGCGCGGGCGCTTGGTGTTGCTGGGGATTGTGAGCTGTTTCGCCGCGCCGCTGGGGATGGCCTGGTGGTTGGCGGGCCATTGGCAATCCAGCGCTGCGGGGCAGCATGGGGATTTACTGCATCCAGCGCGGCCGCTGATAGCGTTGGCCTTCATCACGCCAGACGGCCAGCGGCTGGATATTGCCGCCTTGCGGGGTCGCTGGTCGCTGATCTACGTCAATTCCGCGCCGGGCTGCGCTGTTTCATGCCGGTCGGCTGTCTTTGATCTGCGGCAGACGCGGCTGGCGCTGGGCAAGGAAAGGGAGCGGGTGCGGCCGCTGCTTTTGTTGACGCAGGCACCGGACGCCGCTTTGCGCCAGTGGCTGGCGCAGGAGCAGCCCGCCCTGGCCGTCGGCGTGGCTAATGCGGCCACTTGGGCGGAATTAGCAGCGGCGTTTCCGCCTTTGACTGAGTCGGACCGTATTTATCTGGTGGATCCCCTTGGCAATCTGGTCATGCGCTATCCCGGCGCAGGCGCGACGCGCGGCATCCTGAAGGATTTGCAGCGTTTGTTGCGGCTCTCCAAGATCGGATGAGCGCCATGCGTATGGAGTGGACGCTTTTCCAGCGGTTAACGGGAGCCGCGTTGGCGCTAACTTTTGCGGTGGTGCTGCTGGGCGCTTATGTTCGCTTATCGAACGCCGGCCTGGGCTGCCCGGACTGGCCGGGCTGTTATGGTCGGTGGCTCGTGCCCGTGCAGCCGCATCACCTGGCGGAGGCCAATGCGGCTTATCCGCAACGCCCGGTGGAGCCAGTTAAGGCCTGGAAGGAGATGATTCACCGCTATGCCGCCGGTAGCCTGGGTCTGCTGGTATTGGCGCTGGCGATCCTGGCATGGCGCAAGCGGCGTGATCCCGCGCAACCGGTGGGGTTGCCACTGGCGTTGCTCGTTTTGATCGGGTTGCAGTCGCTGTTGGGGATGTGGACGGTCACCTGGCAGTTAAAACCGGTGATTGTGGTGGCGCATCTGCTCGGTGGGCTGACCACCTTGGGACTGTTGGCTTGGTTGCTGCTCGACCAACGCCACTGGCAAACCCAGCCAGTTTCCACCGCAGAGCAGCGGCTGTTGCGCCGTTACGCCGGGTTAGGGCTGGCGCTGCTGGCGGCGCAGATCATCCTGGGCGGTTGGACCAGCGCCAATTACGCTGCGCTGGCCTGCCCGGACTTCCCCACCTGTCAAACTCAGTGGTGGCCGCCCATGGATTTTCGAGAAGCGTTTACGCCGTGGCGGGGTCTTGGCGTGTCCTATGAGGGCGGAGTGCTGACTAATGATGCCCGCGTCACGCTGCATTTTATGCACCGACTGGGGGCGTTGGTGGTGACTTTGGCTTTGGGCGGGTTAAGCATCCGCTTGCTTGTGGCGGCACCGAACCGTACTGCGCGCGGTCTCGGCGGTGCCATTGCGATCCTGCTCATGATCCAGATCAGCCTGGGTGTGGCCAATGTATTGCTCCATTTACCGCTGGCGGTGGCGGTGGCGCATACCGGTGGGGCGGCGCTGTTGTTGTTGGCGCTGGTTATGCTGAATCATCACTTGCAAACGGAGGGCGCGCCATGTTGACCACAGCCGCGTCGCTGGCGTCGATCCGCAGCGGCCATTGGCGCGACTATTTGGAACTGACCAAGCCCAAAGTCGTTGCTCTGATGATCTTTACCGCCCTGGTCGGCATGTTGCTGGCCACGCCGGATTGGGTGCCGTGGCCGATCTTGCTGTTCGGCTCTTTGGGTATCGCGTTACTGGCGGGTTCCGCCGCCGCGCTCAACCATTTAGCCGACTGCGGGGCGGACGCAGTGATGGCTCGCACCTGCCGACGGCCATTGCCCAGCGGTCATCTGGACACCAGCCAAGTGCTCGTTTTCGCCCTAGTGCTTGGACTGCTCGGCCTGGGCTTGCTGCTGGTGTTCACCAATCGGCTGACCGCTGTACTGACCACGGCGTCGCTGCTCGGTTATGCGGTGATCTACACCCGGTTTCTCAAGCGCGCCACACCGCAAAATATCGTCATCGGTGGCGCGGCGGGCGCGGCACCGCCCTTGCTGGGCTGGACAGCTGTGACCGGCCAGCTGGATTCTGGTGCCCTGTTGCTATTCCTGATTATCTACGTGTGGACCCCGCCCCATTTCTGGGCGCTGGCTATTCACCGCTGTCAGGACTACACCAAGGCCGACATCCCCATGCTGCCGGTCACACATGGCATTGCCTTCACCCGGCTGCAAATCCTGCTGTACACCTGGTTGCTGCTGCCGATTTCCCTGCTGCCTTTCCTGACTGGGATGAGTGGGGTGCTCTACCTGGTTGGCGCTTTGTTATTGAGCGGACGTTTTTTAGGCTTTGCCATCCGCTGGTTTGTCACCCGCGACGACCGCCTGGCGATGCCCACCTTCCGGTTTTCCATCGTTTATCTGTTCAGCCTGTTTGCCGCGCTGATGGTCGATCATTACGCTAATGGTCCACTGCTGGCGCTTTGGCACAGCATGCTTTGATGCAGTAGCGATGGCGCGCTGCTGGTACGGTCTTTATTCACTCCAACGGGTGAATCCGCATTGAGAAAACCCGCCAGATATTAGTAGAATAGTGCGTCACTTTGACGCACCCGGCGCGTTTTTCCCCTTTGGATGCAATTGTAGAAAAACGCTGGAAAAATTCTCATCCCCATGGCTTCTTAAGGAGGCTTGGATATGGCCCAAAGCTTGGATATGGCCCAAAGCGCGGCGCTGCCAGTCGAGCAATACAATTACGACATCGTGCGCAAGTTCACCATCATGGCGATGGTGTGGGCGGTCATCGGCATGTCCGTTGGCGTTTATATTGCCAGTGAACTGGCCTGGCCGTTCCTCAATTACGATATTCCCCAACTGACTTTTGGGCGGCTGCGCCCGGTGCATACCACGCTAGTCATCTTCGGCTTCGGCGGGTGCGCGTTGTTCGCCACCTCCTATTACATCGTGCAGCGGACTTCCCAGGCCCGTTTGGCTTTTCCCTGGCTGGCGGAGTTTACGTTCTGGGGTTGGCAAGCGGGCGTGGCACTGGGCGCGCTCAGTTATGTATCGGGCATTACCCAGGGTCGCGAGTACGCTGAATTTGAGTGGCCGCTGGACATCGCGATCACCTTGGTCTGGGTTTCCTATTTCGCGGTCTATGTGGAAACCCTGCGCCGCCGCAGCCAGCCGCACATTTACGTGGCCAACTGGTTCTATCTGGCCTTCATTTTGGCGGTGGCCCTGCTGCACATCTTCAATAATCTGGCGGTGCCGGTCAGCCTGACCAAATCCTACAGCCTGTTCTCTGGGGTGCAGGATGCCATGACCCAGTGGTGGTATGGCCATAATGCGGTGGGCTTTTTCCTGACCGCCGCGTTCCTGGGCATGATGTATTACTTTGTGCCCAAGCAAGCTGGGCGGCCGGTGTACTCCTACCGGCTGTCGATCATTCATTTCTGGGCGCTGATCTTCCTGTACATGTGGGCCGGCGGCCATCATCTGCATTGGACCTCGCTGCCGGACTGGGTGTCCACACTGGCCGCGACCTTCTCGGTGATTCTGCTGATGCCATCCTGGGGCGGCATGATTAACGGCATCATGACTCTCTCCGGCGCGTGGGACAAACTGCGTTCCGATCCGGTCATGTTGTTCTTGATTACCTCCCTGTCGTTCTACGGCATGTCCACCTTTGAGGGGCCGCTAATGTCCCTGAAGAGCGTCAACGCCCTGTCACACTATACCGACTGGACGGTGGGTCATGTCCATTCCGGCGCGCTGGGCTGGGTGGCGCTGGTGAGCTTTGGCTCGTTCTATCACCTAATCCCTCGGCTGTGGGACACCAAGCTCTATAGCCAACAGTTGATCTATGTCCATTTCTGGCTGGCCACTATCGGCATCGTGCTCTACATCACTGCGCTGTGGGTGGCCGGTATCGGCCAGGGTCTGATGCTGCGCAGCTTCGACGATTACGGCAATCTGGCCTACACCTTTATCGAGACGGTTGAGTTCATGCATACGCCGTATGTCTGGCGCGCGCTGGGCGGGGCGTTCTTCGTCGTCGGTGCTCTAGTCATGGTCTACAACATGGTCATGACAGTGCGCATGGCCCGTCGCGAACGCGGGGCGGTGGAAGCCAAACTGGCGGCTAAATTGGCCAGGGCCTAAGCGAGCAGTCTTTCGGAGAACCAACCATCATGCGACATGAGCATATTGAGACTAACTCCGGCCTGATGATTCTGCTGATCCTGGTGGTCATCAGCATCGGCGGCCTGGTGGAAATTGTCCCGCTGTTTTACATCAACGAGACGGTGGAAAAGGTGGAGGGTGTGCGGCCTAATACCCCGCTGGAGCTACGGGGTCGCGACCTCTACGTCCGCGAAGGCTGCTATCTGTGCCACTCTCAGCAAATCCGTCCCTTCCGCGATGAGTGGCTGCGCTACGGCCATTATTCGCTGGCGGCGGAATCGCAATACGACCATCCCTTCCAGTGGGGTTCCAAGCGCACCGGCCCTGATCTGGCGCGGCTCGGTAATAAATACTCCAATCAGTGGCATGTGCAGCATCTCATCGCGCCGCGCTCAGTGGTGCCGGAATCCATCATGCCCAACTATCCGTGGTTGTTGACCACGGATCTGGTTACAGAGGATGTCGGCAGTCGGATGCGGGCGTTACGGGCGACCGGGGTGCCGTACTCCCTGACTCAACAGGAGTACGAAGCCAATGTGAAGAAGTTCGGCCAGGCGGTGGCGGAACGGCTCGACATTCATCGGGCGCAGGAGATTCTGTTGCAAGAGGCCCGCGATAAAAACTTTGATGGCCTGCCTGGTCGCGTGACGGAAATGGATGCCCTAATCGCGTATTTACAGTCGCTGGGGACCATGGTGGATTTCAGCCAATACAACGACGACGCCTTCGTCAAGTTTCGCTAACCACCCAAAGCCCGCTGCCTAGGTTTGATAGCAGCGGGCTGGAGTTACCGCGTCATGTTCGACTGGCTGTTATGGTTCACCCGCATGGAGAACTCCAAGCCGCTAGCGCTGATTCTGTTTTTCGGGGCTTTCTGCGGCGTTCTGCTCTATGTTTTTACTGGAAAGAAACGCGGCCAGCGGCTGGAATCCTATAAATACATCCCGTTTGATGACGATGAACCAGATCGATCCGAGAGGTCCGATACGGCTGGCGGCGCGGCGCGAACGCAGATGGAAACCCAATCCCGCAAGGTGATGGACAATGAGTGACACGACAAATATCCAACAAAAATCCGGTGCGGTGCAAACCACCGGCCATGCCTGGGATGGCGATTTGCAGGAATACAACAATCCCTTACCGCGCTGGTGGCTGTGGTCTTTCTACGGCACCGTGTTGTTCGCCGTGCTGTACTGGGTTTACTACCCCTCCTGGCCCGTGGGGCAGGGATGGCTGAAGGGGATCGGTACGGTGGAGTACACAGTGACCGATAAAGCCACCGGCAAGGTCGAGAAGAAAGAGCAAGGCTGGAATACCCGCTCCCGGCTGGCGGCGGAGCTGGACGTCGCTGCCAACAACGCACAGCGTAAAGCAATGCTGGAGAAGGTGCGCGCCGCCAGCTTTGACAGCATCGTCAAGGACCCCAAGATGATGGAATTTGTGCGCTCAGTCGGCAAGGGTTTATTCGGCGACAACTGCGCTGCCTGTCATGGGCGTGGTGGCCAGGGAGTCATCGGCGTCTATCCCAACCTCACCGACAATGACTGGCTCTGGGGCGGCAGCATGGACCGCATTCATGAAACACTCATCGGTGGTCGCAAAGGCTATATGCCGCCCTATGGTGCTGTGTTGCAGCCGGAACAGTTGGATGATGTGGCTGAATATGTATTGACCATGGCGAATGAGGCACCGCCGAGCGAGGCGGCCACCCGGGGCCAGGAGATTTTCCATGGCCAGGTTGGCGGTTGCTATTATTGCCATGGCGCGGATGGTAAAGGCTTGCCCTCGCAAGGTTCAGCCAATCTGACCGATAAAATCTGGGCTATCGTGAATGTGCCAGCGCAGAAAACCCTGCCAGAGAAGAAAGAAGCGATTAAAGCCTTTGTCAGTACTGGAGTTAACAACACGCGCATCATGCCACCCTGGAAGGAGCGCCTGAGCGCGGATGATGTCAAACTGCTGGCGGTTTACGTACATCAATTGGCCGGAGCCAAATAAGCAGGGTAGCCGTTGGCGCTGAGCAGCAACTTGCGGTGTGCTAAAAAGTCCCGTTTACGGGCTGCAAAAGGGCCTAAGATAAGGGCCGGACATTCACCCCCCACCCATTGGGGGGTGAATCGTTTCCGCGCCTGGAGCTGGATTGAACCGCTGTTGGGTTCTCTATAAAAACCACGGCGCTGCGCGCGGTTGACGGATCGCAATGACGCCAGTGATCCGAGACGCCCATCATCACGATTTACGCCGTTTCACGTTTCCTGGGTGGCTTATGTCCGAAGACACCGTTCAGCTGTATCAGAAACGCATTCAAATTCATCCGCGCTCGGTGAAGGGGCGGTTTCGCAACCTGAAAACCGGTGTTTTAGCACTGGCCTATGCTATCTATTACTTGTTGCCCTGGGTGCGTTGGGATCGTCCCAATGCGCCAGATCAGGCGGTGCTGTATGACTTGCCGGGACGGCATTTCTACATTTTTAGCCTGACCATTCAGGTGCAGGATATTTTCTGGCTGGCCGGAGTGTTGGTCATCTTCGCCATGCTGCTGTTTTTCGTCACCGGTTTGGCAGGCCGGGTCTGGTGCGGCTACTTCTGCTTTCAAACCCTGTGGACGGATCTGTACATGATGATCGAACACTGGGTGCAAGGGGACCGGCCAGCACGGTTGCGGCTGGATCGAGGGCCGTGGAACCGCGAAAAGCTGCTTAAAAAAGGCAGCACCTACGCGCTGTGGTTTCTGGTGGCGGTGTGGACGGGCTTCACCTTCACAGCGTACTGGGTTGATGCGCCAACGCTGCTGGTGGAATTGTTAACCGGGCGCGCTCCTTACGCAGCCTATTTCACTACCGGCTTTTTGACCCTCACCACCTTCGTCATGGCCGGGCTGGCGCGCGAGCAGGTTTGCACGTACATGTGCCCCTACGCTCGCTTCCAAAGTGCCATGTTTGATCACGATACCCTGATAATTTCCTATGACAGTCAACGCGGCGAGGGCGCTAAAGGACGCGCCAATCTGGGCAAGGGGCTGAAAAACCGCGAGGAGCGGCAAGCGCAAGGCATAGGCGATTGCATCGACTGCGGTTACTGCGTGCAGGTCTGTCCGGTGGGCATCGATATTCGCCACGGCCTGCAATACCAGTGTATTTCTTGCGCCTTGTGCATTGACGCCTGCGATACGATTATGGATAACCTGAAGTGGCCGCGCGGTTTGGTGCGCTATACCTCGGAAAATAGTCTTCAGGGGCGCAAAACCACGCTATTGAAGCCCAAGACCGTGGGTTACGGCGTTATCCTGACCGCAGCGATTGCGATCCTGAGCTGGAGCATCTGGACGCGCGTGCCGTATAACGGTACGGTGGAGCAGATTCGTCAACCGCTGTACACGCAATTGGCAGATGGCAGTATCCGCAATACCTACGAAATCAAGCTCAACAACAAGCTGACCGCGCCCATGAAAGTGGGAATTCACATTGAGGGCCTGGTCGGCGCGACCCTGGACATGGATGGTATGGAGCAGATTCAACTGCAACCCCAGGAGCGGATCAAGCTGCTGGCGCGGGTGCACGTTCCGCCGCAACTGGAAACAGCGGAACAGGGTCAAGCCGCTGAACTCAAGGAACCAGTGGCTGAGCGTGCTCAGGAGCAACGGCGGACCGTGACGTTTGTCATCGATTTGTTGGAGGGCGCCACCGCAGAGCCTATCCGGCGCCAAGTTCCGTTCTCCCTGCCGGGACCCGACGGATGAGCGGACTGGTGCTCGATCTAGCCTTAGGCGTGGCGGTGATCGTTTTCGCCAACCTAGGCTTGATTCGTTTGGCGCGCCGTAGCGCCTGGCAGGCCGCCGCTACAGTCGCGCTCATCACCCTGGGCCTGTATGTGCCGTATGCCATTCTGCGCTGGCCGGGCGGCGATGTGTTTGCCTTGCATCTGGCGCTGTATCTCTTGGCCTCGTTAGTCTGTGGCTTATTGTGGAGCCGTCACGCCAGCGGCCAGGGCCTGCATTGGGGACCCGTCGTGCTCAGTGGTTTTTTTATCGTGGTGATGGTGGGCGGCGCGGTGTTCGTGACCATTGCCGAACGCGGCCTCACGCCCTGGCTGGCGCGCTGGTTTTTTCCAGAAATACGCTCCGGCGCGGTCTCATCGCTGTTTCCCGGTGTGATCGCCCGTGATTTCCACAAAAAAGAATCGCTCTATAACGAGTACCTACAACAGGTGCAGCGCCAACGCCAACGCGGCTGGCAGATTCAGAAAGGCTGGTTGACGGAGCCGGTGGCGGGACAAGCCACAGTGTTTCGGGTCACAGCGCACACCCGCGACGGCGCACCGGTGGCGGGTGCGACCGTCACCGGGCGCTTCCTGCGGCCTTCCACCAGCACCCTGGACGTGGCATTTACATTGCTAGAGCAACAACCGGGCGTTTATGAGGCCCCGTTGCAACTCCCGGTGGCTGGGGCCTGGAATCTGTTGCTACAAGTCCGCCAAGGGGATGAATTGCACGAAATCAGCGCCAATGCCCAGGTTGCGGCTCGCTAGTCGGCACGATGGCTGTTTCCGTCGGCTCCCCTGCTGTCCCGCTCGCAAACCCTGCTGCAGGCCATTGCTGTTTCCACTGTGGGTTGCCAGTACCGGCGGGCGTCCGCTTTGCAGCAGTCATTGACGGTCAGCGCCAACCCATGTGCTGTCATGGCTGCGAAGCTGTGGCAGAAGCCATTGTTGCGGCTGGTCTCACCGATTTCTACCGCCACCGCACCGCACCCTCGCGCCGGGCGGAAGAACTGATCCCGGAACAATTGCGCGGCCTGGCGCTGTACGACCGACCGGATTTACAGCGTAGCTTTGTGCGGGCCGAGGACGCCCATATCCGCGAGGCTGCTTTGATTTTGGAAGGCATCGTCTGCGCCGCCTGCGTTTGGCTCAACGAACGCCATGTCGGCCATTTGCCTGGTGTTCTGGAATTCCGGGTCAACTACTCCACCCATCGCGCCCGGGTGCGTTGGGACGAACGGCAGACCCAGCTCAGCGCCATCCTGGCCGCCATCGCCGCCATTGGCTATATTGCCCACCCCTTCGATCCCAACCGGCAACAGGCGTTGCAACAGCGCGAACGCAGCGTCGCCCTGCGGCGGCTGGCGGTGGCCGGGCTGGGTTCGATGCAGGTGATGATGCTGGCGGTGGGTCTGTATGTGGGTGATTACCAGGGCATGGAGGACTGGATCCGCCAGTTTCTGCGCTGGATCAGCTTGGCTCTGGCCGTTCCGGTGGTGGCCTATGCGGCGCAACCCTTCTTCACCGCCGCCTGGCGCGATCTGCGGCGGGGTCAGTTGGGCATGGATGTGCCGGTGGCCCTGGCTGTACTTATCGCCTTTATCGCCAGCGTTTGGCATACCTGGAAGGGGACGGGCGAAGTTTATTACGATTCGGTGACGATGTTTGTCTGTTTCCTGCTGATTGGGCGCTTTTTGGAAATGACCGCCCGGCACCAGGCTGCGCAAATCTCCGAGGCTCTGGTGCGGATGTTGCCCGCCGTGGCCATCCGGCTGAATGCGGCCAACGAGGAAGACAGTATTCCCATTGCCGAACTGACGCCCGGCGACCGGGTGTTGGTGCGGCCGGGCGCTACTATTCCCGCCGATGGGCGCGTCATCGATGGTGCGAGTAGCGTGGATGAATCGCTGTTGACGGGCGAAAGCCTGCCACTGCCCCGGCAAGTAGGTGATGCGCTCATTGGGGGCGCGGTCAATGTAGACAGTCCACTGGTGATGACGGTCGAAAAGGTGGGAGCCGATACCGTGCTCTCGGCCATTTCCCGCTTGCTGGATCGCGCCCAGAGCGAGAAGCCCCGGCTGGCGTTGCTTGCTGACCGCATCGCGGCCTGGTTTGTCGCTATTCTGTTGGTGGTGGCGGCGGCGGTATTTTTCGCCTGGTGGTCGCTGAGCGACTTTGACATCGCGTTTCGCATCACCCTCTCGGTATTGGTTGTCACCTGTCCTTGCGCCTTGTCATTGGCGACGCCCACCGCCATTGTTGCTGCGACTGGAGCCTTGACCCGGCTGGGGGTGCTGACCACGCGCGGCCATGCGTTGGAGAAGTTGGCGCAGGCCACGCATGTCCTCTTTGACAAAACCGGCACCCTCACTTTTGGCCGGTTACAGGTCGCGGCGGTGGAGCCAGTGGGCGATTTGAGCGCGGAGCACGCCCTGGCGCTGGCTGCGGCCCTGGAGCGCGGTTCTGAACATCCAGTTGGCCGCGCCCTCACGGCAGCGACGGACCCGCCAGCGCTCAGCGCCACGGACTTGCGCAACACGCCGGGCAACGGCGTGGAAGGCTGGATTGCCGGTCGCCCTTATCGCCTCGGTCGCCCGGAATTCGTCAGCGCTGGGTGGCAGCGCTCCCCTCACCAGGGGTTGGGGGCGAGGACTGATCTGGACGCCTTTAGTACTTGGGTGACCTTGGGCGATGCAACGGGCTTCCTGGCCTGGTTCCGGCTGACCGATGTGGTGCGACCTGGTGCGGCGGCGGCAGTCGCAGCGTTACAAGCGCGCGGTCTAACGGTGGAATTGCTCAGCGGCGACCGCCCGGCGGTCGTAGCGCATGTCGCCCGCGAAGTCGGGATGAGCGCGGCGACCGGTGGTTTGTCGCCTCAGGACAAGCTGGAGCGGTTGCGGGCGTTACAGCAACAAGGTGCAGTCGCCGCGATGGTCGGCGATGGCGTCAACGACGCCCCAGTGCTGGCGGCGGCGCAGGTGTCGCTGGCGATGGGCGGCGGCACCCAACTGGCTCACGCCACTGCTGATATGATTTTGTTGTCTGAGAAACTAGAGCACTTGGTGAGTGGCGTGGATATGGCGCGCCGCACGCTCCGCGTTATGTGGGAGAACTTTGCCTGGGCCATTGGCTACAATCTGCTGGCCCTGCCACTGGCCGCGGGCGGTTGGCTCACGCCGTGGATGTCCGCTATTGGCATGTCATTGAGTTCGTTGCTGGTGGTGGTCAATGCGCTGCGGTTACGCCGTTTGTAGAAGAAGAGGGTAGACAATCATGCGGATTTTGTATCTGTTGATTCCCATGGCTCTGGGCGTGGTGGGCGTAGCCTTTTGGGCCTTTGTATGGGCGGTGCGCAATGGCCAGTTCGATGATCTCGAAGGGCCAGCGCATCGTATCCTGATGGATGACGATGATCCGCGCATTCCGCGCTACCGCTCGGAGCATAAAACCGATAAATCCTTGAGTGAATGAACAAAATCGTTTAGCATTTCCGCCATAAACGACCAGGAGAAACCCGATGTTCACCTTTCAGAATTTCCCGCTCATCATTATTCTGTTTCTGGCTGTAGCCTCTTGGCTCAGCTTCCTCTCGGTGGTGCCCTGGGGCAATCTGTTCTGAAGTTAGCAGCGGGTTTCGTGCGACCGCCTTCCCCCACCCGGGGGAAGGCGGTTTTTGTTGTGGTGAGGAGCATTACTCTATGACCGCCGCCCTTCCTGCGAATGTGGAATTGCTCGACCGCCAACGGATTCTGGCCGGTCTCAGCGCCACGGCGCGCGCCTGGCTCAGCCGTCTGGAGGTCTATTCAACCCTGGATTCCACCAACAACTATTTGCTCACTCAGGCCAATGCCCACTGGCCCAGCGGGGCGGTGTGTCTGACTGAACAGCAGCAGGCCGGGCGCGGGCGGCTGGGGCGACCCTGGCTCTCGCCGTTCGCAGCCTGCCTGGCGGCCTCTTTGCTCTGGCGGTTTCCGCAGGGGGGCGCGTCGCTTAGCGGCCTGAGCCTGGCGACGGGGATCGCCATCGCGCGCGCGCTACGGCGCTTTGGCGTCGCCGAAGTGGGTTTGAAGTGGCCCAATGACTTGTGGTGGCGCGCGCGCAAGCTGGGTGGCATCCTGCTGGAGTCTGGGGTCAGCGAGGGGACGTTTTTTGTGGTGGCGGGTGTTGGGTTGAATGTCGCTCTGCCGCCAGCAGCCGTGAGTCTGATTGACCAGCCCTGGGTGGATTTGCAAGAGATTCTGGGCCGTGAGCGTATCGCACGCAATGCCCTGGCGGCCTCGCTGCTCAGTGAGTGGATTGAGACCTTTGTCCGTTTCCAAGAGGATGGTTTTGTTAATCTGGCGGCTGAATGGGCTGATTTTGACCAGACGGCTGGGCGGCGGGTGCGTTTGCTCTTGCCCAACGCCGTCTTAACCGGTATCGCCAGAGGCGTGGATCCCACCGGAGCGCTGTTGTTAGAAAGCGATGACGGCCGCTTACAACGATGTATCGGCGGGGAAATTAGCTTGAGGTTGGAACCGTGATTCTGTTAGCCGATGTCGGCAACAGCCGGATCAAATCCGTCAGCTATGCGCAGGGTGAATTTCAGCCTCTGGGGCGGGTTACACCGCATGATGGGGAAAGCTGGCCGGAATTGGCTGCGCGCTTGTGGGCGGACTTGCCGCGCCCAGAACGGGTGGTGATCGTCAACGTGGCTGGGCGCAGGGCGGAGACGGAACTGGCGGCCTGGGTGCGACAACAGTGGGTGTTGGAAGCGGAATTCGCGCGGTCCACGGTCGCTGCTCATGGTGTTCGCAACGCTTATATAGAACCGGAGCGCCTCGGCGCGGATCGTTGGGTAGCGCTGATCGCGGCACGGGCGCTGCTGGGGCCGCAAATCTGCTATGTAGCAGACTGCGGCACTGCGGTGACCATTGATGCGCTAGCGGCGAACGGCCAGCATCTGGGCGGGGTGATTGTGCCGGGAATGCGGTTGATGCGCGAGGCGCTCTATCGGCAAACCCGGCAAATTCCGCCGGAGGAAGGCGAGGCCCAGTTGTTTGGGCACAGCACCCGCGACGGGGTCTGGGGCGGCGCGCTGTATGCGGTGGCCGCAGCGGTCGATGGTATTATCGACCGGATGAGTGCGATTCACGGTCCCGGAACCCGCCTGTTGACCGGTGGGGCGACCCAGACGCTTTTGCCCTGCTTGCAAGCTCCGTATCGAGTGGAGCCACGATTACTCTTTATTGGCCTGCGGGTGCTCGCTGGAGCTTAAGCGGCTTTGTAGCACAATGGCCATCGACTATCCGCTACCGGAGGCATGGCCCTGTCCTTGCCACCAAAGCCGTCGTTGGACCCAACCCTGATGATCGAAGTGGCCATCGGAATCGACCGAAGCCCCTAATCAGGGTCGCCAGTTTGAGCAGTGCCGCGCGCGGAGTAGCCGTATGTCCGCCAGTTCTGGCGGGATGGCAGGGCTACGCCTCGGCGCTTTTCGCAGGAGAAACCTCATGTTGCTCACCCTCACCAACACCCAGCCGCCCGCGACGGATTTGGGCTTTTTACTGTACAAGCATCCGCAGAATGTACGCCAATATCCGCTCAGTTTCGGAACCGCTCATGTGTTTTATCCCGAAGCGGACGAGACGCGCTGCACCGTCTGTTTGCTGGTGGATGTTGATCCAATTGATCTGGTGCGCGGCAAAGCCACCGCTACTGGCGGCGGTTTGCTCGATCAATACGTCAACGACCGGCCCTATGCCGCCTCTTCGTTTCTGTCGGTTGCCATCGGTCGGGTTTTTAACACGGCGTTGTCAGGGCGTTGCGCCGATCACCCGGAACTGGTCGGCCGACCGTTGCCGCTGGTAGCCCATTTGCCGGTGGTGGCCGCTCGCGCCGATGAGGGCTTTGTCACCGCGTTGTTTGAGCCGCTGGGCTATCACATCGCAATGCAACGGCTGCCGCTGGATGCACAATTTCCCGATTGGGGCGATAGTCCCTATATCGCTCTGACGCTGACCGGAACCGTGACCGTCAAAACTTTGCTGTCCCATCTGTATGTGTTGCTGCCGGTGCTGGACAACGTCAAGCATTATTGGGTCGGGCAGGATGAATTGGAAAAGCTACTGCGGCATGGGGCGGATTGGTTGGCCGGGCATCCTGAAAAAGCGCGGATCGCCCGCCGCTATTTGCGCCACAAATGGAGTTTGGCGCGAGAAGCCCTGGCGCGGCTGGAGGTGGTTGAGGACGACGCCCCAGAGGCAACGCCGCCAGAGGTGGTGTCGGATGAAACCGTAGCAGTCTCCGATTTAGCCTCAATCACCGTCGAAGAAGCGGCGGTGGAAGCGCCGCTGTCGCTCAATGAAACGCGAATACGGACGGTGCTGGCTGAACTGGCGGCGGCTGGAGTGCAGACCGTGGTCGATTTGGGCTGCGGCGATGGCAAGCTGTTGTCGCGCTTATTGAAAGAAAAACATCTGACGCGGTTGGTGGGGCTGGATGTATCGGTGCGCGCTTTGGAAATCGCCGCCGACCGCTTGCAGCTTGAGCGTTTACCCCAGCGGATGCGGGAGCGGATTCAACTGCTGCATGGCGGTTTGACCTACCGCGATGCCCGAATCGAGGGTTTTGACGCCGCCACCGCCATTGAGGTCATCGAGCATCTGGATGAAAATCGGTTGGCGGCTTTCGAGCGGGTGCTGTTCCAATGCGCCCGGCCGGGTGTGGTCATCGTTACCACGCCGAATGTGGAATACAACGTCAATTATCCGTTTTTGGCGGAAGGCCGCTTGCGCCATTCCGATCATCGTTTTGAATGGACGCGCGCCGAATTTGCAAGCTGGGGTCAGCGTGTCGCCGCCACTTTCGGTTATGCGGTGCGCTTTGAGCCAGTCGGTACGGTTGATCCCACCGGCGGCCCACCCACCCAGATGGCGGTGTTTACCCGTGATGGCGAGCCAGGCGGTGAAGTATGAACCTCACCATTCCCGAACTGTCATTGGTGGTGCTGATCGGCGCATCCGGGTGCGGTAAATCCACCTTTGCCCGCCGCCATTTTCTGCCGACTGAAGTGATTTCCTCGGACTATTGTCGCGGCTTGGTAGCCGATGATGAAAACGACCAGTCGGTTACGGCGGATGCGTTCGATATTCTGCATTACATCGCTGGCAAACGCTTGAAGACCGGACGGTTAGCGGTGGTGGATGCCACCAATGTCCGCGCCGAAGACCGCAAGCCGCTGGTGCAACTGGCCCGCGAGTATCACTGTTTGCCGGTCGCCATCTTGTTCGATTTGCCGGAACGGGTCTGCCGGGAGCGCAACGCCACACGGCCCGACCGCAATTTCGGCCCGCACGTTATCCGCAATCAGCTCGGTAATCTGCACCGCTCGCTACGGGGCCTGGAGCGGGAAGGTTTCCGCTACGTCTATCTGCTGCGCTCAACCACGGAGGTGGATGCCGTCACCATGGCGCGGCAACCGCTGTGGAATAACAAGAAAGCCGAAACCGGGCCGTTCGATGTCATCGGCGATATTCACGGCTGCTTCGAGGAACTGGGTCGCTTGCTCGACCGGCTGGGTTATCAACTGGATCGCAGCGGCGAACCGTGGCGATTGTCACATCCGCAGGGTCGCAAGGTGGTGTTTGTCGGTGATTTGGTGGATCGCGGCCCCGCTACGCCCGATGTGTTGCGGCTGGCGATGGCGGCCGTTCACAGCGGCGATGGTTATTGTGTGGTCGGCAATCACGATCTCAAGCTCAGCAAAGCCTTACGTGGCCGACAGGTCAAAATCAGCCACGGCCTGGCCGAGTCGCTGGAGCAACTGGGCCGGGAATCGGAGGCGTTCCGCGCCGAAGTGATCAAATTCCTTGATGGGTTGGTCAGCCATTACGTGTTCGACGGTGGGCGGCTGGTGGTAGCCCATGCGGGGCTGCGCGCCGAGATGCACGGGCGCGGCTCTGGCAAGGTGCGTGAATTTGCGATGTTCGGCGAGACGACGGGTGAAACCGATGAGTACGGCTTGCCGGTGCGGTATAACTGGGCGGCGGATTATCGCGGCGCGGCGCTGGTGGCGTATGGCCATACCCCGGTGCTGAACGCCGAATGGTTCAACAACACCATTTGCCTGGATACCGGCTGCGTGTTCGGTGGCCAGTTGACCGCACTGCGTTATCCAGAACGGGAGTTGGTGGCGGAGCCGGCGCTGCGGATGTACTACGAACCGCTGCGGCCCTTGGAACCCGCGACCAGTGGGCCTTTGTCGATGCAGCAGGAAGCCGATGATTTGTTGGATCTGGCCGATTGTTCCGGCAAGCGGATTCTGCATCCTCGACTGGGGCATAGCGTGACGATCCGCCCGGAAAACGCCGCCGCCGCGTTGGAAGTGATGAGCCGTTTCGCCGCCAATCCGAAATGGTTGGTGTATCTGCCGCCCACCATGTCGCCGGCGGAAACCAGCGAGCAAGCCGGTTTTCTGGAACATCCCGCCGAGGCGCTGGAATATTACCGCCGGGCGGGGATCGCTTCGGTGGTATGCCAGGAAAAACACATGGGGTCGCGGGCCGTGGTGGTCATCGCCAGGGATGAGGCGGTAGCCCAAGCGCGCTTTGGCATCGCCAACGAAGGGCAGGGGATTGTCTACACCCGCACCGGCCGGCGCTTTTTTACCGACGCTGAACTGGAGCGGCAATTGTTGCAGCGGCTGGCGGACGCCTTGAGCGCCGCCGGGTTCTGGCAGGAATTGGGCAGCGATTGGTTTGTGCTGGATTGCGAACTGATGCCGTGGTCGTTGAAAGCGCGAGAATTGTTGACTCGCCAATATGCGGCGGTCGGCGCGGCCAGCGGCGCCCTGCTGGCCCAAGCCCATCAGCTGTTGGCAGCGGCTGGCGCGCGCGGCATCGACATCGGCGAACTCTCCGCCAGCTATGCGGAACGCCAGCAGGATGCCCAGCGTTTTACCGACGCTTACCGGCGCTATTGCTGGCCGGTGTCCTCTATTGACGATCTACGGCTTGCACCATTTCATCTGCTGGCGTCGGAAAACCGAGTGTACAGCGATCAAACGCACCTCTGGCAGATGAGCCAGTTGCACCGATTGGCGGCGGCGGATACGGCGTTGCTGCTGGCAACGGCCTATCGGGTGGCGGATTTGGCCGATGAAGACGCTTGCCAAAATGTGATCGACTGGTGGCTTGAGCTGACCGAAAAGGGCGGCGAGGGCATGGTGGTCAAACCGCTGGATTGCATTCCCGATCAGGGACGCGCGCGGATTCAACCGGCGGTGAAATGTCGGGGTCGGGACTATCTGCGGATCATCTACGGCCCGGAATACACCGAGGAACGGCATTTAAGCCGGCTACGACGCCGGGCATTGGGGGGAAAGCGGGCGCTGGCCTGGCGGGAATTCGCGCTGGGCTTGGAGGCGTTGGAGCGGTTTGTCGCCCGCGAGCCGTTGCGGCGGGTGCACGAATGCGTGTTTGGGGTGCTGGCGCTGGAATCGGAGCCGGTCGATCCACGGTTGTGATGAGGGGCGCTGGATTCCCTCCCGCTTTGGGAGAGCGCTAGGGTGAGGGGCAGCGCAGTGGCTGAATGAAAACCCTCACTCCGACCTTTCTCCCAGAGGAAGAGAGAGCTTTTCTCAGGCGGTTGGTGCACTCCCACCCAGCAACAGAAACTCCATCAGCGCCTTCTGAGCGTGGAGGCGGTTCTCGGCCTCGTCCCAAACCCGGCTTTGCGGGCCGTCGATCACTTCGGCGCTGACCTCCTCGCCCCGATGCGCGGGGAGGCAGTGCAGAAAGATGGCATCAGCTTTGGCCTGAGCCATCACCTCGGCGGTGACCTGGTAGCCAGCGAAATCCTGTGCCCGCCGCTGCTGTTGCTCCTCCTTGCCCATGCTCGACCAAACATCGGTGGTAATGAGGTCAGCATCGCGTGCGGCGGCCAGCGGGTCGCGCAGCAAGACCACCCGCCCCGCCGCCCGTTGTAGCAGCGTCGGATTCGGCTCATAGCCCATCGCCACCGCGATGCGTAGCTGGAAATCGCACTGAATGGCGGCTTCCAGGTAACTATCGCACATGTTGTTGCCATCGCCGATCCAAGCGACGGTGCGGCCACGAATCTCGCCGCAGTGCTCAATGAAGGTTTGCAGATCAGCTAGCAACTGGCAGGGATGGTTGTAATCGGTCAAGCCGTTGATGACTGGCACCGAGGAATAGGCGGCAAAGCGCTCGATCCGGGCATGGTCAAAGGTGCGGATCATCACGAGATCCACCATATCTGACACCACGCGCGCGGTATCCTCAATCGGTTCACCACGCCCCAGTTGGGTATCCTGGGGCGACAGGAAAATAGCGCTGCCACCCAGTTGCGCCATGCCCGCCTCAAAGGAAACCCGGGTACGAGTAGAGGCCTTCTCGAAAATCATGGCCAGGACCTTCCCCGCGAACGGAGCGTAACGCTCACCGCGCCGGTGCAAAGTTTTCAACACGCTGGCCCGTTGCAGCACCTGCTGCAACTCTGCGGGTGTGAGATCAAACAGACTGAGAAAATGGCGTGGTTTCATGACGCTGCACCCGTAAGCCGTTCGCCAAAGCAAAACGGCAGCATCGAGCCGAGCTGCCGCATAATAAAAGCAGATTATAGGCTAATTTTTTCCGGTGGTTCCGTATCCTGTAGGTTTCGCTTCTATTCTGTTGTTCCAGACCCGCTTCAGGAATCCTCGCCATGCCCATCCAGTTCTGCCCCCAATGCGGCCAGCCGCTGCAAACTGCCGTCATCGGCGGCCGCCTCCGACCTTCTTGCAACCGCGCCAATTGCGGCTATGTCTACTGGGATAATCCCATTCCCGTGGTAGCGGCCATTGTGGAGCTAGAGGGGATGGTTATCCTGGCGCGCAGTCGGGGCTGGCCGGAGCATCAGTATGGGCTTATCACCGGTTTTCTGGAGCGAGACGAAACGCCGCAAGAGGCCGTGCAGCGCGAAGTGCGCGAGGAGTTAGCATTGGAGACCGTGGCGGCCGATTTTATCGGCAACTATGGTTTTTTCGAGATGAATCAGTTGATTGTGGCTTATCATTTACTGGCGCGCGGCGAGATCGCGCTGAGCGAAGAACTGGCGGCGATCAAGCGCATCCCAGTGGAGCGGCTCAAGCCTTGGGCCATCGGCACCGGGCCGGCGGTGCGCGACTGGCTGGTGCGGCGCGCATCGGACGGCAACTCCGCGATGCCGCGCCTATTTGAATAATGCCGCCAAATCCTGCGGCGCGATGGGGACGAACCGGCCTTCCTTCAACAGGGTCAAGCTTACATAGTCGGAACCTTGGTTGTCGGTGGTGAAATCCACTTTGACGCCGCCAATGTCGTAAGGCTGACGGCGGGCGGCCTTGAGGAAGTTCTCCCGCGTCAGCGGCCCGTCGATGGCCTGCATGATGGTCACGAACAGCTTGCCGACGATGTAACTCTCCAGGGAAATTACATTCAAATTAGCTCCCAATGCCTTGCGCGCGTCCGCGACCACGGCTAGCGGAGAGTCGAGCGGCGGCACCACCTGGGTGGCGATCACCTTGTCCGCAACGCTTTTTTCCTTCAAGAGCGCAGCCAGCCGATCGCCCGAAGCGGCGGAAACCGAACTGAAGACCCAGGGTTCGTTCTTATAGCGAGCATAGCCCATGAAGGTGGCCGCCTGGTCGAAAAGCGCCGTCGTCACGACCAGACGACAATGACCGCCGCTCTCGGTTTCCCACTTTTTCAGCGACATATAGCCATCTCTGGCATTGGTGGTGTCGCGTCGATAGACGGCCACCGGACCCAGGTTGTTGCGTTCTGGATTATCTCCCTGCAAGTTCAGGATTTGATCCAGTTTGGCGACGATGGCTTCAGCCCCGGATTGCTTGGCGAGCGCCGCGCGAAAGCCATTGAGGCCGCTCATGCCGTAAGCATCATTTTGCACGTAAGCGCATACTTCGGACGGTTTGAGGCCGAGCGCCAAGCCGGTTTCGGTGACGGTTTCCACCTCCTTGGCGTAACTGGCCCGGAAGTTGAGCACGTCGCCTGGTCCGGTAAAACCGGCGCCCGTGTAAAAACCGAACGCGGGGACTTTGCTTTCGGCCAGAACCGGCAGCACCGCTTTGGTGGTGGCGGTGCCCCCACTAAGCACCATCGCAAAAATGCCTTTTTCGAGGAGTGCCTTGGCCCCTTCGACCGCTTTGGCGGGATCGTAGAAGTCATTGCGCTGATCAAACTCGATGGTGCGCTTTTGCACCAATTGACCAACCAGTGCCGCTTCCATGCCTTGTTTTTGGGATTGGCCGAAGTACTTGTAATCCCCTTCCAGTTGCGTGGTGGCTCCGATCCGGATGCTTTTTTCCGTAACGCCCACCTCCTCGGCCAAGACGAAAGCCGGCGTTAAGCATAAGCTGGTCAACAGAGCAAAGGCGGCTTTAGTGGCCTTAAAACCATGCGCTCTGGATGAGAAATGTTGCATAAACATGGCGATCACCTCTTAAAAGATTATTATAATTATCAATAAAAAATCTTCCATCCATAAAAAAACGATTTAATAAACAGACAGTAATTTTTTTTTGTTACAAAATATTTTACTGCAAACAAGGTTAAAAAGCCATGCCGGTCAGACATTTTCGATGGTAAATTCGATGATGAAACGAGATCAAACCGGATTGTCGATATCGACGAAAGTGAAATCGAGCTGGCACTGCGTCGCCAGGTGCGCGCCGAGCGCGGGAATGCCATAACGCTCGGTGGCATGATGGCCGGCTGCGAAAAAGTGGATGCCTTGTTCGCGGGCGATGTGCACGGTTTGTTCCGAGGCTTCCCCGGTCAGAAAGGCGTCCACGCCAGCGTTCAGGGCGATTTCGATGAAGGATTGCGCCCCGCCGGTGCACCAGGCGAGGCGCTGAATCGGCGCGTCGCCAGCCGCGACATAAAGGGGCGGGCGGCCCAGACGAACGGCGAGGCAGGACGCGAAAGCCGCTCCCGGCAGCGGCGGGTCCAACGCGCCCAGCATCACCAAGCCAGGCGCGCGCGGGTTGCCGCCGGCGGTTCCGGTGATGCTTAGCCCCAGCACGCGGGCCAGTTGGGCGTTGTTGCCGAGTTCCGGATGCGCGTCGAGCGGCAGGTGATAGGCGATCAGGCTGATGTCATGGCGCAGTAGGGTAGCGATGCGCCGTTGTTTCATGCCGACGATGCGGGGATTCTCGCCTTTCCAAAAATAGCCGTGATGGACCAGCACGGCGTCCGCGCCCCGCGCCGCCGCCGCGTCCAGCAGGGCTTGGCAGGCGGTGACGCCGCCAACCAGGGTGCGAACCTCCGGTCGGCCCTCGACTTGCAAGCCATTCGGGCAGTAGTCGCTGAACAGGTCCACCGCCAGCAGACGATCGGCGTAGGCGACCAGTTCGGTGAGCCGCACCCTTCAGCCCTCGCCCAGAATGTCGCCAAGGGCGGTCAACAGGGCGGCGTTCTGTGCGGGATCGCCGACCGTGATGCGCAGGAATTGCACGATGCGCGGTTGGCGGAAATGGCGCACGATTACCCGTTGTTCACGCAAGGCAGCGGCCAGGGTCGCAGCGTCGTGCTGGGGATGGCGGGCAAAGACGAAATTGGCCGCCGACGGTAATACCGCAAAACCAAGCTGCGCCAGCGCCAGCGCCAATTCGGCGCGGCTCGCCATGACCGCTTGGCGGGTCTGGGCAAAATAGGCATGATCTTCAAAGGCTGCCACCGCGCCGACGATGGCCAGCCGATCCAGCGGATAAGAATTGAAGCTGTTCTTGACCCGTCCCAGCGCCTCAATCAATCCAGCATGGCCCACCGCAAAACCGACTCGCAATCCGGCCAATGAGCGCGCCTTGGACAAGGTTTGCACCACCAGCAAATTGGGATAGCGGGCTACCAGCGGAATGGCGCTCTCCCCACCAAAATCAATATAAGCCTCATCCACCACCACCACCGAATCCCGATTACGCTCCAGCAACTCGGTCAGTTCCGCCACCTCCAGCAGGCAGCCGGTCGGGGCATTGGGATTGGCGAAGATGATCCCGCCGTTGAGTCGGAGATAATCTGCCACCTGAATCGTGAAATCTTCAGCCAGCGGCACGGTGACTGCGGGCAATCCATACAGGCCGCAGTAGACCGGATAGAAGCTGTAGGTGATGTCGGGGAACAGTACCGGGGCAGACGGCTGGAACAGCGCCTGAAAAGCAAACGCCAGCACTTCGTCAGAACCATTGCCCGTAAAGACCTGGGCTGGAGTTAACCCATAGTAATCGGCGATGGCCTGCTTGAGCCGCTGGGCTTCCGGGTCGGGGTACAAGCGCAACGCAGCGGACAGTTCCGCCTGAATCGCTTCCAGTACCTTGGGCGATGGGCCGTAGGGGTTTTCATTGGTGTTGAGCTTGATCAACTGGCTGATTTGCGGCTGCTCGCCTGGGGTGTAGGGCGTGAGCCGCTGCACCAGCGGACTCCAAAAGCGGCTGCTCATCGTTTACTCCGTGATTCGCCATTCCGCCGACCGCGCGTGAGCAGTCAAACCCTCACCACGGGCCAGAACTGAAGCGGTGCGCCCCAGAGCCGTCGCTCCGGTAGGGGAACAGTGAATCAAGCTGGTACGCTTCTGAAAGTCATAAACGCCGAGCGGCGAGGAAAAGCGGGCGGTGCGGGAAGTGGGCAAGACATGATTGGGGCCAGCGCAATAATCGCCCACCGCCTCGGCGGTGTAGCGCCCCATAAAAATGGCACCGGCATGGCGAATCAGCGGCAACAGCGCTTCCGGTTGTTCCACCGACAATTCCAAATGTTCCGGCGCAATGAAATTCACCACTTGCGCGGCTTCATGCAAGTCGAGCGTTTGAATCAACGCCGCTCGTTGGGTCAACGACGCGGTGATGATGTCGCGCCGCTCCATCTCAGGCAATAAGCGCTTGATACAGGCCGCGACTTGCTCCAGAAACGCTGCATCCGGGCTGATGAGCAGGGGTTGGGCGTCCTCGTCATGTTCCGCCTGCGAGAATAAATCCATCGCAATCCAGTTCGGATCGGTCTGGCCGTCGCACACCACCAGAATTTCCGACGGACCCGCAATCATGTCGATGCCGACGGTTCCAAAAACCTGTCGCTTGGCAGCGGCGACATAAACGTTGCCCGGCCCAACGATTTTATCGACGCGGGGTACGGTGGGGGTGCCGTAGGCCAACGCCGCCACCGCTTGCGCGCCGCCGATAGTGAAGGCTCGCTCCACGCCCGCGACGGCGGCGGCGGCCAGCACTAATTCGTTCAGCGCGCCGTTGGGAGTGGGAACCACCATGATAACTTCCCCGACCCCCGCCACCTTCGCTGGAATTGCGTTCATCAACACCGAGGAGGGATAAGCGGCTTTACCGCCCGGTACATACAAGCCGACCCGATCCAGCGGCGTTACCTGCTGACCTAGAACGGTGCCATCGGCTTCGGTGAAGCTCCAGGATTCCAGTTTTTGGCGTTCGGCGTAAGCCCGAATACGGGCGGCGGCGGTTTCCAAGGCCGCACGCTGTTCGGTGGGGATGCCAGCGAGCGCTTGTTGCAGTCGCTCGACGGGCAGTTCCAAATCGGCGGCCTTGGTGACGTCCAAGCGGTCGAAACGGTGGGTATATTCCAGCAAGGCGTCGTCGCCTCGCGTCCGCACCTGACCGAGAATTTCCCGAACGGTCGCCGTCACGCGCTCGTCGGCGACGCCTTCCCAGGCGGTC
>JBATSQ010000123.1:0-6373 GCA_049293375.1 Candidatus Contendibacter sp.
CCTGTGCGTTGGCGACAACAAACCCTATTCGGGGCGCCTGGTGGGCTTTACCATGAATACCCATGGCGGTGCGGCCGGCTTGCCGCATGTTGAAATTGAAATTCGTCAGGATTTGATTAGTGATGACGCCGGCTGCGCGCACTGGGCGGCGGTCGTGGGTGAGGCTTTGGCGGTCGTGCTGCGCCACGAGCAGCTGTTGCAAATCCGTCATTACTGAGGCAACGCGCGCTAACGATCCGTCCAACAATAGAACTTCTATCCCATCTGAATTACTATCTCCGCCATAGTCACCGTAATTCAACCGCGTTAGGGGCTATGGCGGAACTCCCCATCATTAAAAACGCCCAGATTAACAATGCTCTGCGTAGTCGAAATGCCATCCTGGCGGTAGCTTATATCGGCGTTTGGGTGGCCCTTTGGCATGTGGCGGCCCTACTGAGCCTGAAGAGTAGCGTGAGTCTTTGGTATCTACCGGCTGGGCTGACTTTCGCCATTCTGCTCAAATGGGGACTGCGCGCGCTGCCGCTGCCCATCGTTGCCTCGCTGCTCGCGGGGCTGTCGCTGTGGTCTGGGCCACACTGGCCTTATGCCCTGCTGGCCAGTGTGATTCTCCCGCTGGGCTCCCTCGTTGCCACCCAACTGCTGCGCCGCTGGATGGTGAAGCACCAGCAGGAAAAATGGAATTTTAATGATCCACAACGAGTGGCCCTGTTTCTGCTGGCCGCACTCTTGGGTTCCTTGCTCACAACCCTGGGCAGCGTCGCCGTGTTATGGCGCGCCGATTTGCTGGCGGGTGGTACGGTATTACCAGAAGTCGCGCTAAGCTGGTGGGTTAGCGACCTCCTTGGAGTCCTCACCCTAACACCGCTGGTGTTGGTTTTCGTTATGCCGCTGCTTAGCCAGTTTCAGCAGGGCAAGCCGTTACGCCCACCGCAGGTATTGAGCGAGCCAGCCACGGCGTGGTCGGGATGGCTCCAAACCGTCTCCTCGGTGTTAGTAGCCGTCGCTCTCGTCTGGCTCTCCTTGCATCTCTGGCCGGAGCAGCCGCAACCTTTTCTGGCCTTGTTATTGCTGCCAGTGTTGGCTTGGATTGCAGCGCAGCACGGCTTGCGCAGCGCGGTGCTGACTGTGTTGCTCTACGAGATGGGCATCGTAACCATGGTGGTGCTGTTCGGCCAGGCCACCCAGGAACTACAGTATCAAATCGTAATGGTCACTGTAGCAGTGACGGGCCTTTTAACTGGCGCGCGCTCCCAGGCGCGACTCGCCCACGTCGCCCGGTTCCGCGATCTGGCTGAGGTCTCCAATGATTTGCTGTGGGAGTTCGATGCACAGGGTCGCCTCTGTGACCTGAGTGGCCAGTTCGCCAAATCGCTGGCCTGGCGTCCGGGTTCCGGTCAGTTTTGGCGAGCCTATCTGGCCCCCAATGTCCAAGATACCGACTTTCCCGCCCTGGAAGAGGCCCTGCAAGCGCAGCAGCCGTTTCACCAGCTCATGCTGCGTCTGCGCTTGCCGGGACGAGCGCAGACGGTCTGGACTTTAAGCAGCGGCCTACCCGTGCTCGATGAAGATGGCGAATTGCTGGGCTATCGCGGGGCCACCACTGATATGACGGAGCAAAAGAAAGTCGAGGCCCTGCTGCGCGACTACGACCGCAAGCTGGAAGCGGAAGTCGTGGAGCGCACCAAAACCCTGGCCGCTGCGAGCCAACGCAACTGGCGCCTGGCGAATTACGACAGTCTGACGACCTTGCCCAACCGGAATCTGTTTTTTGAGCATCTGCGCAAGGGCTTACAGCAATCCCGCCGCCAACAACGGCTGGCGGCGCTGCTACTGGTCGATCTGGATGGTTTCAAACAAGTCAACGACAGCTACGGGCATGAAGCGGGAGATGAATTGCTCCGCCAAGTCGCCATTCGCCTGCGGCAGTGCGTACGCGCCAGCGATACCGCCGCGCGGCTAGGCGGCGATGAGTTCACCATCATTTTGCTGGATCTCAAACAACCCCAGGGTGCGATGAGCGTGGCCAACAAAATTATTGAACGCTTGGCGCAACCCGTCACCCTGAGTGAAACCACGATCACGGTTACGGTCACCGCCAGCGTTGGCATTGCGCTGTACTACCCGGAATGGCCCTATACCCTGGATCTGGGGATGCGACTGTTGCGTGACGCCGACGCTGCTATGTACGCCGCCAAGAGCGCCGGCAAGAACGCCTGGCGGCTGGCCGAACCCTCCGTAACCCTTGCCTCACCGCCGCCATAAAAACACCAGCGACCCCATCAGGTGCTGGGTTCCAGATGCGCGATGCGCAACTGCAAGCGTTGCGCGCCGCGCCACTCATTGACTTCCAACTGATAGGCGATGCGCCAATGCGTCGTGTCGGGTCGGAACTCGCTGGCCTGATGGAAGGCCACCGCCTCGATAGGCTGCCGCATTCCCGGCGCTTGCACCCAGAGCTTGAGGTGCTGCTCTTTCATGATCCGGTGGTTGGTCACCGTGAAGTCCCCGTCAAACAGCGGCTCCGGGAACCCCTGACCCCAGGGCCCGCCCTGGCGTAGCTGCTCGGCAGTTTCCAGCGACAGCTCCGCCAGCGCTAACTCACCGTCACTCCACAGACAGCCATTCAGGTCTTCCGGTCGTAATTGTTGGCGCACCTCAGCATCAAAGGCTTGCTGAAAAGCTGTCAGATGCGCCGTAGGCAAGCTCAGGCCCGCCGCAGCGGCGTGACCGCCAAAGCGCCCGATCAAGCCCGGTTGGCGCGCGGCGACGGTCGCCAGCACATCGCGAATATGCAGGCCCGGCACCGAGCGCGCCGAACCGCGCAGTTGCTCCGGCTGGTGGTCGGGCGCAAAGGCGATCACCGGGCGATGCAACTGCTCTCGGAGGCGTCCGGCGACAATGCCCACCACCCCTGAATGCCATTCGGGATCGAACAGACACACGCCAAACGGCAGCTCGCCTGCGGCCTGCGGCCACTGCACCAGCCGATCCAGCGCCTGTGCGCGCATTTCAGTTTCGATCACCCGCCGTTCCCGGTTGAGCCGATCCAGGTCTTGGACGAGGGCCAAAGCCCGGGTCGGGTCGTCGCACAGCAAGCATTCAATACTCAAACGCATATCAGCCAGCCGCCCGGCTGCATTCAGGCGCGGCCCCAGTTGAAAGGCAAGATCCCCGGTGCTGGCGCGCGCCATGCTCCGACCCGTGGCGGTAAACAGGGCGGCAATGCCAGGCACGCAACGGCCCTCGCGAATCCGCCGTAATCCCTGGGCGACCAGAATGCGGTTAGCGTGGGTGAGCGGCACCACATCGGCCACCGTGCCGACCGCCACCAAATCCAGAAATTGCGCCATGTTTGGCTCCGCCAGGCCTTGCTCCCCAAACCAACCGCTAGTCCGCAAGCGTGCGCGCAGCGCGAAGAGCACATAAAAAATCACGCCGACGCCAGCCAGTTGCTTGCAAGGAAACGCATCGCCGGGCTGGTTGGGATTCACCAGGGCATCGGCGGGCGGCAGGCTAGCGCCGGGCAGATGATGATCGGTAATCAGCACCCGCATTCCCAAGGACTGGGCAGCCCGCGCGCCGTCATGACTGGAGATACCGTTGTCCACGGTAATCAGGAGTTGCGGCTGCTCCTGGGCGGCAACTGCCACGATCTCCGGGGTCAGGCCGTAGCCATGCACAAAGCGGTTAGGCACCACGTAGCGCACCTCGGCGGCTCCCAACGCGCGCAGGGCGCGCACCGCCAGCGCGCAACTGGTCGCGCCATCAGCATCCAGATCGGCGACGATCACGATCCGCCAGCGCTGCCGCAGCGCTGCCTCCAACAAAGTCAACGCCTCGGCCAACCCAGTCAACGACTCTGGGGCGGGCAAGGCTTGCAAACTGTGATCGAGTTGCGCGGCGGAGCGAACGCCACGGGCGGCATAGAGCCGTTGGAGCAGGGGAGGAACCGGCAACACGACCGGATCCGCCAGGGGGCGACGAACGATGACCGTGGACATGGCCTGCTATCAGCTCAGGGTGGAAGTAAGGCCGTAGACGCGGCGGTTATGGTGCAGAGGCTAGGTCGCGGCGCGTGAGCGGTGGGATGGCGGTCAGCGCGCTGTAGCCATCAGTGGTCGGGGCCGCCGCCAGAAGCTCCAGCGGGCGGCGGGCGTGACCGTGTAGGTCCAGCCATCGCCGGGCTGAAGACGCAGCGCCGACAATTGGCCGGTCTGCAACCAGCGCCGACAGGGCGCGAACCAATCCTGCTCTAGCACCGTGACGTGTTCCGCCCATGCCAGCGGGTCATCGTCGGCTGGGTCGTAACGCGTGGTTTCCAGCACCACCAGACTGTCAGACCCCGCTGAAGCGGGCCGCCAGGCTTCAGCCTGTTCGGGCGTGGGATGGAGCGCCATCCCGCTCAGTTGCGCCAGGCCACGGGCCAGAGGATCGTCGGCATAACACGCTCCAGCCAGCGACGCCACGCGCACCGGCTCGACGCCACCCCCCCATAGCCAAAGACCATTGATGAGCGGTCGGCCTTGCTGTTCTCGCGCTTGGTTGAGCGGATGGCGGTAAAACAACATCTGCGTTTCGGTTAACAGTCGGTGCCAGCGTCCTTGGCCCGGCCCACGAGGCAACAGCGGATTGATGTCGCGGCCAATAGCTTCCACCAAGGGTCGGGTGCGCAATTGAGGGTTGTCGGCCAGGCGCAGATACCAGCGATTAGGCTGTAAGACAGCTAACTGCACGCCGTCATCCACAAACCACTGATTGAAAGCCTCCGCCAGCGCCGCCGCTTCGCTTGCTGTAAGCGCCAGCGCACGCGCATCGGCCAGATACACTCCGTGCACATCGGGACGCAGAGACACCGGATCCGCCCGCAGCCACCAGCCCGGGTCGGCTTCGCCCCCGTCCGCCAGGCGCGTGATCGCCGCCACCGGCAAATCCGCATCTATGGGAATCGCTAGGCCAAAGTGCTGGAATAGGGCCGCATCGCTTGCACGGGGTGCGGGTTGCCGGTCTGCGCGCGCCAGCAACCACGCCAACGCGGGCGCGACGGGGGTGGGGAATCCCGCCTTGGCGCGACCCGCCAGCCCTGCTCCTCGCAGACCAGGAACCAGCAGCGTGAGCGCGGTCATCCCCTGGATTTCCGGTTGCTTCGCTCAATCGGAATCCAGATGCTCCAGGCGAATCCGCGTCACCGGTGCCTGGATGGTGTCCAGCGCTTCAATGGCGGCAATCGCCTGGTTCATCCGCCATTCCTCAACCCGGTTAATAAGCAGAATGATGGGTACTACGCTGGCGCTGGGCGGCGCTTCCTTCTGCAACAACGCCTCAATGCTGATCCCGCAGGAGGCCAGGATGCGGGTAATATCGGCGAGTACGCCTGGCTGATCCAGCGCTTGCAACCGCAAATAGTACGCCGTTTCCACCGCCGCCATCGGCACGACCGGCAGATTGGACAGGGCGTCCGGCTGAAACGCCAGGTGCGGCACCCGATTTTCTGGGTCGGCGGTCAGGGCGCGCACCACATCCACAATGTCGGCGACCACCGCCGAGGCCGTCGGCTCAGCCCCAGCTCCAGCGCCATAAAACAAACTCTGCCCGACCGCATCGCCCTTGACCAATACCGCATTCATCACCCCGTTGACATGGGCCAGCAAGCGATTTTGGGGAATCAGGGTGGGATGGACCCGCAACTGCACGCCCCGTTCGTCGCGGCGGGCGATGCCCAGATGCTTAATGCGATACCCTAGCTGGGCGGCAGCGGCCACATCGCTGCGGGTGATGCGGCTAATGCCTTCGACGTAAACCTGATCGAAACTTAAAGGAATGCCAAAAGCGATTGAAGCGAGGATGGTGAGCTTGTGGGCGGCGTCGATGCCTTCAATATCCAGTGTTGGATCCGCTTCCGCGTAGCCCAGGGCCTGGGCTTCAGCCAGAGCTTCGGGAAAATCGCGGCCTTTGCCGCCGCGCATCTCGGTCAGAATAAAGTTCGCAGTACCGTTGATGATGCCGGCCACCCACTCCAAGCGGTTGCCCGCCAAGCCCTCGCGGATCGCCTTGATGATGGGGATGCCGCCTGCGACCGCCGCCTCAAAACCCACCATCATTCCGGCGGCGCTGGCGGCGGCAAAAATTTCGTTGCCATGCCTGGCGATCAATGCCTTGTTGGCGGTAATAACATGCTTGCCATTTGCCAGCGCCCGCAGCACCAGGCTCCGCGCTGGTTCATAACCGCCCATTAACTCAATGATAATGGCGATTTCTGGATCATCCACCACGTCCAGCGCTTCACTGGTGAGCTTAAGTCCGGCGGTATGCGCGGTTGTGGTGTCCAGATTGCGCGCAGCGGCGTGAGTGATGGCAATGGCGCGACCGGCGC
>JBATSQ010000124.1:0-17414 GCA_049293375.1 Candidatus Contendibacter sp.
GCGGGCCACAATCTCGCTCGCGCCTTCAATGACATGGTGGTTGGTCAAGATATACCCTTCGGCATGGACGCAAAAACCGGTGCCGCTGAAGTTTGTTTCCCCGTCTCCGCTGCGCCGGGGGCCAGCATCGCTCGCCGGTGGTTCGGGCGGCGGCTTCAGGCCAAAATGCGCTGCCAAGGCTGACAGACCCGCCGCAAAGCCCTGACCCACCGCCCGAAATTTCCATTGCCGTTGATGTCGATAAATCTCGGCCAGGATCAGGGCGGTTTCAGCGCGACTGGCTAACGGTAGCGCAAAGGTCAAGATCGGGTCATGGGAAGCGTCGGCCAGCCAGGCGCGGATTGCGCCAAAGGTGCTGAACGTAGTGCCGGGAGGCGCTTCAGGCCGCACGGTGAGCAGCAACGCCAGCCGTTCTACCGTGGTCGGCATCGCCAGCAAATCAATCTGAAACACGCCATCCGCCGCGCTGAAATGCACTGCCTCGCCAGCGGCCACCGGCTGATAGGCGCTGATCAGATCGGCTTGGTCTCGCACGCGCCCATCGATACCCAACAGCACCATACCGACTTGGGTGCGCGCCGCGAACTCGGTGGCTGGTTCGCCGCTAACCCCTAATACCAGGCGGGCGGCGCTTAAAACTTGATTTTGTCCCGCTTGTAATTCCGCTAACACAGTCGGTCTTCCCTAGAGGGTGAATGTGCGAGATGAGGGATGGGGTGAACAGGGCGATTTGGCGCTCACTGGGTTTTCGGTGAAGCAAGCAGCAAGGTCCAGTATCTTTTATAAGTCGAGGCGCCATTCAAAATACAGGCACTCCCGATTTCATGGAGCTGCGGATTCATAATGTTGCTGCAATGGCCTGGGCTTTCCATCCAGTTATCCATGACTGAAGCAGCATCGGTCCTTCCTACGGATATGTTCTCACCCCATGGTCCTGCGTTATATCCATACTTACTCATTCTTATTCCCGCATCCGAGCCATCGGAGCCGGTGTGGCTAAAAAAATTTTGAAACGCCATATCTTGGGAGTGGGCATGAGCGGCTGCATAGAGCTTTTCATTCCATGTCACCGCAACCGATGGCCCCAACAAGCCATAGTCTCCACACTGCCTTGAGCTTGCTCTGAATCGATTCACTAGTTCAATCATCTGTTGCTTGATTGCAGCGGGGGGTTGGCAGCTAAAGCGATCGTTGGGGCCTGCTTCGCAGGCAGTGATCGTGCGTGTTGCACTGATCGCGCCCTGCACGAAAACCTGCAAGTTGACGGTGCCGTTTGTTTCCAAAGCCAAGTTGCTTAAATGGAATTGGCCCAGTGGCAGATCGCTGACGCCACCCTCACAACGTAAAGATCCCGGCCCACAGGTGAATAGGCAACGGCCACTGGCTAACACCAGGGCGCAGGCGGGTTTACCGTTGGCATCCAGCGCCGTGCCAGAAATGCTGCAGAGGCCATTGCTCAGTACTGCTGAATCCAGAATGGAGCCAGCCTGCTGCGCCAGGGTCGGAGTCGAGAGCGAAAGACCTAGAATAAGGGCGCTTATTGATGAGCGAAGTCCACGATCACACATGATGCTCTTCTACATCGACCAAGAGGGCGAAATGGCCACCTGTCCTGCAGCGATTCATTCACTTTCGACATAAGGCAATGGGACGGATCGTCCGTCTTGCTACTCCTATGTTGTGCTACTGTTGGCGCTTGTTTTTATATACCTGATTGCGGGCGCTAATGGTAGGGCCAATGAGAGGTTCTCGAAATGCCTTTAGCGAAGCGCTGGGTTGCTGGACCACAATTCAGAAAAGTCATGAATGGCCAGGAATTCACCTGGTGGCTGCGGGGGGCGCGTGGAATCGGGCCGTAGCACCGCCACCAGCCAGGCAATGCCATAGTCGCGCGCGGCACGCAGAATCGGCAGATGGTCATCCACCAGCAAGGTCCTGGCCGGATCGAAGGGTTCTCGTTTGCGTAGGCGGGGCCAAAACTCCGCCTGTTCCTTGACGCAGCCCAATTCGTGGGCGCAGATCATGGTGTCGAAATGGCCCGCCAGGCCAGTGGTTTCCATCTTCAGCGCTAGACTGTGCGGATGGGCATTGGTGACCAGCACCACCCGTCGTCCCGCCCTGTGCAGGGCATCCAGAAACTCCAGCACCTGCGGATGCACCGCAATTAGCGCGGCAATTTCGCGCTTCAGGGCCACAATGTCCAGCGCCAATTCTTTAGTCCAGTAATCCAGACAATACCACGCCAGCGTCCCTTCCACCGCGCGGGTGCGAGCCGCGAGCTCGGTGCGCGCTTGCGCCAGCGGCAGGCCGTGGCGTTCGGCGTAACGGGCTGGCACCAGCTCACGCCAGAATTGATTGTCGAAGCGCAAATCCAGCAAGGTGCCATCCATATCGAGCAACACCGTGTCAATCAAGGGCCAGGGCAAAGACACCGCCATCACCCACCTCCGCCGACCACCGGCTTGAGTCTGGATTGTGTAAAATGGGGGAAAAGAGCAGTGCTGTACGCATGCCCTGCCGATCCCCGAGGAGGACCACCGCGTCATGCCCGACGCCCCTGATATCGATCTGGCTGCCCTGGTGGAGCCGGTGCAGGCTATCGCCAGGGAGGCGGGGCGTCGCATCCTGGAAGTTTATGCCGACGGCTTTAGCGTCACCGAAAAAGCCGACCAAAGTCCAGTGACCGAAGCCGATTTTGCCGCGCATCGCTGCATTCTGCGCGGCCTGGCGCAACTGACGCCCGGCATCCCGATTTTGTCAGAGGAAGCGGCTGATGTCAGTTTCGCTGAACGCAGCCACTGGGAGTGGCTGTGGCTGGTGGACCCTTTGGATGGCACCCGCGAGTTTATCCGGCACAGCGACGAATTTTCGGTCAACATCGCCCTGGTGCACGGTCATGTCGCGGTGCTGGGGCTGATTCTGCCGCCCGTGGCTGGCGTGTGCTACTACGCCTGGCGTGGCGGTGGCGCGTTCAAGCAACCGCTTGGTCAGGCGGCGCAACGGATCCGGGCCGCGCGCGTCTGTCATTATCCGGTGCGGGTGGTGAGCAGTCAGGGGTCTTATCGCACTCGCCGGTTGCAGGATTATCTGGGCCTATTGGGGCCACACCGCCATATGGCGCTGGGCGGTGCGCTGAAATCGTGTTTGGTTGCCGAAGGCGTGGCCGATCTCTATCCGCGCTTTGGCCCCACCGGCGAATGGGATACCGCCGCCGCTCAGGTGATTCTGGAGCAGGCCGGCGGCTATCTCACGGACATGCAGTTCCGGCCCTTGCGCTATAACGCCCGGCCAGGTTTGATCAACCCGGATTTTTTCGCCTTCGGTGACCCCACCTGCAACTGGACGCAGTATCTGCCGCCATTCCAGCATCCGCGAGGGCGGCCGCTCTCTCTACCCAGCCATTAAAACCCTACGCCGTCGAGTTCCGCCATGCCCTACGAACGCTATCGCCTTGATTTGGAACGGGAAGATTTTCAGCATGATCCCGCCCAGGAGCGGGCGGTTTTAGCCTTGCAAGCTGTGTATGAGCGACTGCTGGCGCAACCGGACCCACGGACCGCTCCAGCGCGGAAACCGGGCCTGTTGGGGCGCCTGTTGGGGCGTGAAGACGCGCCGTCCATACTGGCGGTGCGCGGCCTATATCTGTGGGGCGGGGTCGGACGCGGTAAAACCTATCTGGTTGATACGTTTTATGAGGCCCTGCCGCTGGAGCGCAAGTTGCGGATCCACTTTCACAGCTTTATGCGGATGGTGCATGCCGAATTGAAGCAACTGCCCCCGCAGCCTGATCCTTTGCGGCTGGTCGCTGCCCGCCTGGCGGAACGGGCGCGGGTGTTGTGCTTGGATGAGTTCTTCGTGGCCGATATTACTGATGCCATGTTGCTGCATGGGCTGCTGTTTTCGCTGTTTACCCATGGCGTAACGCTGATTACCACCTCCAACATCGAGCCAGACGGCCTGTATCGGGAGGGCTTGCAGCGAGCGCGGTTTTTGCCCGCCATCGCCTTGCTCAAGCAGCATGTGGACGTGCTGAACGTGGATGGCGGAGTGGATTATCGGCTGCGCTATCTGGAAAAAGCGGAGATTTATCACTATCCGCTGGATGACCAGGCTGAGCGGGTGCTGGAGGATGTGTTTAATCATATCGCCCCGGAGCCAGGCCATCGCGGCGGCAATGTCGAAATCGAGGGCCGCTTCATTCCGACCCTGCGGGAAGCGGATGGGGTGGTTTGGTTCAATTTCCGGGCGATCTGCGATGGGCCGCGCGGCACCGCCGATTACATCGAACTCGCGCGTTGCTACCACACCGTGCTGATTTCCAATGTGCCGGTGATGGACTGGCAGATGGAAAATCAGGCGCGGCGTTTCGTCAATCTGGTGGATGAGTTTTATGATCGCAGCGTCAAACTGATTTTGTCCGCCGCCGCGCCGGTGCTCGCGCTGTACACCGGCGAAAAATTGAAGTTTGAGTTCCAGCGCACAGTCAGCCGACTCCAGGAAATGCAGTCGCACGCTTATCTGGAACGGCCGCACCTACCTTGAGGCGTGGGTTCTGGTCGCCGCCCAGACTGTTGCCACCCACCAGGATCGCCGCTTGCCGATGCTCTCCAACGCTGCTGCTGTTTTCAGACACGACCAGCTTCCCCAAGCGGGTGTCTTGCTGGTTAACCTCGGCACCCCGGATGCGCCCACACCGGCGGCGGTGCGCCGCTATCTGGCCGAATTCCTGTGGGACCCGCGGGTGGTGGAGTTACCGCGCCCGCTGTGGTGGCTGATCTTACACGGCGTGATCCTGCGGTTCCGGCCCGCCCGCTCGGCGCGCAAGTATCAAAAAATCTGGACAGAAGCCGGATCCCCGTTGCTAGAGATCAGCCAACGGCAAGCGACGGCGCTACGGGCAGCGTTGGCGGAACGCTATCCTGGACCTATACAGCTTGCCGTTGGGATGCGCTATGGCAACCCGTCCATCGCCGTCGCGCTCGGTGCGCTGCGCGCCGCTGGGGTGCGGCGCTTGCTGGTGCTGCCGCTGTATCCCCAATACTCAGCGACCACGGTCGCTTCCACGTTCGACGCCATCGCTGCCGAACTGCGCGCCTGGCGCTGGCTGCCAGAGCTGCGCTTGGTCACTGCGTATCACGATGATACACATTATCTCGACGCGCTGGCAGCCAGCATCCGCGCCGCACGCGCTGAGCAGCCGAGTGAACGCTTGTTATTCTCCTTCCACGGCCTGCCCCAGCGCACTTTACTGGCGGGCGATCCCTATTACTGCCATTGCCACAAAACCGCCCGCTTGGTCGCCGAGCGTTTGGAGCTGCAACCAGAGACATGGGCGGTGGCGTTTCAGTCGCGCTTCGGGCGTGCTCAATGGCTGCAACCGTATACCAGCGTTCTACTAGCGGAGTGGGCCAAGGGTGGCGTCGCCAGCGTGGATGTGGTTTGCCCCGGCTTCGCCGCTGATTGCCTGGAAACCCTAGAGGAAATCGCGCTGGAAAATCGCCTGATTTTCCTGGGGGCTGGTGGACAGCGGTATCGCTATCTTCCGGCCTTGAACGCCGATCCAGGCCATATTGCGGCTTTGCTTGCACTGATTGCGCGTCACGCGGTGGGCTGGCCGGAGTTTGCTGTTACGGTGGCCACCGCAGTGGCCGCCGCTGAACGCGTCGCCACCCGCCAGCGCGCCTTAGCTTTGGGCGCATCGGCGTGAATGAAGACGTCTGGTACCGCCTTCGACCCCAACTCCCTTTCGCCAAGCGTCTTCTATACTCACTGCATACGGCGGTCGCCCCTCAGCGGCTCGCGTGGTCGCCAACCTCATGTAGTGGGGATCCATGATTCACGGCGTTCTTCTGGACCTGGAAGGCGTACTCTACACGGGCGGGTATCCGTTGCCAGGCTCTCGCGAGTCCCTGCTCAGTTTGCGTGCGGCGGGGATTCCGCTCCGCTTTATTACTAATACCACGCGCCAAACCCGCGCTATCCTGATCGACCGCTTGGCCGCCATGGGATTGCCAGTCGCGCTTCAGCAACTGTTTACGCCCGTGGTGGCGGCGCGCGACTATTTGATTCACCATCAGTTGACTCCCTACTTGTTAGTGCATCCCGCTATTCAAAGTGAATTTGCCGATTTGGTGGGGGCTGGGTCCAAACCTGGCGCGGTGCTGCTTGGCGATGCTGGCTCTGGTTTTAGCTATGAGGCGCTGAATCGCTGCTTCCGGTTGTTGCTAGATGGCCTACCGTTGCTCACGATGGGTTCCAGTCGCCATGTCCGCGAGGATGGCGGCTGGAATCTGGCTATTGGCCCGTTTATGGCGGCGCTGGAATACGCCGCGCAACTAGAAGCCGTGGTGCTGGGTAAGCCGTCAGCCGAGTTCTTTCAGGCTGCGGCACACAGCTTGGAGCTACCCGCTCAAGATGTCGTCATGGTCGGCGATGATGCCGAAATGGATGTCTGCGGGGCGTTGGCGGCGGGCTTGCGCGGGGTGCTGGTGCGTACGGGCCAGTACCATCCCGGCGACGAGGCTAAAGTCGAGCCGCGCGGCGGCCGGGTGTTCGACGATCTGGACGCGGTGGTGGATTACATCCTCTGAAAGCCGGGTGCTGTCCGGACAGGGTTAATTGCGGGTAAAATTGGCGGCCGCGCGCGACCCCGCGCTGTGTGGTCTCCGGCCCGCTGTCATCGCCCTGGAATTGTCATGCGCATCCTGTTTCCTGATCTCAAGCCCTACGCTCATCAGTTGCTTGCCGTGGATGAACGGCACACCCTGTATGTGGAGGAGTGCGGCAATCCAGACGGATTGCCCGTGCTGTTCCTGCACGGTGGTCCCGGCGCGGGTTGCGAGCCGCTGCACCGCCGCTTTTTCGATCCGCAACGTTACCGCATCGTGCTGTTTGATCAGCGCGGCTGTGGTCAATCTACGCCCCATGCCGAATTGCGCGACAACACCACCTGGCATCTAGTGGCGGATATTGAGCGGCTGCGGACACAGTTGGGGATTGAGCGCTGGATGGTGTTTGGCGGTTCCTGGGGATCGACCCTAGCACTGGCCTATGCCGAAACCCATCCGGAGCGCGTGCTAGGATTGATTCTGCGCGGGATCTTTCTGTGCCGTCCCACGGATATTCACTGGTTTTACCAGGCAGGAGCCAACCGGCTGTTCCCAGATTTATGGGAGCATTTTCTGGCCCCGATTCCACCGGTGGAACGGGCGGATTTGGTGCCAGCCTACTACCAACGCCTGACCAGCGCCAATGAACTGGAGCGCTTGCGGGCCGCCAAGGCCTGGGCGATGTGGGAGGGGGCGACACTGAGCCTGGAAAGCAACCCTGGCTTGGTCGAACAATTTGGCGAGGCCCATCGGGCGTTAAGCCTGGCCCGCATTGAGTGCCATTATTTTATGAATCAATGCTTCATGGCCACCGACCAACTGCTGCGCGATGCGGGTCGGCTGCACGGCATCCCCGGCGTGATCGTGCATGGCCGTTACGACGTGGTGTGTCCGCTGGATAATGCCTGGGCTTTACATCGCGCTTGGCCGGAAGCCGACTTGCGCATCGTCACACCCGCCGGCCATGCCGCCAGCGAGCCGGGGATTATCGACGCGCTGATTACCGCCACCCAGAGCTTCGCGGATCGCCTGGCGTGATCGGGTTGCTCCAGCGCGTCACCGCAGCACACGTTGCAGTTGGTGAGGAGAGAGTGGCGGCCATCGAGTCGGGCTTAATGGTGCTAGTGGGGGTCGAGCGCGGCGATAGCGCACGGGAGGCGGATCGCCTACTGGAACGGCTGTTGGGCTATCGGGTCTTTGCTGACGCCGCCGGCAAGATGAATCGCAACCTGCGCGAGATCGGTGGCGGCCTGCTGCTGGTGCCCCAGTTCACCCTGGCTGCGGATACCAACAAGGGAATGCGGCCCAGCTTCACCCCCGCTGCACCACCCGCCGTCGGCGAGCGCTTATTTAAGCATCTGGTGGACCAGGCGCGTTGTCTGCACGCACCGGTCGCTGCCGGTTGTTTTGGCGCACATATGCGCGTGGGCCTGATCAATGATGGTCCCGTAACGTTCTGGCTACGCGCCGCACCCTTAGGCTGAGGGATAGGCGCGGTGCTGCCACGCTCTATTTCCGCCTATCAAATCCAAGAAGTCCTTTGCTGCTCGCTCTAACCGAATCCCCTAAATACTGACCCCGATTTTCCATCCCTATTACCCCGGTCCTGTTTTTGAGCGCCCCTATGAAAAGACTTGAAACTCTGCTGGAACGCACCATCCTACTGAGCCGTTGGCTGCTGGCACCCATCTATCTAGCACTCATCAGCGTTTTAATTTTGTTTACGATCAAAGTGTTTCAAGAGGTTATCCATCTGTTTACGGTGATTGACACCACGAGCGAGGTGGCTTTGGTGCTAGCAGTGCTGGGCCTGGTGGACACGGTGCTGGTCGCTAACCTGCTGGTTATGGTCATTCTCAGCAGTTACGAAACTTTTGTCTCCAAGCTGGATGTGGATGAGGGGCAGGAAAAACCATCCTGGCTGGGCAAAATCGATGCGGCGACCATAAAGATCAAGCTGGCGGTGGCCATTGTCGCGATCTCCTCGATTCACCTACTCAAGGCCTTCATGAATGCACCCTCCTCTATGCAAGACCAGCCGCTGTTGAGCAACTCGCTGTTTTGGCTGGTGATCATCCATCTGACCTTCGTCCTCTCCGCGCTGCTCATGGCTGTTATCGACCGGCTTGCCTTTGCCCAGCACCGTGGCGATCATTGAGCAGTCATTGAGCGCCAAGGCGGTTTCGGCCCACCCAGTCCCGGGCAAATTGCCAAGCCACCCGGCCGCTACGCGAGCCGCGCTGCAAAGCCCAGCGTAGCGCGTCCGCGCGCGCTGCTTCATCCAAGCCAGCAGCCCAGGCCAATTGTTGCAACCAGTAGGCGACAATGGCCAGGTAATCCTCCTGGCTAAAGGGATGAAAGGATAACCAGAGTCCGAAGCGTTCTGACAGCGAGATTTTCTCCTCGACCGCCTCACCGTGATGCAGTTCGCCTTCGATGAGTTGGCTCTGCTGATTGTCCTGTGCGTATTCGGGCAGCAGGTGACGGCGGTTGGAGGTAGCGCACAACAGCACATTGGCGGGCGCGGCGCTAATGGAGCCGTCCAGCATCGCTTTCAGCGCCTTATAGCTGGAATCGTCGGCGGCAAAAGACAGGTCATCGCAGTACAGCAAAAATCGTTCGGGCCGGTCGCTGAGCGGTTCCACCAACTCGGGCAAATCGAGCAGATCCTGCTTGTCTACCTCGATAAGCCTTAAGCCCTGAGCGGCGTATTCGTTCAGTAGGGCTTTGATCAGCGAGGATTTACCTGTGCCCCGTGCGCCCCATAACAAGACATGGTTACAGGGCTGGCCAGCCAGAAATTGCCGTGCGTTTAAATCAAGCACGGTTTTCTGGCGGTCGATACACTGTAAATCAGCCAGCCGCAGCCGATGCGGATGGCGCACTGGCTGAAAAAAGCCCTGGGGGTGGGCGCGTCGCCAGCGAAACGCCAGGGTGCGCTCCCAATCGGGGGCTGCGGGCGGTGCAGGTACGGCCGCCGCCAGCCGTTCGAGGGCTACAATCCCGCGTTCAGCCAGCGCTGAATCCAACATTCTTGCACCCGCTTCACGCATTTAGTGCTTCATAACCAGCGCGGCACCGCTAGCGCCCAGGGCGATTAAATCGGCGACAATCCGGGTGCTTTCCTCCAGCGCCGCGTCAGGAACCACGCTGTCCTTGCCTTCGGGGATTTCATCGCCGGGCTTGAGCGGCGGCAATCCTTTCAACACGCGATAGCGGTTTTCCCGGTCCCGCTGCCAAGTTTCGATCCGCTCCCGTTCGCTGCGGCGTTGGCTCTCCAGCAACGACACCGTGGTTTTTTCCCGCTGCTGTCGGGTGAATTCCAGATCGCGCAAGAAAGCCTGATAATCAGCATCAGTGGCAATACGGGCTTGATGCCGCCGGGTCAGCTCAGGGGTTAGACCGGCGAGGGCGCGGTCGTTACGGTAACGGGTAGCGGCGATTTCATCCCACGGCAAGGCGTTTTTCTGACTGCTTTCGCCGACTTCATCGCTGTCCATCATGGAAGGAATCGTGATATCCGGGCGTACGCCGCGGTGTTGGGTGCTGCTGCCGTTGATCCGGTAAAACTTAGCAATCGTCAGTTTCAACTGGCCTTGCGGATCCCGATTGCGGGTCAGCCGGTTCAGATCCACCAGGGTTTGCACTGTACCCTTGCCAAAGGTCGGGTCGCCAATAACCAAGCCACGTCCATAATCTTGAATGGCCCCGGCGAAGATTTCCGAGGCGGAGGCGCTGGCATGATCCACCAGCACCGCCAGCGGCCCGCCGTAGGCTTGCTCGGAGTCGCTGTTTTTTTCGATCTCCACGTTGCCGTTCGCATTGCGCACTTGCACTACTGGCCCTTCCTTAATGAACAGGCCGGTCAGATCAACCGCTTCCTGCAAAGAGCCACCGCCGTTGGTGCGCAAATCCAACACCAGGCCATCGATTTTGCCGTTCAGTTCGGCCAGCAAGCGTCGAACATCGCGGGTGGTGCTACGGTAATTGGGATCTCCACGCCGGGCTGACTCAAAATCACTGTAGAACGCCGGGATAGTGATCACGCCAATCCGCGCAGTCTGGCCGCCCATCTGCAAGGTTTTGACCTCGCTTTTGGCGGCTTGCTTGTCCAACTTGATGGTGTCACGCACCAAACGCACGTTCTTTTCGGTCGCCAGCGCGCCGACCTTGCCAGGCAATACCTTCAGGCGCACCACGGTGCCGCGTCGGCCACGAATGCGATCCACCACATCGTCCAGCCGCCAGCCCACCACATCAACCCACGGCTCATCATCGCCCTGAGCTACCCCCACAATCCGGTCACCAGACTTGATTTGTTGGCTGAGGTCAGCCGGCCCGCCCGCGACCAGCTCAACGACGGTTACCATCTCATCGTCCATACGCAGCACGCAGCCGATGCCTTCCAGTGACAAGCGCATCTGGATATTGAAGTTTTCGGTATTACGCGGCGAAAAATAGGCGGTATGCGGATCAAAAGCCTGGGCGACCGCATTCATATACAACTGAAAAACATCGTCGCTTGAGGTGTTGCTGGCTTGCCGCAGTCGATTGTCGTAACGCTTGACCAGAAGGTCGCGGGCGGCGGCGCGATCCTTGCCGGAGACGATCAGGGTGAGCATTTCATGCTTGAGCCGCTTGCGCCAGAACTCATCCAGTTCAGCAACGGTTTTGGCCCAAGGCACCTCTTTGCGCTCCATTTCCAGCGTTTCGTTGACATCGAAGCGAAAGTCCTGCTGGAGCAGGTTTTGAATGCGGGCAGTGCGTTCGTTTAAGCGACGCAGATAAACATTAAAAATCTCATAAGCAGGCTGCAAATCGCCTTTTTTCAGTGCATCGTCCAGGGAATAACGGTATTTTTCAAATTCAGTAATGTCGCTGGCCAAAAAATAAGCGCGGCCAAAGTCCAGATCCTCCAGATAGGCGGTCAGGATGAGGGCGGACAGGTTGTCATCTAGCTTGCTTTTACGGTAATGGTGCTGGGACAGCAACTCGGCGATGGTTTTGTCGAGCGCCGCCTGATGGGCCGTGGGAGCCAGAGCGGTGAGGGGGATTTCAGTAACCGTCGGAGCCGTCGGTTTGGCGCACGCTGCCAGAGGAATCAGCGCCAACAGCAGGGGCCATAGCGGCAGGAATTTTAAAGCTTGCATCTTTGGCATAAGACTTCTCAACAGAAACGGGCCAGGCTGTGTCCTGAGCATTCACGCTGTAGGGTGCACAAGAACGACATCGGTAGCGACGGGTTGCTTACCATTGGGTTCGGCCAGGGTAAATTCAAAAATATGATTGCGGGAAGGTAATTTCATGATATTGAAGCTTTCCGGCAAGCTGGAATCGTGAAAGAACGCGGTGCGATACGGCGAATCAGAGTCACGCGAATCGGTTTTCCACAAATAGGGTGATAATTTGACCAAAAAGCGCATAAAGCCAAAGCTCTTATTATCATCGTGATGATAGCAATAACCGCGCACCCGTGATCCCATAGCACCCCAGCCAGGCGCGAAATAGTCATCACCGCGGGTAGGCAGCAAGCCCGGCACCAGATAGCCGGATACAAACATATCGGCTTCCCGTCGCAGTTCCTCGGAGACATTATCGAACGCCATGGCTTCCACCCGGCAGCCTTTGTTTTGCAAGGCGCGGACAACTTGCACGAAATCGCCATCACCGGTCGCTAGCAACACCCGATCCAGGTTTTCTGATTGCAGCAGCACATCGACCGCCATGTCGAGATCGGCGTTGGCTTTTCCGTAACGGTTGCCAGCTTCATCCTGAAACCATTTGACTCGCTTCTCAATCACCTTGTAACCCAGCTCGCGCAGGGCCGACTGATAAGCCCGAGCCTTGTCCCGGTAGACCACGTTGGTTTCAGCGCGTTCCTCATCGTAGGTCAGATAAACGTTCAGGCGCAGCGGTTCGGCATGATCACGGCAGGCGAATTCGCGCAATATATCGTATTGCATCCGCTGGCCACCGTTGCGGGAGATGTTGGCGGCGTCCACATAAACGCCGACCTTGGCGTGAGATTTCAGGATAACGGTCATAGGTCTATTCTAGTAGGTAGTCTAATGAAACAGTTTTGCACGTTTTCGCATCCACAAGGGACATTCCAGCCATTATGGCAAAATCCCTAGCGTTACACTGCGTTTTTTTCAGGGGCGCTAGCTGTCCGCTGCGTCTAGGCAATAAAGCCGCTCACGGATTGGCCGTGACCCATTGACCAAAGCAAACGGGCGGCTCTAAGCCGCCCGCCACAGCCCCCCAGAGTTTAGGGGCTTAGCCGTTAGCCCTTGACTCCAGAATCTCAACAGCGGGCAAAACTTTGCCTTCTAGAAATTCTAAGAATGCGCCACCCGCTGTCGAAATATAAGACACCTTGTCGTAAATATTGTATTTCTGAATAGCAGCAATGGTGTCACCACCCCCAGCCAGCGTAAAGGCCTTCGTATCGGCAATAGCCTGCGCTACTTTCTTAGTGCCGTCGCCAAACTGATCAAACTCGAACACGCCCACCGGGCCGTTCCACACCACGGTGCCGGCTTTCATGATAATGTCGGCCAGCTCCTGGGCGCTCTTGGGGCCGATGTCAAAGATCATGTCATCGTCGGCGACCGCGCCGGCGTCTTTCTGCACCGCCGGTTCGGCGGCATCAAACTTCTTGCCGGTCACCACATCGACCGCGATCGGGATATTCGCGCCGCGCTGCTTCATTTTCTCGATCAGCATCTGAGCGGTGGGCACCAGATCGTGCTCGCTCAGCGATTTGCCGACATTCTTGCCCACCGCTTCCAGGAAGGTGTTGGCGATACCGCCACCGACCACCAGTTGATCGACCTTCTCCGACAGACTTTCCAGCACGGTCAGCTTGGTTGATACCTTGGAGCCGCCGACGATGGCGACCAGCGGCCGGGCCGGCTTGGCCAGCGCCTTGGTCAGCGCGTCCAGTTCTTCGGTCAGCAAAATCCCGGCGCAGGCCACCGGCGCATACTTGGCGATGCCGTGGGTGGAAGCTTCGGCGCGGTGGGCGGTGCCGAACGCGTCCATCACGAAAATATCGCACAGCGCCGCATATTTTTTGGCGGTCTCTTCGACGTTTTTCTTTTCGCCCTTGTTGGTACGGCAATTTTCCAGCAGTACCACTTCACCGTTGGCGACTTCAAAACCGCCGTTGACCCAATCGCGGATCACCCGCACCGGCTTGCCCAGCTTGGCCGACATGACATCGGCGACCGGCTGGAGTGAATCCTCTGGATTAAACTGGCCTTCAGTCGGGCGACCCAGGTGCGAGGTCACCATCACCTTGGCCCCCGCCTTCATCGCGTGCTCGATGGTCGGCATCGAGGCGGTGATGCGGGCGTCGGAGGTCACCTTGCCGTCCTTGACGGGCACGTTGAGGTCGGCGCGGATGAACACTCGCTTGCCGGCCAAATCCAGATCGGTCATACGCTTGAATTGCATTTTTCTCTCCTCCAAATAAAACCCCCGTCAGTCCTGGCGTGAAGCCAGAGCGGCGGGGGCGAGTGGTTTCAGCTCAGCAAGGAACCGCCACGGCGTGGCGATGGCTTACTTCATCATGACCTTGACCATTTCCAGCACTTTGCAGGAATAGCCCCATTCGTTATCGTACCAGGCCACGACCTTGACGAAGGTGTCATCCAGCGCGATGCCAGCGTCGGCATCGAAGGTCGAAGTGTTGCTCTCACCGCGGAAGTCGGTGGCGACGACTTTGTCTTCGGTATAGCCCAGCACGCCCTTCATCGAACCCTGGGAAGCTTCCTTCATGGCCGCACAAATTTCTTTGTACGTCGCGGGCTTGTTCAGCTCGACGGTCAGATCGACCACGGACACGTCAGAGGTCGGCACGCGGAAGGCCATACCGGTCAGCTTCTTGTTCAGTTCCGGGATCACCACGCCGACGGCCTTGGCGGCGCCAGTGCTTGAGGGGATGATGTTTTCCAGAATGCCACGCCCACCGCGCCAATCCTTGTTGGACGGGCCGTCCACGGTCTTCTGGGTCGCAGTGGCAGCATGGACAGTCGTCATCAGACCGCGCTTGATGCCCCATTTGTCGTTCAGCACCTTGGCGATGGGGGCCAGACAGTTGGTGGTGCAAGAGGCATTGGAAATGATGGTCTGACCGGCGTAGGTTTTGTCATTGACGCCGTAGACAAACATCGGGGTATCATCCTTGCTGGGTGCGCTCTGGATGACCTTTTTCGCGCCCGCGCTGATGTGCTTCTGGCAGGTTTCCTTGGTCAGGAACAGACCCGTGGATTCAACAACGACATCGGCACCGACTTCGCCCCACTTCAGTTCGGCGGGGTCCTTGACAGCAGTCAGGCGGATTTTCTTACCGTTGACGACCAGCGTGTTGCCATCCACAGCGATATCGCCCTTGAAGCGGCCATGAACTGAGTCATATTGCAGCATGTAGGCCAGGTAGTCGGGTTCGAGCAGGTCATTGATGCCGACGATCTCGATATCCGGGAAGTGCTTAACCGCAGCGCGAAAGACCATGCGACCGATGCGGCCGAAGCCATTGATGCCAACTTTGATAGCCATGCTTTCCTCCAGCAGTGTGGTGAGCAAAACGTGTGGTTATAACAACAGAGGTGGATAGCGTCATCCACCCAGAAAGACACAGTATAAACCTCTTAATGCGTATCGACCAAAACCAGCGCGGCCGCTCGCCAAGTTTAGAACAAGGCCGTTACAGCTTCAGCCACCCGTTCCGTAGTAAGGCCAAAGTGCTGAAAGATGATTTCAGGTGGTCCTGATTCGCCAAAGCGGTCGATGCCAAGCACTGTCCCCTGTGGACCGGCGTACTTGTACCAAGGAGCAGTCACGCCCGCCTCAACCACCACCCGGCGGGTCACGGTCGGTGGCAACACCGCTTCACGATAAGCGGCATCCTGGACATCGAACACATCCACCGAGGGCATGGACACCACGCGAATCCGCCGCCCTTGCCCATTCAATTGCTTGGCCGCCTCCATGGCCAATTGCACCTCCGAACCCGTGGCGATGAGGATCGCCTCTGGGCCATCGCCGCAGTCGAGAAGGACATAACCGCCACGGGCGATGGCTTGCACCTGCTCTGGGGTGCGCTCCTGGTGGGGTAGGGGCTGGCGGGTAAAAATCAATGCGGTTGGGCCGTTCACCCGCTCCAGCGCCATTTTCCAGGCCACTGCTGTTTCCGTGGTGTCGCAGGTGCGCCACACCGACAAGTCGGGAATGATCCGCAGACTGGAAACATGCTCGATGGGTTGGTGGGTGGGACCATCACCACCCACACCGATGGAATCGTGCGTCAGGATAAACATGCAGCGGATCTTCATTAACGCCGACATGCGAATGGCGCTACGGCCGTAATCGGCGAACATCAGGAAGGTGCCGCCAAACGGTACATAACCGCCGTGCAGGGCTAGACCGTTCATGATGGCGTTCATCGCAAATTCGCGCGCACCATAGAAAATCAGATTGCCATCCGGATGCTCGAAATCAACCGGTCGGGAACCCTCCCAGGGAATACCCGTGGATTCGGCCAGATCCGCCGAGCCGCCGACCAGGCTGGGGAAGTGCGGGCCGTAAAACTTCAGCGCACGTTGCGAGGCGGCGCGCGTGGCCAGGCTTTCACCCCGCTGCTGGGTGGCGTGGATAAACGCCCAGGCGATGGTCTCCCAATCGTCGGGAAAGCCGCAGGCTAGCCGTCGGTCAAATTCTGCTGCCCGTTCGGGAAACTCGGCGCGATAGCGGGTGAACAGCGTATTCCACTCCCCCTCAGCCGCAGCGCCCTTGGTGCGGGCATCGAAAGCGCGGTAAATCTCCGGCGGGATGACAAAAGGCGCATGCCGCCAGCCGATGTTCTCGCGGGTGGCAGCGACTTCAGCAGCACCCAGCGGTGCGCCATGGGATTTGGCGCTATCGGCCTTGTTGGGCGAACCCTTGGCGATGATGGTTTTGCAGCAAATCAGGGTGGGGCGCTCATGAAAGGCGCGCGCTTGTTCCACCGCAGCGTGAACCGCGTCCACATCATGGCCGTCCACGTTGGAAATAACATGCCAGCCCATGGCCTCAAACCGCAAGGTGACGTTATCGCGGAACCAGCCCTGCACCTTGCCATCGATAGAAATGCCGTTGTCGTCATACAGGCAAATCAGCTTGCCCAGGCCCCAGATGCCAGCCAGCGAGCAGGCTTCGTAGGAAATGCCTTCCATCAGGCAGCCATCGCCCAGAATGACGTAGGTATAGTGATCGACGATGGGAAAACCGGGACGGTTAAAGCGGGTCGCCAGCGCCCGTTCGGCCAAGGCCATACCCACGCCGTTCGCCAAACCCTGTCCCAACGGCCCGGTGGTGGTTTCCACCCCAGCCGTGCGGCCGTACTCTGGATGCCCTGGCGTGCGGGAACCCAGTTGGCGGAAATTGCGCAGGTCTTCAATGGTAAGATCGTAGCCGCTCAGGTGCAGGAGCGAATACAACAGCATTGAGCCATGGCCGTTGGAAAGAATTAAGCGATCCCGGTTAAACCATTTAGGGTTGGCCGGGTTGTGCCGAAAAAAATCGTCCCAAAGCACTGCGCCAAAATCCGCCATTCCCATCGGCGCTCCAGGATGACCGGATTCGGCTCGTTGCACCGCGTCCATGCTCAACGCGCGAATGGCGTTTGCCATGTCCCGGCGAGTGGGCGGTAAGAATTCCTGGCCGGTAGGGCCGATCACGGCCACCGCTTCAGTCGGGTTGTCCGACAAGCGTCGGGCGGCCAATTCGCTACGCGAGGGCATCAACTCTCTCTCCTACATCAGC
>JBATSQ010000125.1:0-9874 GCA_049293375.1 Candidatus Contendibacter sp.
TCTCCACCAAACTTGGCCGCCATCACCTTGGTGATCGCCGCCGTCAGCGTGGTCTTGCCATGATCGACATGACCAATCGTCCCGACATTCACATGCGGCTTGTTACGCTCGAACTTTTCTTTGGACATTTAAATGCTCCCCTGCAAACTTAAGGGCCAGGAATCTCAGACCAAGTTCCGAATCGAGTGGAGCCCATAACCAGATTTGAACTGGTGACCTCATCCTTACCAAGGATGCGCTCTACCGACTGAGCTATATGGGCCTGATTACGCCTTCTATACGCTAATCTAAGGTTATGTTTTGGAGCGGGTGATGGGAATCGAACCCACACCATCAGCTTGGAAGGCTGAGGTTCTACCATTGAACTACACCCGCCTTGCCATCTCAGAGCGGGAGTTCACCTGTGCAACATGGACTGACGAGCTATGCGCGCTGTGGCTTAGGTGCAAAGGCTGGTTGCAGGGTGGTGGAGGGGGAAGGATTCGAACCTTCGAAGGCTGAGCCAACAGATTTACAGTCTGCCCCCTTTGACCGCTCGGGAACCCCTCCAAAGTCTGAGTCGCGCATTGTGACGGCGCTCAGGGGGGTTGTCAATTACCATCAGGAAGTTTTTGCGAAATGACGCTTTGAATCTATTATAATCTTGATCGGCGCGGGCTGGCGTAGCTCAGCCGGTAGAGCAGTTGCCTTGTAAGCATCAGGTCAGGGGTTCGAGTCCCCTCGCCAGCTCCAAAATCCATACAGCAAGCCCATGAGGATTGGCAAAACGGTCGCGCTTGATGGCGGTCAACTGCGAAATCCTTTCATGAATCACGCTTGCTGATATCTATTTAATCACTCCAACCCAACCACTTAGAGGATTTGCTCATGGCGCAACTCAAACCCGGCGTTGTCACTGGCAAGGATTATCTGACGCTTGTGGCGGCTGCCAAGGCGGGCGGCTACGCTCTGCCTGCCGTCAATGTCTCCAGCAGTAGCACCATCAACGCGGTGCTGGAAGCGGCGGCGAAGAATCAGGCCGATGTCATTGTGCAGCTTTCCAACGGCGGCGCGCAGTTCTACGCTGGTCAGGGTATGAAAGACAGCTTTAAGGCCAAGGTCTTGGGAGCGGTGGCGGCAGCCCTGCATGTGCATCTGTTGGCCGAGCATTATGGAGTGTGTGTGGTGCTGCACACCGACCACGCCAACAAGAGCCTGATTCCCTGGGTAGATGCACTGCTCGATCACGGCGAAGCGTATTTCAAGCAGCATGGTAAGCCCTTGTTCAGCTCGCATATGCTGGATCTGTCCGAAGAGACTATGGAATTTAACCTCAACGAGTGCGCCCGCGTCCTCAAGCGCATGGCGCCGTTGGCTATGAGTCTGGAGATTGAATTGGGCGTCACCGGTGGCGAAGAGGACGGCATCGGCAGTGAGTTGGAGGAAAGCGCCGATAATTCGCATCTTTACACCCAGCCGGAAGATGTGTTGCAAGCCTACCAGCGCTTGTCACCTATTGGCCATTTCTCGGTCGCCGCTTCCTTTGGCAATGTCCATGGCGTGTACAAGCCGGGCAACGTCCAGTTGCGCCCGGAAATCCTGAAAAATTCCCAGGCATTGATCGAAAAAACCCAGCAAGTTAGCGCGAAGCCGTTGAATTTGGTGTTCCACGGCGGCTCCGGCTCGGAAAAAGACAAGATTACCGAGGCGGTGGGCTACGGGGTGTTTAAGATGAACATCGACACCGATTTGCAGTTCGCTTATTCGGAAGCGATTGGCAAGTTCGTCAGCGACAATCCGAAAGCGTTCCTGTACCAGGTGGACCCAGAAACCGACAAGCCTTACAAGAAATATTACGACCCGCGCAAGTATCTGCGGCTGGCGGAACAGAACATGATCGCTCGGCTCAACGAGGCGTTCGAGGACCTGGGTTCTAAGGGTAAATCCTTAGCCTTGTAGTTGCGGATTTTTCGACGGCGTCCAGCCGTCGGTCGGGCTTGTCGGCAGCAGTGTCGGCAAGCCCTTTTTTTTTGGCAGCAAGCCCGGCGACGCCGACCCGTGCTGCGGGGTTGCCAATCATCGCCGCTGGCCCGCTTCGCCAAATCGGGCCTATTTCTCTGGAGAGCAGTCTTTTTGATAGAATCTGATTGTATTTTGATGCATCTGTCAGAAGCATCGGCCCGGTCTGTCAGACTAAGATGAAGGAAGAATCAGCCCTGTCAGGGAGACTTTGACCCACCGACGATTGATGCGGTGGCGTTCCCCAAAACCCCAGCAGCGGCGTTCTGGTCCGGCGCGGCGGAGGGTCAAAATGCCGACGATGCGTGGGATGTGAATTTCAGGTTTGGCGGTGACGTTCGGGACGATCAGCACGATACCGGTCCGGTTCGGTTGGTGCGTACTCCAAAGTGAATTGGATGAGCAGGGTTGTTCTTCAAGAAGGCGTGCATTGATAGAGTTCACATGATGAGACGGCGTGATTTTATTCGATACGGGATTGGCATTGCGGGTGCCTGCGCTTGTGGAGTTTCCAATGCGTTTTCTCTCAGCAGCGTGCGGGGCTGTTGTCTGCGCAATGGCGCTTTAGATGGGGTGATTGCGGAAAATGGTGCCAAGACGTTTTCGCTATCGGACCCGATGATCTCGACCTCTGGAGATCGCAAATTCGATGAGGCGCTCGGTCGTCAATTGGTGAAGATGGCGAGTTTATTCGACGTGTATCCCGGCTTTGGCTACATGCAGGACGCGAGCGGAGAAAACGCCTTTGCTTCCCCGGAAACCCATATTGCCAATACGCAAGGCACCGTGTTGTTTGGGCTGAATCTGCTGCGCAAGACGCTGGAGATGGGCGACGGCGGCGATTGCGCTGTGCACTGGGGCAGACCTGGAATGGCGGGACGTGCACGGGTGAGGCGGCGCGATATACCTGGCAAGATGCGCAGAATGCGGCTTACGGTGGCTGGCGGGTACCGAGCCGCGAGGAATTGCGCAGCTTGGTGTACTGCTCCACGGGCTTTGAAATACATGATAAAGACACGGGAGCGCGGTGGTGCAAAGGAGATGGCTATTCCCGACCGACCATTGATACCACGGCATTTCCCAATACGCCGGCGTCGAATTTCTGGTCGGCCCGCCGTATACCGGGTTTTCCGGCTTCGCCTGGGGCGTGGACTTCGACAACGGCTTTGGCCACTGGGTCCTCCGGAGTGTTGCCAACCACGTTCGCCTCGTGCGCACCGTACAGTGATTTTCTATTTTTATCTCGTGCAAAGTGCGGGTGATTTTTTTGAGGGTAAGGATTTAACATGAAAATCAGCGAAAATGGGCAAGTTACGATTCCCCAAGAGTTCCGCGAACGCTACGGCTTGCTACCCAACGCGGAAGTGCAGTTCATCCCTGACGAAAGTGGTCTTCGACTGGTGGCCAGCCCTGCATCCAAAGCGGCTGCAATTCAGGCCTTGTACGGACGCAAACGTTTTGATCGCAGTACGGATGAACTGATGGCGCTGTTGCGCGAATGAATGCCTATCTGGTCGATACCAATGTGCTGCTGGATGTCATCGGCGCGGATGCTCACTTCGGTTCCCTTTCCAGAGATTGTCTGATTCGCTGCGGGAGTGTGGGGGTTCTGGTCATCAATCCGGTGATCTATGCCGAAGTAAGCGCCGTTGTGGAAAACCTTGAAGAATTAAATACCCTGTTGCCCGGAACATTGTTTCGGCACGATGCCTTGCCGTGGGAAGCCGCTTTTCTGGCGGGACGAGCCTTTCGTCAATATCGCGGGCGCGGCGGCCACCGAACACGGGTGCTCGCCGATTTTCTCATCGGTGCCCATGCCGCCACTGAAAACATGATCCTGATGACGCGCGACCGAGGGTATGCAACTTACTTTCAAGTGGCCATTGAAGACCCAACGGAATAAAAAGACGCAGCCAAAGCCTGACTTGCCTTTGACCGCCATTTTCACTACATGGGTTTTGAGGGCTTGCCCGATGAGTAGCGGGCCACCTTCGGCAATAATCGGAAAGAATAAGTATTCGCCCTCAACCGACCGACCCCACACCGACGCACACCCCATGTTGGGCTGATCGCTGATCGTCGCCCACCCGCCAGATCGGGCCTATCGCTGCACTTGCTACTAAAATCCAGGAAGACAAGCGCTCAACCCAATTGAAGCGACGCCGGAGCTGGTTCAAAATAACCCCAATGATAATCTGTTTGCTTGTTCCACACCTGAAGGAGGGTAGCGCATCATGAGTAAAACGGCTGAACGGCTTGGCGCTAGCGCGGATTCTCTGTTGGGCCATGTCTGTAAGACGATCCCCAAGGAATCCTTGCATCTGCCTGGCCCGGATTTTGTAGAGCGGATTTTCACCGCTTCCGACCGCAATAACCGGGTGCTGGGCAATCTGCAACGCATGTTTGGCTGCGGTCGGCTGGCGGGCACTGGCTTTCTGAGTATCTTACCAGTGGATCAAGGTATTGAGCATTCGGGTGGGGCCAGCTTCGCCAAGAATCCCATCTACTTCGACCCAGAAAACATCATCAAGCTGGCGATTGAAGGCGGTTGCAACGCAGTGGCCTCCACCTACGGCGTTTTGGGCATGATGTCGCGCAAGTACGCGCATAAAATCCCTTTTATGGTCAAGATCAACCATAACGAACTCCTGACTTTCCCCAATAAGGCTGATCAAATCCTGTGGGGCACCATCAAGGAAGCCTACGACATGGGCTGCGCCTCGGTGGGGGCTACGATTTACTTCGGTTCGCCGGAAAGTGGTCGGCAGATTGTCGAGGTCGCCAAAGCTTTCCAGATGGCGCACGAGTTGGGCATGGCGACGGTGCTGTGGTGCTATCTGCGCAACAATGCCTTCAAGACTAAGGAAAAGGACTATCATGTTTCCGCCGACCTGACCGGTCAGGCCAACCACCTGGGCGTCACTATCGAAGCCGACATCATTAAGCAGAAATTGCCGGAAAATAACGGTGGCTTTGAGGCGCTGAATATGGGCGGCTCCAGCTACGGCAAATTCGATAAGAAGATTTACACCGATCTGGCCAGCGACCATCCGATTGACCTGTGCCGTTATCAGATCGCCAATTGCTACATGGGCCGCGCCGGTCTGATCAACTCCGGCGGCGAATCCAAGGGGGCGGGCGATCTGGAAGCAGCAGTCACCACGGCGGTGGTCAATAAGCGTGCCGGCGGCATGGGCCTGATTTCAGGCCGCAAAGCCTTCCAGCGTCCGATGGCTGATGGCGTGACGATCCTCAATGCCATTCAAGATGTCTATCTGGATCAGAGCGTCACCGTGGCTTAAGTTTTCCGTGCTTCCCCAGGACGAAAGCCCCTTGACGGGGGCTGGTTCCTGGAGTGCTATATAGACTTAAAGAAATAGGATACCCTATAATCGCAATCTGCCAATCTGTTAAGGGATATTCTTATTCTACTTATCACCCTAAGCCTTTCAATCTAAGTCGGTTTAATTACCAGTGTCACCCTTGATCCCGTGGTTTCGACTTTTGCAAATTCCTTTAGGGGGAATATGATGAAGAGACGATTATTAACCGTAACAATAAGCGCTACGTTTGCTTTATCGAACAACAGTATGGTATTTGCTGCGTGCGCGGATGAAGTTCCAATTCAGGCGGCAAGGATGACTACATCTGCTTTGAAAATTAAAGAGAATATTGAGCTGTTAAATTCGGCTTTTTCTCTTTTGCGAGAGGCAAAAACGCTTTGTAGCCAAGGCAATGAAAGTGGAGCAGACAATATCTTGCAGAGGCTTAAAGTAGTGTTAAATGACTTGGGCCGATAGTTAATACATGAGGGAGTGGACCGATGATCAAAATAGCTCGGTTATCCTTGTTGACTACATGGCTGGTGCTAGGATTGCCAGGGTTGCCAGCAGTAGCGCAACAAGTTAGTTATCAATATGTTGGATCATATGCCGTTTCGGATGGCGACCTTTGGACAAATAACCCACCCGTTTATTCAGCGCAAGAGGTAGCAGCACTACTTTTTGGAGGGAGTCCTGGAGACTACGCGATTTCTATCAACTCTAATATAACCGACCCTAATACGATTACACACACAGGTTGGTATAGCGGTTGGGGCGAGGAGTGTACATCTCTTAGCGAAGGTTACAAACTAGACTTACCACCACCCGGTTATGATGATCCACAGGGTATTAACACAGCGCGTTCAGCCTATGTACAGGATCACTGCGGTATGCCTAGTATTGGCTTTTATCCGCCTGGATTTCCTTTCGTAAATTATGTTTGGCGTGCGCGACAGATGGCGGCAAATGCCCCTATTCCGACTCTGCAAGAATGGGCGCTAGGCTTAATGGGTTTGCTGCTTGGTGGCTTAATTTGGCATCGGTCGCGGCGCAAGGAAAGCTTGGAGGCATAAGCATTCCTGTACACAGTCTAGCCTTTTCTTTTGATGGGAAGAAGGAAGCTGGGTGCTAAGAAAGACCGGCCATCATAAGTACGCAATTTTTACTGTTCGAACGATGAAAGACAGCCTAGCCATGCTCAGCGCTATTCGAGATGTCTATCTCGACCCCAGCGTCACTATTGCCTAAACGCGGCTTGGCTTTCGCGTTCCGAAGCCCCGTCTCCACGGGGCTTTTTCTTACGCCGGGGCAGGGGGACGGGAGTCAGCGCTAAAACACGACCCGTCATCGTCTCCACCGTGCCAAAATGGTCTACCATGCACGCCGTCAGTTCCTGACCACGAGATCGGCCCCGATGCCAGCGAGGAGCAATCACTACATGAAATTACTGGGTAGCGCCGCCGGGTTGGCTGGCTTGTTGCTGGCACCCCCACTGGTGATTGCTGCTACTGAGGGCGCCATGACTCCCTATCAGGCCCGTTATGAGGTGTACGCATCCGGGTTTTCGGTCGGTGAGGCGATCATCACCCTGCGGATGCCCGCACCAGACTCCTATCAGATGACATCCGTTGTACGCCCCAACGGCTTGGTCGCGGCGCTGGCCTCTGGAGAGGTTCAAGAACAGGCCAGCGGCACCCTCCGGGACGGCGCGATCCAGCCCCATGACTATGAGCGCCACTTGGCGGCCGGCAAGAAATCCGAGCAGATGCAGTTGCAGTTTGATTGGACAGCACGGCAAGTGCAGGTGCGCTACAACACCGAGCGAGCAACTCTGCCGCTTGCAGCCGGCGTATTCGATCCGCTCAGTTTGCAATTGGTGGTAAGGGACGATTTGCAGCGTGCCCGGTTGCCTAGTGCATACCGTTTGGTCGATAAGACGGCTATCAAAAGTTATCAAATCCGCAATCAGGGCCAAGAAACGCTGGCCACCCCGCTGGGAACCCTCACTACAACACGCATCCAACAATTTGAACCCGGCAAGACCCGCATGACCACGTTTTGGGTTGCACCAACACTGCGCTATCTACCAGTGCGCATTAGCCAGGAGAAAAAGGGCAAGGAAGTGGTGCGCATGGAAATCCGCGCCGTTAATCAGGTTCAGTAAAGTATCGCAAGCCTCTCGGCTCCCATGAAGCTGCATATCCTCTCTGATTTGCACCTGGGTTTCGATGCGTTGGAGCCGCCGCGCGTCGCCGCTGATGTGACGATTCTGGCGGGCGACATCGCCCGGCCCCATCAGGCCATTGCCTGGGCGGCATCCTTGGCCCGACCGGTTCTCTATGTTCCCGGCAACCATGAATTCTACGGGGGCGAGATGGCTGGAACCGTGGCGGAATTAAAGCGGCTCAGTCAGGGCACCCTGATTCAGGTGCTGGATTGCGATGAAGTGGTGCTGGATGGCGTGCGGTTTCTGGGCGCGACATTGTGGACCGACTTCCTGCTGTGGGAGGACGAGGAGCAACGGGCGTGGGCTATCGCCCAAGCCCATCTCTTCATCCGGGATTTTAGCCGGATCTGGCTGGACGAGGCGGGGGATCGGTTGTTTGCACCCGCCGATGCGGCGGCATTGTGCGCGCACCAACAGACCTGGCTGCAAGCGCGGCTGGCCGAACCATTTGCTGGGCCGACCGTGGTCATTACCCACCATGCGCCATCACCCCAGAGTATCCATCCGCGCTTCGCCGGTTCACCGCTCAATCTCTGTTTTGTATCTAATCTGGAGTCGTTATTGGGGAGCGAGCGGGTGGTGCTATGGATCCACGGCCACACCCATGACCGCTTTGATTATCACGTCAACGGCACCCGCGTGGTCTGCAATCCCCGCGGTTACGCCCGCCAGGGCATCAATGAGAATCCGGCCTTCGATCCGCACTTCACCATTGATCTGGGTCGAGATTTAGTTTCAGACTGATCCGCACCCAAAGGAGTTTTCAACATGTCCGAATCCGCTGCCTGCATTTTCTGCAAAATTGCCCGTGGCGCACTCCCAGCGACCATCGTGAGCCAGGATGAGCACACCCTGACCTTCATGGATATTCAGCCAGCCAGCCCAGGCCATACCCTAACCATTCCCAAAGTCCATGCGCCCAATGTACTGGACATCGCCGAAGCGGATCTATTCGCGGTCACAGCGGCTGTCCAGCGCATCGCCCGCGCAGTGCAGCAGGCCTTGCAGCCAGACGGAATGCGCGTTGTGCAGACCAATGGCGCTGCGGCGGGACAGAGCGTGTTTCACTATCATGTCCATGTCATGCCGATGTGGGAAGGGCAGCGCTTGCAGCTCCATGGCCGCACACCGGCGAATCCGGAAGAGCTAATAGCGCTGGCGGCGCAAATCCGGGCAGCCTTGGCAGCTTAAATACCGGCGGCGCTGGATTTACCCCGCGCTATCGGCCAACACGGTGCAGATCACCCGGCGGTCGTGGCGCGGACCATCGAATTCGCAGAAAAAGATATTCTGCCAGCGCGACAGGCCCAGTTCACCATCAATGATCGGAATGACCTCGGATGGCCCAACCAGACCGGCCTTGAGATGGGCGTCGCCATTGCCGTCCTGTTCGTCGTGCCGCCAGACGCCCCGCGGAATCAGTTGGCGTAGCAACGCAATCACATCGCTTTGCACGCTCTCATCCCAATTTTCCTGGATCATTAGTGCCGCCGTCGCGCCCTGGGCGTAAACGGTCGCCACGCCTTGGTGAATAGTGCTAGCCTTAACAATCGCCGCCACGCGCGCGGTGATGTCCACTAACTGCTCGCGGTGCTGTGTGGACAGATGAATGATATCGCGCATCAATGTCCCCCGCCGTTAGTGGGTTCAGCCACACCCTTGAGCAGCACGCCGTCCACGCCAATGATGCGCAGCCGGGTTCCCGCCGGGTAATCCTGCGCCACCCGCACTTTCCAGGTGCTGTCATCCACGCGGATTTTGCCGTATCCGTTAAGCGTTGGCTCGTCCAGGGTAAAGGCTCGTCCAACGTACTGATGACCGCGCCGGTTGAGTAAGGGATCAGCAGTGGGGGTGGGATGGCGCTGGAGCCGCAACCGCCAACCCACCAACGATCCTACTGAGAGTACAGCGAACAGTAAAACCTGATAAGTCCACTCCAGCCCTGGCAGCACGGTGAGCACTACGCCGACCAGCAGCGCCGCCACCCCCATCCACAAAAAGAAAAAGCCGGGGACGATGGATTCAATCGCCATCAGCACTACGCCCAGCACCCACCAGTTCCAGTAGACCGGCTCCAGCAACCAGGTATTCACGCGCGCGGCCCCGCTTTATTCATAGCCTCTCGCGCCAGCTCAGCCACGCCGGCCAGCGTGCCGACCAAACCTGAGGTATCCAGCGGCATCAAGAGCACTTTCTCGTTGGGTGCCGTAGCTAATTTGCCCACCGCTTCCACGTATTTTTGCGCCACAAAATAGTTGATGGCTTGCACGTTGCCCTTGCCGATGGCCTCGGACAGCATCAGGGTGGCGCGCGCCTCGGCCTGGGC
>JBATSQ010000126.1:0-12750 GCA_049293375.1 Candidatus Contendibacter sp.
GCTCGACCGCCGTTTGGCGCTGGTCGCTGGCGCTATCCAACAGGCACAGGCCGGTATAAAACGTCACTGTGCGCCCGGAGGCGCGGCGCAGTTGTGCTGCTGCCTGGGCGTGATGGCCGGGCTTACCGATGAGCGCGCCGTCCAGCGTCGCCGCCTGATCCGAGCCGATGATCAGCGCGCCGGGATGCTCGCGCGCCAGCGAGCGCGCCTTCACCTCAGCTAGGCGGGCCACCAGCGCTGGCGCATCCTCGTTGGCTAGCGGAGTCTCATCAGCAGTGGGGGCTTGCGCAACAAAGGAAAGGCCCAGTCGCGCCAGCAACTCCCGGCGGAAGGGCGAGGTGGACGCGAGAATCAGAGGGCGATGGTCGAGACTGGAGTGAATCATGCCAGCGTGCGGCGGTTAATGGCTAGATAAGGGGTATTGTGCGGAATCTGGCAGGTGTTGGACAGATTTTGACAGAAATTCAGCGCGTCTATATCATCCCGCGACTTATGCAGACCCCATCATTCCCCGAGAAGATTGATCCTTGGCGGCTTTGCGCCGAAGCGGGACGACTAGAAGGCGTGTTGCCTTTAGCGGCGCTGCCGCGCTTGGCAGCCGCATTGCGTGATGTTGACGGCAAGGTCGATGTGGCGCTCGTGGCTGGCGTAGACACGCAGGGCGTGCGTTGCATCCAGGGCGTGTTGCGCACTCAAGTCGAGCTGCTTTGTCAGCGCTGCCTGGAGCCCTTGCGCTGGCCGCTGGAGGTGCCGGTGCGCCTGGGTCTGGTGCACAACGAAGCGGAAATGAGCCGACTGCCAGAAGAATACGAACCGTTGCTGGTAGCCGGGAATGCTGTGCGGGTTGCGGATTTGGTTGAGGATGAATTGTTGCTGGCCTTGCCTCAGATTCCCCGCCATGCTGATCCAGCGGAATGCCCGACCCCCGGCTATCCGGCGACGGATAACGCGCCTGAACAGCCCTTGGCGGCGCTGGCGTCCCTGTTACGAGATTTAAAAAGGAGTGCTTAAGCATGGCTGTGCAAAAAAGCCGTAAAAGCCGTTCCAAGCGCGGTATGCGCCGCGCCCATGATGCGTTGACCGCACCTACGCTGTCGACTGACCGCACCTCTGGCGAGTTGCATCGCCGTCATCATGTCACCGCTACCGGTTACTACCGTGGGCGCCTGGTGATTGCTCAGCCGGTTGTGGAAGAAAGTGAAGATTGATCGCCGTTAGGGCTGCGCTCTTTGCCACCGCCCCCCTCATGACTGTCTTTCCGCCCGCATGACCCGCCCGTTGACCATCGCCCTGGACGGCATGGGCGGCGATTTTGGGTCAGAGGTGGTCGTACCCGCCGCGCTCCAGGTTGTGGCAACAGCTAACGAGCCGGTGCGGCTGATTCTGGTTGGGCAGCAGGAGATCCTGGCGGCGCGGCTCCACCAGAGCAAGGCACAGGGCCATCCTGACCTGAGCATTCATCACGCTTCCCAGTTGGTGAGCATGGACGAATCGCCCGCCCAAGCGCTGCGCTTCAAAAAAGATTCCTCCATGCGCGTGGCGATTAACCTGGTCAAGCAGGGTGAGGCGGATGCCTGCGTCAGCGCCGGGAACACCGGAGCGTTGATGGCGACCGCGCGCTTTGTGCTCAAGACCCTACCCGGCATTGACCGCCCCGCTATCTGCACCACCCTGCCCACCCTATGCGGTCAGACGCGGATGCTGGACTTGGGTGCCAACGTTGATAGCAAGGCTGAACATCTGTTGCAATTCGCAGTGATGGGTTCGGTGCTGGCCGAAGTGAACGGCATCGCCCAGCCACGGGTGGGGTTGCTAAACATCGGTGAAGAAGAGATCAAGGGCAACGAGCAGGTGAGGGAGGCCGCTCGGCTGTTAGCGGCCAGCGATCTCCATTACATCGGCTTTGTGGAAGGCGATGGCGTGTATCTGGACGAGGCCGATGTCGTGGTCTGTGACGGCTTTGTTGGCAACATCGCCCTCAAAAGCAGCGAAGGCGTCGCTAAACTGATCCGACACTTTCTGACCCGGGAATTCAAGCAAAACCTGTTCAGTCGCCTGGCGGGATTGATCGCTTTGCCTGTATTGCGAACCTTCGGTCGGCGGATTGACCCGCGCCGTTACAACGGTGCCAGCTTACTGGGCTTGCAGGGCATTGTGGTGAAGAGCCATGGCGGGGCGGATGCCCTGGCGTTCGCCAACGCGATTCAGGTAGCGATGCTGGAAGTCAAACAGGCCGTGCCGCAACGTATCAACGCCCACCTGGCCGCCCTTCACGCCGAGAGGCCCGCGCTTTGAGCCACGCTCGTATTATTGGCACCGGTAGCTATCTGCCGGAAAAAGTATTGACCAATGCCGATCTCGAACAGATGATCGAGACCACGGCGGACTGGATCGTCGAACGCACCGGCGTCGAGCAACGCCACATCGCCGCGCCGGGTGAGACGACCTGCGATCTGGCTGAACAGGCGTCCCGGCGGGCGCTGGCGGCGGCGGGCATCGAAGCGGATTCCATTGACTTGATCGTGCTGGGCACCACCACGCCGGATCATGTCTTTCCTAGCGTAGCGACCCAGTTGCAACACCGCCTGGGCTGTTACGGTGGCCCCGCCTTCGATGTGCAAGCGGTCTGTACGGGCTTCGTCTACGCACTGGATATTGCCCATCGGTTTATCGTGACTGGCGCGGCGCGGCGGGCGCTGGTGGTGGGAGCGGATACCTTCACTCGTATTATTGACTGGACTGACCGTGGCACCTGTATCCTGTTTGGCGATGGTGCCGGGGCAGTGGTGCTGGAGGCGGCGGATGCCCCAGGCATCATCGATAGCCGGTTGGGAGCGGATGGCCGTTACAAGGAATTACTGTGGGTGCCAGCCGGAGTATCGAGCGGCTACGAGCAGACTCGCCAAAACGCTGCCTTCGTCGAAATGCGCGGCAGCGAGGTTTTCAAAGTAGCGGTAACCACGCTCAAAGATATGGCAGAACAGATGTTAGCCGCTAATCAGCTGACAGTCGCTGATGTGGACTGGCTGATTCCGCATCAGGCCAACCGCCGAATTCTCGCCGCGACCGCCAAGCGTCTGGGTCTGCCGGAAGAGCGCATGGTGGACTGTGTGCGAACGCACGGTAACACGTCGGCGGCGTCGGTGCCGCTGGCGCTAGATACAGCGGTGCGCGATGGCCGCATCCAGCGCGGCGATACGCTGCTGCTGGAAGGATTCGGCGGCGGCTTTACCTGGGGCGCGGTCTTGTTAAATTACTAAAAGCCCAGGAGAACATAAGCGATGACGACATTAGACGGTGAAATCGCGCTGGTGACTGGAGCCAGTCGTGGCATTGGCCAGGCGGTTGCCCGAATTTTGGCGGAACGTGGTGCAATGGTGATTGGCACCGCCACTACCGAGCGCGGCGCGGCGGCGATCAGCCAGGATTTGCGCGGTTGTGGCTATCCGGGGCGTGGGTTGTGTCTGGATGTGACCGATCCGGTGGCGGTGGAGACGATAGTGAAAGCGATTGGCCAGGAATTCGGCCCACCCAGTATTCTGATTAATAATGCCGGGGTTACGCGCGATAATCTGCTATTGCGCATGAAAGAAGAGGAATGGCGGACCGTGCTGGACACCGATTTGTCTTCAGTTTATCGGCTTAGCAAAGCGGTGTTGCGGGGCATGATGAAGGCGCAGCGCGGGCGTATCATCAACATTACCTCGGTGGTGGGCGTAACCGGTAGCGCTGGACAGGCCAATTATGCAGCGGCCAAGGCCGGTGTAATCGGCTTTACCAAGTCGCTGGCGCGCGAAGTGGGTTCGCGCAATATCACGGTCAATGCCGTAGCGCCGGGCTTGATCGATACCGACATGACCCGCGCCTTACCGGAAGCGCAGCGCCAGGGACTGATCGAGTCCATTGCGCTGCAGCGGCCCGGCCAGCCGCAAGAGGTGGCCGCCGCCGTGGCGTTTCTGGCGTCGCCGGACGCAGCTTATATCACCGGCGAAACCTTGCACGTCAACGGTGGGTTGGCGATGATTTAAGCGCCACGCGGAGTGGGCATGGGCCATCCGCGCCCGCGGGCCGGTCGCTATCCTGGGAGCCGGAAGCCGCGCCCCGTTTGTGATATTTTCAACCCGTTAGCACCTGCCATGAAACGCGGGTGTGGATTGCAACAAGCACCACTGAGGAAGCTAAGCATCATGACCGACATCAGCAACATTGAAGCCCGAGTCAGAAAAATCATCATCGAACAGCTGGGAGTCAAAGAGGAACAAGTGACCAATGAGGCCTCGTTTGTCGAGGATCTCGGCGCTGATTCGCTGGACACCGTAGAACTGGTGATGGCGCTTGAAGAAGAGTTCGAGTTGGAAATCCCAGACGAAGACGCCGAAAAGATTACGACGGTGCAGCAGGCGATTGACTATATCGCCACCCACCTGCCGTAACGTTCGGGCGTCTTGCGCCTGCAAACCCGCCGCGGCCACCCGCCAGGGTCGCGGCTTTTCTTGTTTCCTCTGTTTTAGCGGAGCCCGGTACGGGCAATGAGGGTGGTTGCGTGGCCAAGCGGCGCGTGGTAGTGACGGGCATGGGCATGGTGTCCCCGGTTGGCAGCAGCGTGGAGACTGCTTGGGCCAATATCCTGGCCGGTCGCAGCGGCATCGGGTTGATTACTGCCTTCGATGTCAGCGGATTTCCTGTGCGTATTGGCGGCGCGATTAAGGATTTTGCGATCGAGCAGTACTTGCATCCCAAGGAAGCCAAGAAGATGGATACCTTCATTCATTACGGCATCGGCGCGGCGGCGCAAGCGATCCGCGATGCGGGGCTGGACATCACGGAAGCCAACGCCGAGCGCATCGGTGTAGCCATTGGCTCCGGCATCGGCGGCCTGCCGGGCATTGAGGAAGGCCATGCGGCTTTCCTCAAGGGCGGACCACGCAAACTGACACCGTTTTTTGTGCCGCGCAGCATTATCAACATGGTTTCGGGCAATCTGTCAGTCTTGTACGGCATCAAGGGACCGAACCTGGCGGTGGTCACCGCCTGCACCAGTGCCACCCACAGTATCGGCTTGGCTGGCCGACTGATCACTTATGGTGATGCCGAGGTGATGATCGCGGGCGGCGCGGAAATGGCGACCACCCCCACCGGCCTTTGCGGCTTCGCGGCAGCGCGGGCTTTGTCTACCCGTAATGAAGAACCGGAAAAAGCCAGCCGACCGTGGGATCGGGATCGCGACGGTTTTGTACTCAGTGACGGGGCTGGCGTCTTGGTCCTGGAGGAATATGAATACGCCAAGCAGCGCGGGGCGCGGATTTATGCGGAACTGATTGGGTTTGGCATGAGTGGCGACGCTTATCATATGACCTTACCATCACCCGATGGTGACGGTGCACGGCGGGCGATGGCCAACGCGCTGCGCGATGCAGAACTCGCCCCCGAGGCGGTGGATTACATTAACGCCCACGGCACCTCGACGCCAGCGGGCGACGCGATCGAAAGCAATGCCGCCAAAGCCGTGTTCGGCGCTCATGCCTACCGGCTGACCATGAGTTCGACCAAGTCCATGACCGGACATCTTCTAGGCGCGGCGGGTGGGGTGGAGGCTATTTTCTCCGTGTTGGCGATTCGTGATCAGGTCGCGCCACCCACCATCAATCTGGACCATCCAGAACCGGAGTGTGATCTGAATTACGCGCCGCATACCGCCCAAGAGCGGCGCATCCACGTCGCTTTGTCGAATTCTTTCGGCTTTGGCGGTACCAATGGCTCGGTGATTTTCCGCGCGCTGGATTGAGGCGCTGTGGGCGACACGACCCCATCACCAGGCGATTCCGGTAATGCGTGACGATCCACAACTGCCCCAGCAACAACCACAAGCGCCAGGGGATTTTAATCCGCCATCTCGGACGGGCAAGAAGCGGTGGGGGCTGATCCTGGCGGCGCTGGCGTTGGTTTTGGGGCTGGCGGCTTCCCTGCTTTATACGGATTACCGCGCGTTCCTCGATACTCCCCTAGGCATACCCGCCGCCGGCATGGTCCTTGAAGTCAAACCCGGCATGAGCGTGGCTGGGCTAACTCAGGAATTGCAACGGCAACCGAGCGTGTTACGGTCGGCGTGGTATCTGCAAATCTACGCCCGGCTCCACCGGCTGGCGCATCGGCTCAAAGCTGGCGAATACGCCCTCGCTCCAGGCACCACGCCGCGTGGCTTGCTAGAGCAAATTATTGCCGGTCGGGTGATTCAATATACGCTGACCGTGGTGGAAGGCTGGACGTTTCGCCAATTGCGCCAGGCGGTGGTGGCGCATCCACGCCTCCAGCAAACCTTGTCAGAACTGAGCGATGCAGAACTCATGGCCCGTTTAGGTCGGCCGGGACAGCATCCAGAAGGCTGGTTTCTGCCAGATACCTATGCTTTTCCCAAAGGCCACACCGATGAGCTCTTCCTGCGGCGGGCACTGGACGCGATGGAACGCCAATTGGGCAAGGCTTGGGAGCAACGCGCTGCGGATTTGCCGCTGCGCGAACCTTATCAGGCGCTGATTCTGGCTTCCATTGTCGAGAAAGAAACCGCGCTACCGCAGGAGCGCCCGGATATCGCGGGCGTATTCACGCGCCGCTTGCGCTTGGGGATGCCGCTGCAAACCGATCCAACCGTGATCTACGGCTTGGGTGAGGCGTTCGACGGTAATCTGCGGCGCGCTGATCTGCTCAAAGCCAATCCCTACAATACTTACCGCAACAAAGGCTTGCCGCCGACGCCCATCGCCTTGCCCGGAGCGCGCGCCCTGGCCGCCGTCGTCAATCCCACCCCCGGCAATACGCTGTATTTTGTCGCCAGCGGCGACGGGGGCCATGTCTTCTCCGCCACCCTAGCCGAGCACAACCAAGCAGTGCGCCGTTACCTGCAACGCCTTAAGAGGCCATAGCATGGCGTCAGGCTGCTTCGTAACAGTTGAGGGCGGTGAAGGTGCAGGCAAAACGACGCAGATCGCGTTGCTGCGGGATTATCTGGAACACCTGGGCTATGCGGTACGGCTGACCCGTGAGCCGGGGGGCACCGCCTTGGGAGAAGCCATTCGCGCCGTGCTGTTGGACCAGCGCCATGCGGGGATGGCGGCGACCACGGAAACGCTGCTAATGTTCGCCGCCCGCGCCGAGCACCTGGAGCGGGTGATTCGGCCCGCGCTGGCCATGGGTCAGTGGGTGCTGTGTGACCGCTTCACCGACGCCAGCTATGCCTATCAGAGTGGTGGGCGTGGCGTAGCGCTGGAGCGGGTGGCACTGCTGGAAGACTGGGTGCAGGAGGGCTTGCAACCCGATTTGACTCTGCTGTTCGATGTGCCGGTCGCCATCGGTCTGGAGCGGGTAAGTCGCCGTGGTCCGAGCAATCGTTTTGAGCAGGAGGAGCAGGCATTTCTGGAGCGGGTGAGAGCCAGCTATCTAGTGCGGGCCGCCCGCAACCCCGAACGCTATCGGGTCGTGAATGCCGCCCGCCCGATCGCCACCGTCTGGGCTGAAGTAGAAACGCTCCTCGCCACTTGGTTAAAGCGCTGTGATGCCTGAAGAGCGACTGCCCTGGCATCAGGCTCTCTGGCAGGGTATCCAGCAGCGCCGCAGCGCCAATCGGCTGCCTCATGCCCTGCTGCTCGCTGGGCCGGTGGGGCTGGGCAAGGGCCGCTTTGCCCGGCGGCTGGCGCGCGCGCTGCTCTGCGCGCATCCCGAACCCGATGCTGAAGCCTGTGGCCAGTGTTCGCGTTGTCGGCTGTTTGAGGCGGGTAGTCATCCCGATTATCGCCTGGTGCAACCGGAAGAGGACGGCAAGGCGATCAAGGTGGATCAGATTCGTGCGCTGAGCGCTTTTCTGGGCTACACCGCGCAGTATGGCGGCTACAAAATCGCGCTGGTGGAGCCGGCGGATCGCTTGAATAGCCAGGCGGCCAACAGCTTGCTGAAGACGCTCGAAGAGCCGCCGGGTCTGGGCCTGTTGCTGTTGGTGACCGCCTGGCCCGCACGTCTACCGGCTACGGTGCGCAGCCGCTGCCAAAAGATGAGCTTTACGCCGCCCACAGCAGCGGTGGCGCTGCCCTGGCTGAGCGCGCGCAGCAGCGGCGACTTCGATCCAGCCGCCTTGTTGGCAATGAGTAGTGGCGCTCCGCTGGCTGCCCTGTCCCAGGCGGATGGCCAGCGCTGGCAGCGCCGCCGCGCGCTGTTTACCGCTTACGAGCGCGTCTTGTCGGGCCAGGCTGACCCTATCCGGATGGCGGAGGAATGGGCGCGGGGCGACTTGCTCGAGAGTCTGCACTGGTTGATCGACTGGCATACCGATCTGGTTCGGCTTAAGATGAGTTCTAATCCGCCGCGCCTCAATAGCCCAGACTTGCATTCTGCGCTGTGCCGTTGGGCTGAGCGGGCAACGCCGCAGGCGCTGTTTAGCCGCCTGGATGCAGTAGTTCGGCTCCACAGGCTCTGTACCACCACTCAGGTCAACGCGCCTTTGCTGCTGGAAGCCTTTCTGAGCGAAGCGACTCCTTAACTCCTGATTTGCTTGTTGCTAAGGTTAAATTGCCATGGCGGTTCCACGACAAGGTGTCATCTCCCTTGCGATCAAAGACAAAGCGATGCTGCACGCCAACTACATGCCGTTTGTCAAAGGCGGCGGCATTTTCGTGCCGACCGAAAAAACCTTTGAACTGGGGGATGAAGTCTTTTTGCTGCTGACGATTTTGGAAGATCCCGAACGCTTCGCCATTACGGGCAAGGTGGTGTGGATCAATCATCGCACCACCCCGGGCGGCCGTTACATGGGCGTCGGCGTTCAGTTTGGCGGCATGGAAGGCGCGAATCTACAAAAGAAAATTGAAGCGCAACTCGCCGGCTATCTGCGCGTCGGACAGCCCACCAACACCATGTAGCCGGTATGCTCGTTGATTCCCACTGCCATCTGGATCGGCTGAAACTAGCCGCTTTCAGCGGTGGCTTGGCAGGCGTACTGGAAAACGCCGCCGCTAATGGCGTGACTCGGATGCTCAGCGTAGCGACCGATCTGGAAGGCTGGTCGGCGCTGGCGCGGCTGACGGAACCCTATCCCCAAGTCGCCTTATCGGTCGGTGTTCACCCCAGTGAGGAAAGCGCACGTCCGCCGACCGTCGCCGGGCTGGTTGCGCTGGGCCGCAAGCCACGCGTGGTGGCCATTGGCGAAACCGGCCTGGATTACTACCACGGGACGCCTAGCGACCAGCAGCGGGACTGGTTTCGCATCCATATCGCCGCCGCCCGCGCATTGGGCAAGCCTTTGATCGTCCATACCCGTGAAGCGCGCACCGATACCTTGCGCATTTTGCGGGAGGAAGGCGCGGCCGAGGTGGGTGGCGTATTGCACTGTTTTACGGAAGATTGGGATATGGCGGAGCAGGCACTGGCATTGGGTTTTCATATTTCATTTTCCGGTATCGTCACCTTCAAGAACGCCCAACAGATTCAGGATGTCGCTCAAAGAATGCCTGCTGAACGCCTCCTGGTGGAAACCGATTCACCCTATCTGGCCCCCATACCGCACCGGGGCAAACCCAACCAGCCAGCCTGGGTGCGACACGTAGCCGAGTTTATCGCGCACTTGCGGGGCGTATCGCTGGCGCAAATCGCCGCTGTCACCAGCGCCAATTACCGTAGGCTATTCGACGTCGATTGGGAGGCTGTGTGAATCACGCCGCCAGGCGCGATCAGATTCGCCGCTGCTTGCACGCCACGCATCGGATAGAAACCATCACTGGCGATCATACGGTGGCTGGCATGGAGCGCACGGAACGGCCGCTAACCCCGGCGGCGGTGCTAGTACCCCTGGTCGAGCGGCCCGCAGGTTATACGGTATTGCTGACCCAACGTACCGCCCATCTGGAACACCACGCCGGGCAGATCAGCTTCCCCGGCGGGCGGGCGGAGGCGGAAGATGAGGGACCTGTTGCAACCGCACTGCGCGAGGCAGAAGAGGAAATCGGCCTACAACGCCGCCATGTGGTGGAAATCGCGGGCTTTCTCGACTTATATGAAACCGTGACAGGCTTTCTTGTCACACCGGTGGTGGGCTTTGTCACACCGCCGTTCGAGTTGGCGCTGGACGCTTTTGAAGTTGCCGAGGCCTTCGAGGTGCCGCTGGACTTCGTCCTCAACCCGAACCATCACGAACGCCGCAGCATGTTGTACAAGGGTCAGCAGCGCAGCTACTACGTAATTCCCTATGAAGACCGCTTCATTTGGGGCGCAACCGCCGCCATGCTGGTGCATTTTGCGCGGCGGCTGAACGATCATCCGCTGTTATCTTGAGCATGGGCTAGTAACCTGCTTTTTAACGGGTCAATGATCCGAAGCGCCCATCTAGCTGGCTTGACCAACGCTCAGGGAGTCTCCAGCAGCTCGGCCAGCGGGTTCAGGCAGAAAAAAACCTGACTTGACATAGCCATGACCCGCCTCGCGCACTTACGGCCAGAAATTTGTTTTAAACAGATTCTTAGGTAAGAGCAGCGACCTGTCATGATCGTTATTATTTTCCATGTCGTTATCGCAGCGGTCTGCACCGGTCATATCCTGCTCCGGCGGCACCGTCAGCCTGAGTCGCGCGTGGCCTGGCTGGTTGTGGTGCTGGTCATGCCCTATATCGGGGCGCTGGCCTATCTCTTGGTCGGCCAGACCAGTGTCGGACGCAAACGTGTTGTCGAACTGAAGCAGGCCTTCCACCGTCTTCCGCGACCTGAGAGTGCGCCCGGCTGGAACGCGCCCGACAACACCCCTGAAGCACGCGAACGATTTACTCTGCTGTTCAACGTTGGTGCGTCGATCAGCGGTTACTCGCCGGTCGGCGGCAACCAGGCGCGTCTGATGGAGGATTCCGATGCCGCCATCGACCAGATGGTCGCGGATATCGACCAGGCGACCGACCATGTCCATCTGCTGTTCTATATCTGGCTAGACGATCACAACGGTACGAAAATGGCCAATGCGCTCCAGCGGGCCGCCAAGCGCGGCGTGTCCTGCCGCGCCATGGTCGACGACCTCGGCTCGCGCGGCCTGGTTGGTAGCCCGCTATGGCGGGAGATGACCGCCGCCGGCGTGCACACCGCCTGCGCCTTGAAGATCGGCAATCCGCTGCTGCGGATTTTCAATGGCCGGGTTGATTTGCGCAATCATCGCAAGATCCTGGTGATCGACAATCGCATTACCTATTGCGGCAGCCAAAACTGCGCCGATCCAGCCTTTCTGCCCAAGGCCAAATACGCGCCGTGGGTGGACGCCATGATGCGGTTCGAGGGCCCAATCGTGCGCCAGAACCAGCATCTTTTCGCCAGCGACTGGATGGGTAACGGGGGCAATGACCTTTCGGACATTCTGCGCCAACCCATGCCGACGGCACAGCCGGGTTTTACCGCGCAGGTGGTCGGCACCGGCCCAACCTTCCGCAACTCAGCCATGCCTGAACTGTTTGCGACGCTGATTTATGCGGCGCGGCGCGAGCTGTTCATCACGACCCCTTATTACGTGCCGGACAGCGCGCTGCAGGCCGCACTTTGTGCCAGTGCGAATCGTGGGGTCGCTACCTCGATCATCTTTCCGGCGCGCAACGACGATTTTGCGGTGGGTGCGACCAGCCGCAGCTATTACGAGGATATGCTAATGGTCGGCGTGAAAATCTATGAATTCCGCCCCGGCCTGCTGCATGCCAAGTCCCTAACCATGGATGGCGAAATCACCTTGATCGGTTCGGCCAACATGGATCGGCGCAGTTTCGATTTGAACTATGAAAACAACATTCTGCTCCATGACAAGGCGGTGACCGCTCAGATGCGCGCGCGGCAGGATCATTATCTGGCCAGCAGCCGCGCCATCACCCTAGATGAGGTCAGCAGATGGAGCATGGGAAAGCGTCTCTGGAACAACACGCTCGCCATCGTCGGACCGGTTCTGTAGCTGCGCCCATGCTCCGCAGCACATTAGACTCATTAGAGCAGCGGTGAAAACTAACCCCGCGCCACCTCAGACCTTCAAAGACTACGGGCCGTTCATTATCTGCGCGCCCCATCGCCCAAGACGGACTTTTGGCTCTACCCTTCTGGCTCTACTTAGATTCAGTCGGACCAAATCTTCGCTGTGACTTTAGCCACTTGGTGCCCCAACCGCTGGAACGGTTTCCACCCGCCGCACCCGATGCCAGGCCGCATACAGCGCGGGCAGAAACAACAAGGTCAGCAAGGTGGCGACGATCAGCCCGCCCATAATGGCGACTGCCATGGGTCCAAAAAAGGCATCACGCGATAACGGCACCATCGCCAGCACCGCCGCTGCCGCCGTCAGCACAATGGGCCGAAACCGGCGTACAGTGGATTCGACAATCGCCTCCCACCGACTGCGCCCGGCGGCGATATCCTGCTGAATCTGATCGACCAAAATCACCGAGTTGCGCATGATCATCCCCAGCAGCGCGATGGTGCCCAGCATCGCCACGAAGCCGAAGGGCTGGTTGAACAACAGCAGAAACAGCGTTACTCCAATCAAACCCAACGGCGCGGTCAACACCACCAGCACCACCCGCGAGAAACTTTGTAACTGGATCATCAACACGGTCAGCACCACCAGCACAAACAGCGGCATACCGACCATAACCGATTTCTGTCCCTTGGCCGACTCCTCCACCGCACCGCCGGTTTCCAGCCGAAACCCCTCCGGCAAGCTAGCGCGCACCGGCGCGAGCAGCGGTTCGATCTGCGC
>JBATSQ010000127.1:0-8650 GCA_049293375.1 Candidatus Contendibacter sp.
CGGCACTCCTGATCAGCGCGGTGGCACCCTGGGCGGTCACCCCGTTGCTGATGGTCGGCGGTGCCTTCCTGTGCTTTGAGGGATTTGAAAAACTGGCGCACAAATTTTTGCACAGCAACGCGGAGCAGGAGGCTGAGCACGCCACTATCCAGCAAGCACTGCGTGATTCCAAAGTGGATATGGCGACCTTTGAGCGGGAAAAAATCCGGGGAGCGATTCGCACCGATTTCATTCTTTCGGCCGAAATCATCGTCATTGCCCTGGGGACCGTTCAAAACACAAGCTTCGGGATTCAGGTCGCGGTCATTGCCGGCATCGCCTTGCTAATGACGGTTGGTGTCTATGGTGTAGTAGCCGGCATCGTCAAGCTGGACGATGCCGGTTTGCATCTGGTGCAAGACCGCACCGCCACGCTATGGGGTGGCTTCAAGCGCGCCTTGGGCCAGGGCCTGCTGTCGATTGCGCCCTATTTGATGAAGACCTTGACGGTCGTTGGTACGGCGGCCATGTTTTTGGTCGGCGGCGGTATTCTGGCGCACGGCCTGCCCCATGGACATGAGGTGCTACACCATGCGGAGGAAATCGCCCGTAGCGTACCCAGCATCGGCGCTGTATTGGCCGCCATCACGCCAACGCTGTTGCATCTGTTGACCGGTATCGCTGCTGGTGGTCTGTTGTGGGTAGCGGCCAATCAAGGCAAGAAGTTCTTGGGCAAAGACCAAAAAATGGCTTAATTCCAGAAAAAACGAGCTTGTCAGCCATTGCTTCGCACTGGTTCGCAAGTATTGCTGCATCAGTGAGCCGTTGACTATGCGCATCGCCTTAAAACGCCTTCTCATCCTGCTACCGCTGTGCGGCTTTCAGACGGGTCATGCCGCTCCTGGTCCTAGCATACCGCCTACGCCGACAACCACGGCAGTGCCGGTGACCACTGCTCTCACCCTGGAACAGGTGCAGGCCAAGCTGGATGCGCTGGCCAACCTGCGCGATTTGCCGGAAACCGAACGCACGCAGGCCAAGGAGCTGTATCAACAAGCCATTAGTCAATTGCAAGCCGCGAAAACCTACGCGGTGAGCGCCGAGAGCTATCAGAAGCAACTCCAATCCGCCCCGCTGGAAACCACGCAACTCCAACAAAAATTGTTGGAGAAACCGCCACCCGCACCGTCACCCGCGCTCTCCGTAGACGACCTCGGCAAGCAGTTGAGCCAGGCGCAAACACAGTTAAGCGATGCACGGAAACGCTTGGATACCCTGGATCAGGAACTTGCCGCACAGCAAGCGCGGCCTCGGAATATTCCCGCTGAACTGCACCGTTTGCAGGAGCAGGCCACCGAGCTGAACGCCAAACTGCAGGCGATCAGCCTAGCTGCCACTACCCCATTGCTCGCCGATGCGCGCCACCTGGCGTTGAGTACCCAACGCCAAGCGCTGGTCCAACAGATCGCCATGCTAGAGCAGGAACAGCTTAGTCATGACGCCCGCTTTACCCTGCTCAACACCCAACGCGCAGCCACCACCCAAAACATCGCGCGCATCCAAGAGCAAGTCCAACAACTACAAAACTCTCTGAACGAACGCCGCCGCGCCGAGACCGCTGCGGTGGTGCGGCAAACCGACCAGGCCAACCAAGAAGCCGTCGCCAAACCGGCCATCATCCAGACCCTCGCCAAGGAAAACACCGCCTTGAGCGAGCGACTCAAAGCCCTGGTGCAACAGGGCGACACAATCAACGGGCGTCAGGCCGACTTCAATCAGCGCTTAGCAGAACTCACCGAACGCATGCACAGCATCCGCCAGCAACTAGGCATTGCCGGGTTCAGCGATGCGATCGGACCGCTGCTCCTCCAAGAGCGCCGCAACTTGCCCGACGTGCGCCAGTACCAGCACAACGCGAGCGAACGCCAGAAAACGATTGTCCAAGCCCGTCTGGATCAGTACCAGATTACCGAACAGTTGCGCCGCGCACGTTCCCTGGCGGAGCAATTACAGGAACTAACGGCCACCTTCAATCCCCAGTGGAGCCAGGAACAACGCCAGGCCATTAGCGCCGAAGCGCAAACCCTGTTAACCGACCGCCAGCAAGTTTTGGAAAAACTCGCGAGCGGTTACGCCAGCCTGATCACTCAATTAGTCGCCCTGGACGATAGCCAGCGCAAATTGAGCGATCAAGCCGAACAATATGGGACGCTGCTGGATCGCTACCTGCTGTGGATTCGCAGCAGCTCACCGCCCAACGCTGATTGGCTACATGGCTTGGGCCAGGCCCTGGAATGGCTGTTCACCCCAGCCCACTGGGAAGCAGCGGGTCAGCATGTGCTGCGAAGCGGGCAACGGCAGCTTCTGCCGACGCTGTGCGGCGCGCTGGCGCTACTGGCCTTGGTGTACTATCGTCGCCGCTTCCTCGCGCGGCTGGTGGAGGGCCTGCACGTCATTGGTGATGTGCGTCACGACCGCTTTTGGCTCACCCTGCGCGCGCTAGCGCTTACCGGGTTGCTGGCCTTACCCTGGCCGTTACTGCTGCTCTGGCTGTCCTGGCTGCTGCGCAGCAGCGCTGAAACCGATTTTTCGCGCGGCCTTAGCCAGGGATTGCTAGCCGGCGCGTTCGTCACCCTAACCTGCACTTTCCTGCGCCAGCTTTGCCGTCCGCAGGGCGTCGCTATTGCGCACTTTGGCTGGAAGGAATCCGGCTGCCGCTTTTTGCGGCGGCATCTGAACTGGTTTCTCTGGATCGGGCCGTTGAGCGTGGTCATCACCGGCCTGTGTGACGCACAGCCCGATACGCTGTATGGCGATACGCTGGGGCGACTGGTATTTTGCGTTGGCACGCTGGCGCTGGCCGTGCTGCTGTGGCGTGTGTTGCATCCGGGTCAACGCTTGCTGGCGGAGCTGATGGCGCGGCGCGCCGGTGCGGCCTGGCGGTTGCGCCATGTTTGGTACCCCCTGATTGTGGGCGGCTACGGGTTCATGGTGGTGTTGGCTCTGTCGGGTTACTACTACACCGCCTTCCAACTACGCAACCGACTGGCATTGACCGCCTGGTTGCTACTGGGGGCGGTGCTGCTGGTGAATCTGTCCTTGCGCTGGCTAAACGTCAACCAGCGCCGCTTAGCGCTACACCATGCACTCGTCAAACGCGAGGCGCAGTTGGCGACGCGTGCCAAAGAAGTCCCCATGGCTTCCGGGGAGAGCCCGCCGGAACTGCTACCCAATGTGCCCACTCTGGATTTGAACAGCATTGGCGAGCAAAGCCGTGGCCTGCTGAATTTGCTAGTAGTGCTAGGACTGGGGTTTGGTTTGTGGCAAATCTGGGCCGGTCTGGTGCCCGCGTTCGCCATCCTCAATGACATCACGCTGTGGCATCAAACCGTGCAAACCGCCGAGGGCGCGCAGCTTGCCGATATTACTCTGGGCAATCTGGTGATTGCGGTAGCCTTGCTCTTTTTGATGGGTTTTATGGCCCGCAATCTGCCGGGTGTGCTGGAGCTAATCGTACTGCAACGGCTGGAGCTGGAACCCGGCAACCGCAACGCCATGATTACCATCAGCCGCTACACCATCGTCGCCATCGGGCTGGTGACCACGCTGGACATCGTCGGGATCGGCTGGGGCCAAGTGCAATGGCTGGTGGCGGCGCTCGGCGTTGGGCTAGGTTTTGGGTTGCAGGAGATCTTCGCCAATTTTGTCTCCGGCCTGATCCTGCTGCTGGAGCGACCGATTCGGGTGGGCGACACCGTAACCCTCGGCAACCAGGACGGCGTGGTAGCACGCATTCATATTCGCGCCACCACCCTGGTGGACTGGGATCGGAAGGAGATTATCGTTCCCAACAAAACCTTTATCACCGGCACGCTAATCAACTGGACCCGGAACGATTCCATCACCCGGATCGTGCTAAAGGTTGGGGTGGCCTACGACAGTGATCCCTTACAGGTACATAAATTGTTGCTAGAGATCGTGACCTCTCATCCGCTGGTGCTCAAGGAGCCTGCGCCCGCCGCCTTGTTCATGCGCTTTGGCGATAGCGCCCTGGAATTTGAGGTGCGGGCGTTTGTGCGGGAACTGGCAAACCGTTTGCCGCTGACCCATGAATTGCATAACCGGATTTTCGAGACGTTGCGCGCCCATGCCATCGAGATTCCCTTTCCCCAGCGCGAGGTGCACCTGCGCCCTGTGGCCCCACCGCGTCATTCAGACACTGGCGTTCAGCCAACAGAGACTCAAGCCACGGGACCGAAATCCGACTGAACAGCCCAGCACCGGATGGAGCCGTTAGGAAAGCTTGTCGCGGAACATAAAGTAGACCGCCCCCACCAGACAGCAACCCGCCCAGAGATAATCCAGCTTGAGCGGTTCCTTCAGATAAAAAACCGCAAATGGCACAAAAACGGATAGGGTAACCACCTCCTGCATCACCTTCAGTTGGCCAACGCTTAAAGCCGTGTAGCCGATCCGGTTTGCCGGAACCTGCAACAGATACTCGAAAAAAGCAATGCTCCAACTGAGTAGAGCGGCAACCAGCCAGGGCTTGTTATTCAACTCTCGCAGGTGGGCGTACCACGCAAACGTCATAAAGACGTTGCTGCACATTAACAGAGTGATCGATACCAGGATCGGATTCATGGCGTTTCTTTCACGTCACCGTGACGGCAAGTTTGATAGTGCTGGTCATTCCCCGGATTGCAGCAGGGAACCCCGCTTGCGCGCCTGGTGCAGCGCCCACAGAAAAATGGCGATCCCCATACTGAAATACACCCCGTTCAGCAGCAGCGCCCACCACAGGTGACGGGTGGGAAAAGTCTGCTCCAGAACCACCGCCCGCATCCCCTCAAACACATGGCTGGCCGGCAACAGCCAGGCTAGCGTTTGCAGCCAGGTCGGCAGCGTGGCTATCGGATAGTAAATGCCGCACAGCGGTGCGATGGCGAAAATAGCCGCCCAGGCAATGCTTTCCGCACCCATGCCATGGCGTAGCACCAGCGCCGCCACCATCAGCCCAATGGCCCAACCCATAAGCAGCAGGTTGCAAAAAAAGCCCAGCAGCGGCAACCCCAGCGTGAACAGATTGAAATCGTAAAACGGAATCGCCAGCGCCACCGCGACGCCGACCCCAATCACGGTGCGGGCCAGGCTGACAGTCATTAAGGCCAGCACTAATTCAATCGGTTGCAGCGGGCTAATCAGCAACTGACCCAAATTGCGGGAGTGCATCTCCTCGAAAAAAACCACGGACAGACCCAACTGGCTGCGGAACAGCACATCCCACAGCAACACCCCCGCCAACAATAAACCCGCCGCCTGATGCAGCAGATCGCTATGGCCGGCCAGATAACGGGTGATAAAGCCCCACAGAATCATCTGCACGGTAGGCCAGTACGCCAACTCGACCACCCGAATCCAGGAACCGCGCAGCAGATAAAGGTAGCGCAGCGCCAGCGCGCCAATCCGTTGCCCGGAAATGGCGTTCACCCCAGGACCTCGCCGTTCCGAATGCCGCGCGCGATGTCCAGAAAAACCTCTTCCATATCCTTGCGACCATAGCGCTCGATCAGCTCGCGCGGTGCGCCAGTGGCGACAATCCGCCCCGCGCGCAGCATGATGACCTGATCGCAAAGCCGCTCTACTTCACTCATGTTGTGCGACGCCAGCAGCAGAGTCGCGCCGCTGCGCCGCTGATAGGCGGTCAGCATCGCGCGCATCCGGTCGGCGGTGTCGGGATCCAGCGAGGCGGTTGGTTCATCCAGCAACAGGATTTCCGGCTCGTTGAGCAAGGCTTTGGCCAGCGCCACGCGGGTTTTCTGGCCTGCGGACAGGCTGCCGTAAGGGCGCTTGAAGAATTCGGCGATCTCCAGTTCAGCGCCCAGCGCCGCCAGCCGGGCGCGCAGATGCGGCACCCCGTACAGACGGGCGTAAACGGTCAGATTTTCGGCCACGGTCAGCCGTTGCGGCAAATCCAGATAAGGCGAGGAAAAATTCATGCGCGACAACACCCGCCGACGCTGGCGCGGAATCTCCTCACCCAGGATGCGGATCTGGCCGCTGCTGGGCAGCAATAAGCCCAGCAGCATGGCGATGGTGGTGGTCTTGCCGGCACCGTTGCCACCCAGCAAGGCGCAGGTTGCGCCGCGCGGTACTGCAAAACCAATCCCGTCCACGGCCCGCACTGGGCCGTAGCGTTTGCACAAATCGGTGACCTGGATGACGGGCGGTTCAACCACGCGCCCGCTCCAGCGGCTCCAGCGCCACCAACCAGCCCGCGCGTTCGATCACCGGGAGGGCTTGCAAGGATTGGCGGGCGCAAGGGCCGGCCACACAATAACCGTCTTCGATGCGAAACAAGGCCCCATGAATGCCGCATTGAATCAAGGCACCGCTGAAATCGAGAAATCGGTCTGGCTCCCACTCCATCGGCGCGCCGGTGTGCGGGCACTGGTTACGATAGGCGTAAATACCCGTTGCCGTGCGCACCACCAGCACATCGGCATAGCGGGCCTGCGGGTTGCGCGCAAAGCCCTTGCTGGCCCCTAAAGCCAGCGCCTCCAGGCGACACAGCGGATAGTCCGTCATGGCCTCAGCCCCCCGCCCGCGCCGACTTGGGCAAGTCACCGACCAGGCCCATCGCCTGGCGGGCAATGTGATGTTTGAGCGGTCCGGCCGCGTCGGTCACATTCAGGCCGAGATTGCGCAACCAGCGCACCGGCGGCAGGGTGCTACCAAAGAGCCGCTTGAACCCATCCATCAACCCCAGCATCAGCAGGTTATCGCCTTTGCGCCAGCGCTCGTAGCGGCGCAGCGTTTTCAGCCCGCCGAGTTCCCGTCCGGCCGCCAGCGCATCCAGCAGAACCTCAGCCAGCGCAGCGGCATCCAGCAGTCCTAAATTCACCCCTTGTCCGGCCAGCGGATGCACGACATGGGCGGCGTCACCCAGCAGCGCCACCCCGGCCTGGACATAGGCATGCGCATGTTGCAAGCGTAACGGGAAGGCCGCCCGTGGCCCGACCTCAAGGATCGCGCCGAGCCGCTGGCCGAAAGCTTCGGCCAGCGCAGCGGCGAAGGTGGTTTCGTCCAGGGCGAGCAGCGCCTCAGCCTGCGCCGGCGTGGTGGTCCAGACAATCGAGCAGCGGCCATCGGCCAGGGGCAGGAAAGCCAGCGGTCCGGAGGGCAGAAAGCGTTGCCAGGCGGTTTGCTGATGCGGCTCCGCGCTGCGCACCGGCGCAACCACGGCTTTCTGACCGTAACCCCAACCGCTGGTGGCGATGCCGGCCAGCTCTCGCACCTGGGATTGCGCGCCATCCGCACCGATGAGCAGGCCAGTGGTCAGCGTCCGGCCATCGCCCAGATGTACTTGCCAGCGGCCGCCCTCCAGGCGCTGGGCCGAGTTTAGCGCCGCTGGACAGAGCAACTCTACGGTCGAAAATTGCTGTGCTCGTTCCAGCAGGGCGTATTGAATCACCCGGTTTTCGATGATCCAGCCCAGCAACGGCTCACCGAGGGCGGCGCTGTCAAAATGAATCTGGCCGAACCCGGCGGCATCCCACACCCGCATCTCGCGGAACGGACTCACCCGCCAGGCCGTGATCCCCTCCCAGGCACCGAGGGCGGCGAAAATGCGCTGCGAAGCCCGGTTGATGGCCGACACGCGCAAATCAAGGTCTACAGCAGGGCGGATGCGCGCCAGCGGCGCGCCTTCCAGCAGGGCGATTTTAAGATCGGCAGGGCCGAGCGCGCACGCCAGCGCCGCGCCCACCATGCCGCCGCCCGCGATGATCAGATCGTAATCCATAGGGGTATCAGGCATCACAGGTCCCAAACGGGTGAGCGTTCGCCGAGGAACGATAGACCGATCATTATGTTACCCGGTCAGGGTCAACCCGCGCGCCAGCCTGGGCAAGCGCCCACCCAGACCCATGCTGTAGCGGGCGAACTCGTGCTTCAACGGCGGACAGAGATCGAAGGCCAGCAAACCCAGCGCACGCGCGGCGCGCACCGGCCCCAGTGGATTGCCGAACAGGCGCTGCAAGCCATCGGTAAAGGCGATGGTGCGACGCTGATCCCAACGTCGCCAATCCGCGTAGCGGTTCAATACGGCTAAGGCACCCAGGTCCGCACCAGCGCGCCGACCGTCCGCCAGCACTTCCGCCAGCGCCGCCACATCGCGCAAGCCCAGATTGAAGCCCTGACCGGCGATGGGATGCAGGGTATGAGCGGCGTTACCGATCAAGGCGACGCGCGGACGGACATGGGCGCGGGCCTTCAGAAGAAATAACGGATAATTCTGGCGACGCCCCACCTGCAGCAACGGCCCCAACCGGTCGCCGAAGCGTTCCTGTAATAAGTGCAGAAAATCGGCGTCACTCAAGGCTATAACCGCCGGAACGTCGGCAGTGCTCACCGTGCACACCACCGCGCAACGCTGAGCGCGCATCGGCAGCAACGCCAGCGGCCCTTCGGCGGTAAAGCGCTCGTATGCCACATTGGCGTGCGGCCGGGTGGGGGTCACGTTGGCGATCACCGCGTGCTGGGCATAATCCCAGCGCAGCGCGGCGACCCCCATTTGCTCACGCACTGGCGAGTTCGCGCCATCGGCGGCGACCAGCACTCCGGCCTGTAGCTCTTCAAGCCGGTCGTCACTAAAACGAATGACGGCGCG
>JBATSQ010000128.1:0-11989 GCA_049293375.1 Candidatus Contendibacter sp.
GCGTTAGCGCCAGGATCGCCGCCGCCCATGCGCGCCGCTACGGTGATTTCTCGAATCAGCCGGGTGAACAGTTTGCCGCGCTTGGCGTCCTGTGCGTTTTTGCGGTGTTGGATGTTCGCCCATTTACTATGTCCAGCCATGCGAAGCCTCTTAACTTGAATGCTCTGCGGTAGCGTCAGCGCCGCTCAGTCTAACAGGTTGCTACCGCGCCGCGGATGACGGAAGCGGCCGGTGGCGAAGAAGGCGCAGGCCTGGGAAACGGCCGTTGGATCTACCAGCATTTGCATATGCGATACCGGTAAGCAGAGGTGATCGCTCATCCCAGGCAGCTGGGTTTCCACGACGGCGATCATGCCATCCGCTGGGGTCGGCATTCCAGGGAATACCAGGCCCACACCCAGGTTCAAGGTGCCTGCGATAGAGCCAAGCTGGTGCGAGGGATTCCAGGCTGGGGCGTCGCCCAGTAGGCCCCCTTCCAGGCCACGGCCTACCATGTAGCCCAGGCCGCTGTCGTGCATGATGCGGGCGGCATAACTGCCCTGGTGCGGCGTACCCAGCGTGACCACCCGGCCCGGTCGCTGCTGGGGGTGGCGATGAAATAGGTGGCGCAACACCAGCCCGCCCATGCTGTGCGCCAGAAAATGCACCACTGGTTGCTCCAGGGTTTCCACCAGCGCATTCAATTCGCTGGCGTTTTCTGTCGGGCTGCGGCTCATGGAAGGATAGGAATAATTCACCGTTTGGTAACCCGCTTCTTCCAACCAGTATTCCAGCAGTTGCATCCATAGGCCGTGCACATACAGGCCATGCACCAGCACCACCGTTTCCCGTGGGGCTACCATGATTCTTTCCTCCTCGGTGTGGGATTGCAAGGCGGGATTTTAGCGAAAATTACCCTGTTCCGGTCGGGTCATTCCGAAAATTCCGTCATCGTCTTGTAATAGTGTCAAAACGAAACTAAGATGAAAATCTGCTGCCCAACCTCACTCTGAAAAGATCATCGCCGCCGTTGGAGAAACGCCATGAGCGCAGTTAGTGCCGAAAGCAGAATCCGGGATCGCCGTCTGAAGCCTGGGCAGGTGCCGCCGACGCTCATCGAGACGCTGGATGCTAGCGAGCGGACGGCGTTGGTGGAGAAAATCAAGCGCCTGCTGGTGGCGCAGGACGCCACGCTGGTCGCGCATTACTACACCGCGCCGGAATTACAGGAGCTAGCCGACGCCACGGGCGGCTATGTTTCGGATTCGCTGGACATGGCCCGCTTTGGGACGGAGTGCCCATCTAGCACCTTGGTAGTAGCGGGCGTGCGGTTTATGGGCGAAACGGCCAAGATTCTTAATCCGGAAAAGCGCGTACTGATGCCGGAACTGAAAGCGGAATGTTCGCTGGATCTGGGTTGTCCGGCCGATGAATTCGCCGCATTTTGCGAGCAGCATGCGGATCGAACCGTGGTGGTGTACGCCAACACCAGCGCAGCGGTGAAAGCGCGTTCCGACTGGGTGGTGACTTCAGGCATTGCGCTGGATGTGGTGCGTCATCTGGCTGGACGCGGTGAAAAAATCCTCTGGGCACCGGACCGACATCTGGGCGCTTATATTCAACGCGAAACCGGGGCCGATATGCTGTTGTGGGGCGCATCCTGCGTGGTGCACGAGGCGTTTAAGGCCGAAGGATTGCGGCAACTGCGCGCTGCGCACCCGGACGCCAAGGTGCTGGTGCACCCGGAATCGCCGCTGGACGTGATTGAACAGGCCGATGTAGTGGGTTCCACTACCGCTTTGGTGGCGGCGGCGCGCACCCTGTCGGCCCAGAAATTTATTGTCGCCACCGACAGCGGTTTGTTTCATAAGATGCAGCAAGTCGCGCCGGGCAAGGCCTTCTTGGAGGCACCCGTGGTCGGGAAAGGCGCAACGTGTGTGAGTTGTGCGCATTGTCCGTGGATGGCGATGAATGGCTTGCGCAATTTGGCGCGCGTGCTGGAAACTGGCACGAACGAGATCTTGATCGACGCAGCAATACGGGAGCGGGCGGTGCTGCCCATCCAGCGTTTGCTGGAATTTGCCAAACAGCGACAGCAGGTGGTGCTGGGCAATAACGATGCGTGAAATAGCCTCGGGCTGGCCTGCGGGTCACACGGCAGCAGGGTCAGTCCCCGCGCCAGGGCCGGGCGCAGGCGCTAAAATTTTGCCAGAGGTCGTTAAAGGCGCGTTCCTGACTATACAGCCGATAACCGTACCAGCCGTCCAGCACTTGGCGGGCGGCGGCTGCGGTGGCCAGACGCGCCTCGTCCAGTAAACGACTGGCAACCACAGCATCGTTGAGCAGACCCAGATGGTCTTGCAACTGGCTCAGCGCGCCGAGATAGCTCTTGACGGTTGGCGCTGTGTATAAGCTGGCGAAAAAATCCAAGGCGTAGCGCAGCTCCTTAATGCGGATGCGCAGGGCGTGGCGCTGGGCTGCGTCCAGGGTGACAAACCGCTCGCCCGGTTGGATGACCCGGCGCTGGGCGCGGTCGAGATGGGGCGTGGCGAACGCGAGAACCGGTTTAGTCAGGGCGTGGCGCTGGGCTGCGTCCAGTGCAGCGCGCCAGGCGCGCTGCTCTAGCCAGGTGGCGAGACCGCTCAGCAGTTGTGGATAACGGGGGTCGGCTAGCGCTGCGCGCAGAGCGCCATAGTGTGCCTGGCGAACCCGTTCGGCCGTGGCGCGGAACAGCCTAAGGCTGCGCTTGTGTGGGAAACGCGCCAGCAACGGCCCCAGTCCCCCTTCTAAAAAGACGTCCCAATCACGCGCTGGCCCCAGGGCGCTATTCAGCCAGCGGATTTCCGTCACCCATCCTGTGCTGGCTGTGCGGGGAATCAAGCGGCGGAACAGCTTCAGACCGGAGCGCAGGCGGCGAAAAGCGACCCGCATCTGATGGACGCCTTCGCTTTGTCCGGCTAATACGGCGGGCTGGTTGGCCGTGGCATGGGACAGACATGCGCTGATGATGGCGCTGAAGGCGTCCTCGCTGGTGGCGTTGGCCGCCAAGATGAGCGGACTGGCCTTGGCGTGACTAACCGTGTCCTGCACCTGGATAACAGCGGGAGGAGAGTTAGTCATTGCTCGCTCAGCCTGGTGAAGCGTGGGAAGGACAAGGCGCTGATCGGCGGCGTGCTTACAACACCTGTTTTAGAAAAGTCTGCGCCCGGGGATCCTTGGGCGCGGTGAAAAACGCAGCGGGCGGGGCGTCTTCCAACACTTTACCCACGTCCATGAACATCACCCGGTGGGCGACTTCGCGGGCGAAGCCCATTTCATGAGTCACCACCGCCATGGTCATCCCTTCCCGCGCCAACTGCTGCATCACATCCAGCACCTCGCCGACCATTTCTGGATCGAGCGCGCTGGTGGGCTCGTCGAACAGCATCACCTTGGGATCCATAGCGAGGGCGCGGGCGATGGCGACCCGCTGCTGTTGGCCTCCGGACAGCCGCGACGGGTATTCGTGTGCCTTCTCGGCGATGCCGACCTTGGTCAGCAAAGCCATCGCCTTTGCATCAGCCTCGGCGGCCTTGCGTTTGCGCACGACCCGTTGCGCCAGAGTCACGTTTTCCAGCACGGTTTTATGCGGGAACAGGTTGAAGTGCTGAAACACCATCCCGACTTCCCGGCGCACCATATTGATGTTGGTCTTGCTGCCGCCCAGATCCACCCCGTCGATGATCACCTGCCCATCGTCGTAGGCTTCCAGGCCGTTGAGGCAGCGCAGGAAGGTGGATTTTCCCGACCCGGACGGGCCGATGATGACCACTACCTCGCCTTTGTTAACTTGGGTGGACACATTGTCCACCGCCCGCACTGGCTTGCCGCGCCCCTCGAATACCTTAACCAGGTTTTTGACTTCAATCACTGCGGGCGAACCTCCGTTCCAGCCAGAAGAGCAACTGTGAGAGCAGCGAGGTGACCGCCAGATAGAGCAGGGCGACCGTGAACCAGATCTCAAAGGTGGCGAAACTGGAGGTGATGATCTCCCGTCCGCTCTTGGTTAGGTCAGTGATGGCGATAACCGAGACCAGCGAGGAATCCTTGATCAGGCTGATGAACTGCCCAGCCAGCGGCGGCAGAACCCGTTTGAGGGCTTGTGGTAGCACGATATGGAGCATGGTCTCGGTGGAGGTCATCCCCAGCGAGCGGGCCGCCTCGCTTTGGCCCTTGGCGATGGATTGAATGCCAGCGCGGATGATCTCGGCGGTGTAGGCACCAACAAACAGCGCTAGCGCCCCCACGCCGGCGACGATCCGATCCAGGTTCAAGACCGTGCCGATGAAGAAGTAGAAGATGAAGATCTGCACCAACAGCGGTGTGCCGCGAATCAACTCGATGTACAGCACCGCCAGGCCGCGCAGGGTGGGGTTTGGCGACAGCCGACACAATCCGGTGACTAAGCCGATGAGCAGCCCGAAGAAACCGGAGAGGAAGGAAATCCAGATCGTGACCCACAAACCCCGCGTCAGCGGCCCGATTTTCCAGTGCCGTTCCGCCCCGATGTCAGCGCCCTCGGCGACCGCATCGCCAGCCCTGACCTTCAGGGTGTCGGTTTCGACCCTAACTACGACCGGTTGGCCACCGCTTTGCGGAGCGATTTCTACCTTGCTGTAAGCGCCTTCCGGGCTGACCTTTTGCACCGCGCCGACGACCGGTGCGGATTGTACTTCTTCATGCTGATAGAAGAAGTATTGCGGAACCCGCTCCCAGCGCCACTCGTAATTGACTTGTTTGGTTGCCAGCCAGATGCCAGCCGCCAGGCTCAGCAGGATGACAGCCAGCAGCGCCTGCCAGGGCCACTGGGCGGGAGGTCGTTTCAAAGGCATGGCTACTGCACGTCTTTCAGCCAATCGGTGTTCTTAAACCACTTTTGGAGCAGTTTTTCGTGCGCACCGTCTTGTTTGACCTTGGCCAGAAAACTGTTGATCGCTTTCAGAAACTCCGCGTCGCCTTTAGCAATGGCCCAGCCGATCGGCTCGTCAGTGAAGGGTTTGTCGAGGAACACCAGCTTGCCCTCGCCGCGCTGGACATTGGCCACCAGATTGTAGGGGGCGTCGTAAACGAAAGCATCGACCTTGCCATTGACGACCTCCATCACCCCTTCCGCCTCGGTTTCGTAGGAGAAGTATTGCGCTTTGGCGATGTGTTTCTTGGCGCTGATCTCACCGGTGGTGCCGAGCTTGGAAGCCACCTTATATTCCGGCTTATTCAAATCCTTATAAGATTTAACCTTGTCGCCCAGTTCTTTGCGAATCAGAACCGTTTGACCAATCAGCATGTACGGGTCGGAGAAATCCACCTTCTGCTTGCGCTCGTCGGTGATGGTCATGCCGCTCATGATGATGTCACACTTGTTGGTGATCAACGCTGGGATGATGCCGTCCCAGGCAGTGCTGACCAGCTCCAGCTTGGCGGCACCCAAGTCCTTGGCCATCAGCGCGGCTAAATCCGGGTCGAAACCGATGATTTGCCCTCGCTTGTCGGTCATTTCGAACGGCATGTAAGCCGGTTCCAGACAGACCCGCAGCCCGTCCTTTTTGATTTGCTCCAGCTTGCCGGCCCAAGCCGGTGTCAAACTCACACTGAACAGGGCGAGTGCAGCGAAGGTGAGCAGACGATTTTTCATGCGGCGGTTCTCCTTACTTCAGGGTCGGTGAAGGCCACGATGCTCGTCGGCAACATAGTGATGAGATCGTTAGGGCCGTAACGCACCAATGATAGGACAACTGGGGTGTTTGTAATAAGACGGTAACGAATTTTTGCGCACCAAAGATCACGCCGCAACCCATGGCTGGTCACGCAGCGCTTGCTTGGTATTGCTCCCGACATCTCGTTATTGAGACAGATTGCTGTATTTCAACTGGATGGTGAGGGCATGTCCTTTAGCCAATCGGTTTTTTTAAACCATTTCTTATACAAGGCATAGCGCTTGGTGTTTTTAATACTATCTAAAAACTGATTAAGCCAATTCAGAAATTCTGGCTCATTCTTACGAACGGCGAAACCGATGGGTTCAGAGGTAAAGGGCGAGTCTAAGAAGACCAATTTGCCCTGACCCTGCTTTCCGAAAGCAACGGTATTATAGGGTGAGTCATAAATGAATGCATCAGCTTTGCCATTGAGGACTTCCAGCACGCCTTCGTCTTCTTTTGCTAAATATATGTGCTGCGCTTTCGGCAAATACCTTTTGACCGCTTCTTCGCTAGTAGTTGCGGCCTTTGCAATCACTTTGTATTTCGGATCATTCAAATCAGTATAGGTTTTTACTTTATCTCCTAGTTCTTTACGCAGCAGCACTGTTTGCCCAATGATCACGTAAGCATTAGTGAAATCAATTTTCTGGCGACGCTCTTCGGTAATGCTCATCCCGCTCATGATAATATCGCATTTATCATTGAGCAGAGCAGGAATAATGTCAGCCCAGGCTGTGTTGACCCATTCTGGTTTGACGCCTAGCTCTTGAGTAATCAGCGCGGCCAAATCAATATCGAAGCCGACGAGCGTATTATCCTTGTTCTTCATTCCAAAAGGCATATAGCCTGGTTCATTACAAATCCGCATGATGCCGTCTTTTTTAATTTTATCCATCACTCCAGCCCAGATAGGTGATGAATTCAAAGCGAGCACGGCGAGTACAGAAAAAGTTACTAGGCGATATTTCATGGCTAAGCTCCCAAGTCGATCACTGTCATAAAATAATTTATAGACTCAGAGAATTATACGACCGGAATTTCGGATCGCGCAAAAATATTGCATGTGTAAAAAGCCAATTTACACAAAGAGCTTGAAAAGTTTCAAGCTCTTTGTGGATGCAGTTACCAGGAGGGAAATAAACAACTTATTGTTAATAAATGCAATCACCCTAATTTAGGTCGATTTCCCCTCGTCCAACAGTTCTCGAATCACCATGCGCGCGCCACATTTGGGACATTGCGGCATCTCCTCAATCGGGATGTAAATAATCAAGGTATGACGGCACCTTGGACATTGGATCTGGACCGGTTCTGCTTTATCGCGCATCCACCAGCTCCTCGCCCAGCGGGGCGGTTTGGGATAAAAGGTGAGCGATGGCCCGCTCTAAGCGTTGCAAGCCGTCCTCGATCAGATCATCGGGGATAATCAGCGAGGGTGCCAGGCGAATCACATCGGGTCCGGCCACCAGCACCAACAGGCCCTGATCGAGCGTAGCCTTGATAAAATCACGGCTGCGGCCGCGCCACGCTTCGGCTAGCTCACAGCCCAGCAATAAACCTTGACCGCGCAACTCCCGAAATACATTGAAGCGTTGATTAAGGCGGCGTAATCCGCTTATGAACAGCGCATGCTTGTGACGCACCCCGGCCAATAGATCCGGGTCGGCCAACAGATCCAGCGCCGCGCCGGCGACTGCACACGCCAGCGGATTGCCGCCATAGGTAGTGCCGTGGCTGCCCACGCTCAGACTGGTGGCGATGGTTGAGGTCGTTAACATAGCGCTAATTGGAAAACCGCCACCTAGGCCTTTGGCCGTGGTGAGAATATCTGGCGTGACACCATAACCCATATAGGCATAAAGATGACCGGTGCGACCGTTACCGGTTTGCACTTCATCGAAAATCAATAAGGCCCGGTATTGATCGCACAAAGCGCGAACGCCTTCCAGGAATTCCGGAGTGGCGCTGATCACGCCGCTTTCACCCAACACCGGTTCGACAATCACCGCACAGGTGCGCTCGGAGATCGCAGCGGCGAGGGCGGGCAGATCGTTAAATGGAACGTGGGTAATGCCCGGCGGCAGCGGCTCGAAACCCTCGGTGTATTTGGCTTGACCACCGACTGTGACCGTGAACAGGGTGCGGCCGTGGAATGAGGGCGTGAACGCGATGATCTCGCGCTGGTCCGGCCCGCCGTGCTCGGCGGCGTATTTGCGCGCCAGCTTGAGCGCGGCCTCGTTGGCTTCCGCCCCGGAGTTGGCGAAAAATACCCGCTCCGCAAAGGTCAGTTCGCACAACCGCTGGGCCAGCTTCAAGGCCGGTTCGTTGACCAGCACATTGCTGACATGCCAGAGTTTTTGCGCCTGTTCGGTCAGTGCCGCGACCAACTTCGGATGGGCGTGCCCTAGCACAGTGACGGCAATACCGCCCGCAAAGTCGATGTACTCGCGGCCTTCCTGATCCCAGACGCGCGAGCCAGCGCCACGCACCGGCACCATGGCCGCTGGGGCATAGTTAGGCGTCATAACCTGGTCGAATAGCGCACGGGTGAGCGGAGGGTGGTTCATCATCAGCATCCTGAGTCGGGTAGGGTACGGATCTTCTGTAGAGTTTATAGCATACTCTGAATCCCGCGCCGCCACTCTCAATCGCTTAGGGATACAGTGTGCGGGTTGATCCTCTGGATATTTGCCGCTGACGCCAAACCAGATTAGATTGAACACTTTCCGACCCTGGCCCGACCGACCGTCCATGTCCAAAATCACCAAGAGCATTTACCGCGTCCTGTTCGTCAATCAAGGCAAGCTGTACGAACTCTATGCCCGCGAGATTTATCAGGGCGAGCTCTACGGTTTTATCGAAGTCGAGGAGTTGATCTTCGGCGAGCGTTCCAGTGTGTTAGTTAACCCCGCCGAGGAGAAATTGCAAAATGAATTCGCTGGGGTGAAACGGACCTTTGTGCCGCTGCATTCCGTGGTGCGGATTGATGAAGTGGAGCGGGAGGGCGTTAGCAAGGTGCGCCCGGTGGAAGGCGGCGACAACGTGATGGCGTTTCCGCAGCCCGCCTTGCCATCGGGCGGCGGGCGCGGCAAAGAGTAAGAGCGAGTAAATGCGCGATCTAAACAGCGGGAGCAGCGATGCTGATCACAGCGGCGTGGTGGGAGATTGTGTTGGGCGGCGTGGTGGCGCTGTTGGTCATTTTGTGGTTCCGGCCTGGCATAAAAGCCGCCAGCGAGCGCAGTCGTACCGCCCAGAAAGACTGGCCCGCAGTGCTGATTCCATTGGCGCTGGTGATTGCGTTCGTGTGGTTGCTGGTGCAGTGGGTGCGCGGTTAAGCTTCAGTACAGCACCTCCGCTGTGGTGATTTCAGTAATCCGCAGGGAAAGGGTTGCGCTGCCGCTAGACTGGCGCAGCGTGATGCGAACCTGTCCATCCTCGGCGGGATGCAGTTGACCGCGATACTGCGCGCCGCTGATTGTGCGCAGCCGGGCGATTTTGCCGACATGCTGGCTGAGCTGATTAGTCGGCAAGGGATGATAGGCTTTTGTCACCACGGTAGGACGCGCGGGGGCTGCGGTGAGCGCTTTTTCCGCTGCTGCTTCATACTCTAGCTGGAGTTGCTGTTGCGGCTGGATCCCGAACGCGCTCATCAGCTGGGCGCTGTTCCAACTAGCCGATAGATCGGCGACCGCGGTGTCGTTCACATTGAGACGCAGGCCCAGCAGCTTGATGAGATCGGCGGGGGCATAGTCCGGCAGCTCCGCTGGGTTGATGGGTATGGGTGGCGTGGCGGTCAGCGCCAGCACGCCGCCCTCGGTCAGATAACGTTGATACGCGGTAAGCCAGCCCGGCCCCAGGACCACGCCAAAGGCGCGCAGGCGCTCGTCCACTAGCCGGACGTGATCGGCGATATAGTCCAGAATCGGTTTTCCCGCTTTGTTGGCGCAGTAAGTGTTGCGTCGCTGGTTAAGGCCATCATCGCGCAAGGCCAGATTCAGCTTAGCCAGTTTGGGCGTGAAGGTGGTCGCTAATTCCATAAAGGATCGCGGTGCGCCGCTCAAGGCCAGGCCGAAATCCAGATTCGTGGTCGCCATCTCTCTAGCGCTGCTGTCTAGCCGCAGCTCCAGGACGTTGTTGCGCGAATCAATACGATAGCCCAGTTCCAGATTGCCGAGCAGGCGTTGATAGCCCATGTCCCGCCACTCACTCGGGCCGAATGTGCTGATCGGTCCACAACCGAGTGCCGAGAGATTGTCAAGCGGGTGCGCCGGTGCGTTCTGGCTGGAATCGGCTGCCGCTACAGCGCCAGGGCGCAGCTCCAGCTCACGGAAGGATAAGGCCAACGCCTGGGGCAAGCGGCCCCGGCGCACTTGCCAGCCGGTTTGCAGCAAAGCCAGAAAATCCGGCGCGCTAAGCTGAATAGCGCCCACGGTGAAGGTGTTTGGGCCAGTGTTAGGGGCGATGCGCACCTGATGGATGGACACCGAACCCAGCGGCGATACGCTGATACCGCCATAGCTGATGTGGGCAAAGGGACGCACCATGGCCACCACGGCATCGGCCTGTTTTTTGGTGGCGTACCACACATAGCCCGCCGCGCCGCCGCCGATCAAAACCACGGCGACCAGCAGGATCATGACGACATTCATGAATTTACGCATGAGCTGGGACTCGCTGGACTGAAAGATCTCACCTCATCATCATAATACGTCTGAGCGCCTTTTGTGTCCTGTGGTGAGCACAGCGCCTGTTTGTTAAGCTGACATCTTTTGCGTTGTGTCGCTATCTGCAATTCACACCTAAGTGGTTTGCTCCTGAAACCAAGGATTTCTGCCTGATGAACTTTGCCGGAATAGGTTTACAACTGCCGTCGCTGTTGCTGCCGCAGCCGGGCATCGACCTCACGACCTGGGCCGTGGTGGCCTGTGACCAGTACACCTCGCAACCGGACTATTGGGCGCAGGTCGATGCCCTGGTTGGGGCGGCCCCCTCTACGTTGCGCCTGACTCTGCCAGAGGTCTATCTGGGTGCGCCTGACGAAGCCGCACGGGTCGCGGCCATTCAGGACACCATGCATCGTTATCTGGCGGAGGGGGTCCTGGTCGCACATCCACCTGGTCTGGTGCGGGTAGAGCGCGAAACGGCGCGGGGTCGAATCCGCAAGGGCCTGATCGTGGCGCTAGATCTGGAATGTTATGACTTCAACACCGGCGCTAAGACCCTCATTCGGCCCACCGAGGGTACCATTGTAGAGCGCTTACCGCCGCGCATTCGGGTTCGTGAAGGCGCGCCGCTGGAGTTACCGCATGTGATGGTGCTGATTGATGATCCTGGGCGCACGGTTATCGAGCCGCTGTTCGCTGAGCCCTTGGAACCGCTGTACGATGTGGCGTTGATGCTGAACAGCGGTCGCGTGCGCGGCGGGCGCATCGAACATCCCATGCTGTTGCAATGGGTGGTCGAACAATTAGCCCGGCTGGCGGAACCCGCCGCGTTCGCTGCCCGTTATGGGGTGGGTCACGACGAGCCGGTCTTGCTGTACGCGCTGGGCGATGGCAACCATTCCTTCGCCACCGCCAAAATCATCTGGGAGAAACTCAAGCGCAGCGCGGCGGATCCCGTGGCGATCATGCGCCATCCGGCCCGTCATGCGCTGGTGGAGCTGGTCAATCTCCACGACGAAGGCCTGGAATTCGAAGCCATCCACCGGATCGCTTTCGGCGTTGATCCCGCTGCGCTGCTGGCCGCGCTGACGGCGTTCTTCCAGGCCCAGGGTTCAGCGCTGACAGTGTTGGAATATCCATCTTGGGCGATGGCGCGGCAGGCCTGGCAAGACCTGCAACGCGCGCCCGGTCGGCAGGTGATGGCTTTCGCCGCTCAGCAGCGTTACGGGGTGCTGACCCTTGGTCAGCCGCGCTTGAGCTTGCCCGTGGCCGGGTTGCAGGCTTTTCTGGATGAGTATCTTCCCGGCCAGCCTGGCGCGCGGCTCGACTACATCCACGGTGAGGACACGCTGCTGCAACTCAGTGCACAACCTGGCAACCTGGGCTTCTATCTGCCGGCGCTAGCCAAGGACGATTTTTTCCGCACGGTGATCCTTGATGGCGCATTGCCCCGCAAGACCTTTTCCATGGGGGAGGCGCATGACAAGCGGTTTTACCTGGAAAGTCGGCGGATTACCCTCTGACCGAAGCCGCCGCCCGGAATCTCCAATTCATGGCTCAGCCTCCTGACCTTTCGCGCGTGCGTAACATCGGCATCGCAGCCCATGT
>JBATSQ010000129.1:0-1505 GCA_049293375.1 Candidatus Contendibacter sp.
GCAAATACCAGCCCGACATGGCGGTTGAAGCCGAAAAACTGCACGCCATTCTGGAAATGGCCTGCGCCGCGCCTTCCGCTGGGGATTTACAGGCGTATCGCATTATCGTGGTGCGGGCGGCGCGCGAACGACAAGCGTTGATGCAGGCATCTCAGGCGCAAGGTTTCATCGCCGAAGCGCCCGTGTGTCTGGTGTTTTGCGCCGACCCAGCCCGCTCAGCGGCGATCTTTGGCGACCGAGGAGCCGCCCTGTACGCCGTGCAGGACGCCACCATCGCCGCCGCCTACGCCCAACTGGCGAGCGTCGCCGCCGGTATGGCGTCGACCTGGGTGGGCTATTTTGATGAGGCTCAGGTGCGGGCGACGCTGCAACTGGAACCGGATTTAACTCCCATTGCGCTGATGAGTCTGGGTTATCCGGCGGAGTTGCCGGAACCCAGCTCACGCCGCCGACTGGATGCAGTGGTGACTTGGCGGTAAAGAGAAAACTGGCCAGCGCCTTGGGAAGAACGGCGCAAACTGGATAGTGTCTAGCTCACCGTGTGCGGCGCGCAGCGCCTGAGTTGGGCACGATAGCGGGCGGCCTGTTGCCGCACCTGCCCCGCCCGCTGCATCAGCCAGGGTTTTTGCCGATACGTGCCTCTGGCGAAACCCTCCTGGCCTTCGTGATACGCCAGATACTGTTGATAAGCGTCGCTCTTGGCGATGCGGTTACGCTGGGCGGTTTCGTGCACATACCAGCCGATAAAATCGACCGCATCAGCAAACTCATCACGGTCAGCCCCTCGGTTGTCGGTCGCGGCTAAATAACGCTCCCAGGTGCCGTCCAGCGCCTGGCTATAACCGTATGCCGAAGAAGGGCGGGGGCCGGGGATGAACCCCAGAATCCAGCGACGCGGCGGCTGGGCATCTGCCCGAAAGGCCGATTCATAGTAAATAATGGCCAGCAGCACCGGCAGCGGCACCCCCCAGCGCCGGTTGGCGGCCTCAGCAGCAGGCAACCAATCCTCATACTCAGCAAAAATGGCGCAGGCATCGTTGACGTTGCTCGGCGGTGCCGTGGTGCAGGACACCAGCAACAGGCTGGCCACCAACAGGCAAGCGCCGCTAAAACCAGGGCGCTGGCGACATTGACCTCCACGCCCTTTCGGCTCAGGCCGTGGCGCGCGGGAGAGGGTTGCTTGGCGGCTCATGGCGCGATTTTGCGATGCCGACGGCCCAAGAACAACCCCCATGCCCACCAAGCGCCCAACAGCACCACCGCTGGCCCATCCCCAAAACGGGTATAAGGCGTCGACCCGCGCATCGGCTGTACAACACCGCGAATGACTTCCGCCCGAAACTGCGCACCGCGCGCCTGAATCCGCCCGCGTTCATCGAGGATGGCTGAAATTCCGGTGTTGGTGGCGCGGGCCAGCGGGCGGCCCACTTCCAGCGCCCGCAGGCGGACAATTTGTAAATGCTGATGCGGTGCCAGCGAATTTTTGAACCAGGCGTCGTTACTCA
>JBATSQ010000130.1:0-25957 GCA_049293375.1 Candidatus Contendibacter sp.
CAGCCGCAGGCCAGCCGGAGCGAAGCGGAGGCTGGACTGTCGGCTGGAGTGCCTTGTTAGGCATTTTGATGGCTCTTGGAATATTGCCAGAGCGCCTTATCAAGTTCTCGCATGGTGAGCGAATGAGACTTGGCCAGCGCCCGGCAAAACTCGGTGTAAGCCCACCAGAACTGAAAATTGTAGAGCGGTGGTTTGTTGATTGAAAGCGACCAGAGTGCGCGAAAATCTAAGATGGGATAAGGTTCTTTTGAGCAGAAATGAAGAATGACAGAAGCTGTAGGCCAGTTGACCCCAAACAGCAAAGTGAGTACCTGAATGCGCAACTGCTCGTTTGAAGAACTGAGCGCCACTGCTGTGACCTCTTTTATGTAGTCTTCGCTGTTGGTTTTGCATCTTGATTTTGTGCGCGGCGATTTCCATGCGCACATTTGCAAGAACTCTGCACGCTCCATATAGCCGCGTTTGGAAACAGCAGGGCCAATGCTGCTTTGAAATGGCAAATAGCCTTTATCGGTGTTGAGCGCGGCCCAATGCGTAAGCTCTGATGCTGGGAAGCGAAGTTCGAACATGGCTGCCTGTTTTAAAATGATTAACGTTCGACATGAGCGGCGACCGGAGGCACACGAAGTGTGCCGTAGGGCGTCCGCTCGATGGAGGGGTTAGGGCGCATCGTCGTTGAGAGGAAAACGTGCCCCTAGATCCCCGAGAGCAAGGATGTGCCACTCGAACGCGCTGATGCGCGTGAATGGATTCATTCGAAGTGCCGCGGCCTTTCTCATGTCTTTCTCGTCGTGCTCACCCCTTAGCTTGTAGTCCCACTGTCGATCTGGAACGATCAGAGTGCACACACGAGGGTCTAGCTGCAACGCATTAGTGGCGACGCGCCACTCGCGCTCAAAGGTGAAGTCTTTCTCACCACCAGGTCTGTCAAAGCGAACATGTCGATGCTGGAGTTCGTTCGGCAAGAGTTCGAAGTCCTGCTCTGGTTGGTAGATGACTGGCCTGCCCCCGTGATCAAAGAGCCAGGCCTTCGGAACCATGACCCCGAATGGTCTGTACCGAAAATCGTGCGCAGTACTTGAGAACAGCTTCGCAAGAACATCAATCGGCGCCTCGCTGAAGCAGACGACTTTGTGGCCACCACGGACACCGTTGCTGCTTCCCCGCAACTGCCGCTCTCCAACGATGCTGCGGAATGCGGTCTCAGCTTCCTGCAACGTGCCTCGCGTCAGATGCACCAACTGCTCCGAGAGATCTACGCGCACCGTGCGCCCTAACAAGTGATTATACGGTTTCTTCATATCTACACATTGACAGCTATAAATCCATCAAGCTATTGATTATAAAATATATTTATAGCTACATAGCACACTCTATACAGCATTTCAGCCGCCTTATGCACATCTTGCAAAAATCCATGGCATGAGTGGAGTAAGCTACCTCTTCATCGATTTTACTCACTTATCGCTTAAACTCCGACCTTTCAAGAAGCCAACTTGCCGATTCCTTGCAGCAGAGTCTTCCCTCAACATCTTGCGAAAGCAAACCCACCTAAAATCTAAACCTCCCCTTAATTTATGTACGCCTACATCCTGCGCCGTCTCGCGCTGATCCCGCTGACCTTGTTCGGCATCATCGCCATCAACTTCGCCATCGTCCAGATCGCGCCCGGCGGCCCGGTGGAGCAACTGCTAGCGCAACTCAAAGACACCGCCGTATCCGCTACCGCCCGCGTGGGCGGCGGTGAGGGCGCAGAAGCCGGCAAAGGCAGCACTGGTGGGCCACACGGTGCAGTTGGCAACAGCGCCTATCGTGGCGCGCAAGGTCTCGATCCCGCCTTCATCGCCGAGATCAACCGCCAGTTCGGCTTCGACCAGCCCGCCTACGTGCGGTTCGGGCGGATGATCCGCGATTACCTAAGTTTCGATCTGGGCCGCAGCTATTTTCGGGATCGGGAGGTGCTGGACTTGGTGCTGGATAAACTGCCGGTGTCGATCTCGCTCGGCGTGTGGAGCACGCTGCTGATTTATCTAATCTCCATTCCGCTGGGGATTGCCAAGGCGGTGCGCGACGGCTCGCGCTTCGACATACTGAGCAGCGCGGCGGTGATCATCGGTTACGCCATCCCGGCCTTTCTATTCGCCATCCTGCTGGTCATCGTGTTCGCCGGCGGGCGCTATCTGGATTGGTTTCCACTGCGGGGATTGGTATCGGATCACTGGGCGGATTTAAGCTGGCCAGCGCGCATCGTCGATTACCTCTGGCATCTCACCTTGCCAGTGACAGCCATGGTGATCGGTGGCTTCGCCTCGTTGACCATGCTCACCAAAAATTCCTTCCTGGATGAAATCAACAAACAATACGTGATGACCGCCCGCGCTAAGGGCTTAAACGAACGGCAGGTGCTGTACGGCCATGTGTTTCGCAACGCCATGTTGCTAGTGATCGCTGGCTTTCCGGCCACGCTGGTCGGGATGCTGTTCACCGGATCGCTGCTGATCGAAGTCATCTTCTCGCTGGACGGCCTCGGCCTGCTGGGTTTCGAGGCGGTGATCAAACGCGATTATCCGGTGATATTCGGCACGCTGTACGTGTTCAGCTTGATCGGCCTGCTGCTCAATTTGCTCAGCGATCTCACCTATCATTGGGTTGATCCGCGCATCGACTTCGCCACGCGGGAAGGCTGAGCGCGCCTTTATCTCAACCGGCTGACCCGCCGCCGTTTTGCCCAGCTTTGCCCCCATCGACGTGGTGGGTGGTCGCTGTGGCTGTTGCTGCCGCCGTTCGGCTGGAGTCGGCGCCTGAGAGGCTATTTTATTTATTAGAAGTGAACTTTACAGAACAAATGATAATTTATATCATTTACTTCATGATCTCAAATTGGTGGAGTTTCCCATGACCAACTCATGCAAGCGCCTGGTGCTTTGCTCGGTTTTAATGCTGATCTCCGGCCTTACGGTTACACCGGTGCTAGCCGACGGCGAGGTCAATATTTACTCCGCCCGCAAGGAGGACCTCATCAAGCCGCTATTGGATGATTTTGCCAAACAGGTCGGCGTCACGGTCAACCTGGTGACCGGCAAAGAGGAAGCCCTGTTGCAGCGCTTGCAAAGCGAAGGGTTGAATACCCCAGCCGATCTGATGCTGACCACCGACGCTGGTCGCTTGGCCATCGCGCGGGAAGTCGGCGTGCTGCAAGTAGTCCAATCAGAACTCCTGAATGTGCGCATACCCGCCGCCTACCGCGATCCTGATGGCTACTGGTACGGCCTGTCGGTGCGCGCGCGACCGATTCTCTACGCCAAGGACCGGGTTAAGGCCACAGATCTTTCCACTTATGAGGACTTGGCCGATCCTAAATGGAAGGGTAAGGTGTGCGTGCGCTCTTCCGATAGCATCTACAATCAATCGCTGGTCGCCGGAATGATCAGCCATCATGGCGAAGCGAAAACCGAAACCTGGGCCAAGGCTTTGGTCGCTAACTTCGCCCGTCCACCCAAAGGCGGCGACCGCGATCAGATCAAGGCCGTCGCCGCCGGTGAGTGCGATGTCACCTTGGCCAATACCTATTATCTGGGCGGCATGGTCCATTCCAGTGATACGGCGGAACAGCAAGCCGCCGCCAAGGTCGCCGTGTTCTGGCCAAACGCCACAACCACCGGCGTTCACGTCAACGTCAGTGGGGCCGGCGTCACCGCCCATGCCCGCAACCGCGCCAACGCCATCAAACTCTTGGAATTCATGGCCAGCGACGCCGCACAACGCTGGTATGCAGAAACCAACAACGAATACCCCGTCAATCCAACCATCGCACCCAGTGCCACGCTCAAGGCGTGGGGCGAGTTCAAGGCCGATACCCTCAACGTCGCCCAATTGGGCGTCCTAAACCCTGCCGCTGTGCGCTTGCTGGATCGAGCCGGATGGAAGTAAGCCGCCGGTTTTCGCCATCCCCGTTTGCACAACGCTCTCGGCGTAGCGCATACGGGATGGACAGAAACCCACGTCCACAACGCATGTGAATGATTCCCTCGACCGGGTTGCGCTCAATCCTGAGTCCCCGGTAACCACGCCTCCCACCGCCGAACCGAAAACGACTCGGTGGCGGCAAGGGCGCTGGCTCGGCCTCGACTGCGGGTCACTGCTCGTGGTGGGGGCTGCTTTTTGTTTAGCGTTACCGGTGCTGACGGTCTTACTGACGGCCTTGCAACCGGCGGGCGCGGTTTGGCGGCATCTGGCCGAGACTGTGCTAGCGGATTATGTAATCAATTCCCTGCTGTTAATGATCGGCGTCGGCGCAGGAGCGCTGTTGATCGGCGTACCCACCGCTTGGCTGGTCAGCCTCCACGACTTTCCCGGCCGACGGCTGTTTGAATGGATGCTCTTGCTGCCAATGGCGATTCCCGCCTATATCATCGCTTATACCTACACTGGCTTACTGGATTTCGCCGGCCCGGTGCAAACCGCATTGCGGGAGAGTTTCCACTGGGCCCGCCAGGATTACTGGTTTCCCGAAATCCGCTCGCTGCCTGGTGCGGTGATCATGCTGGCGCTGGTACTTTATCCTTATGTTTATTTACTGGCGCGGGCGGCGTTTCTCGATCAGTCGGTGGCGGTATTAGAAGTGAGCCGCACCCTTGGCGCGGGGCCGTGGCGGCGCTTTATCGCTGTCTCGCTGCCGATGGCCCGACCAGCGCTGATCGCTGGAGTCTCGCTGGTACAGATGGAAGCCTTAGCCGATTACGGCACGGTACAGTATTTCGGAGTCGGCACCTTCACCACCGGCATTTTCCGGGTCTGGTACGGCATGAACGACGCGGCGGCGGCGGCCCAATTGGCCGCTCAGTTACTACTGTTTGTGTTTGCCCTGCTAGCGTTCGAGCGCCTCTCGCGGCGGCGGGCGCGCTTCCATCATGCCGGCAACCGGTACTATCGCCCGCGCCGACAACCGTTGACCGGTCGAAGCGGTCGCTTGGCTGGCGTGATCTGCCTGCTTCCGCTGCTGTTCGGCTTTGTGGTTCCAACGGCCCAGTTGGCGCTTTGGGCGCTGCGGACTGCGATGCAGGTGATGGATGAGCGCTTCTGGCCGCTATTAGCGCATAGCCTGCTACTGGCTGCGGGTGCGGCCTTGCTGATTTTGCTGCTAGCGTTGTTGTTGGGCTACGGCTTACGGTTGCGGCCGCATCCGCTGGTGCGGCTTACGGTGCGCGCCGCCAGCTTGGGCTATGCAGTGCCCGGTACGGTGGTCGCCATCGGGGTATTGCTACCGTTCGCTGTCATTGATCGGAGCGTGGACGGCTGGGCGCGGGCGTGGTTCGGTGTTTCCACCGGCTTGGTGTTAAGCGGCACCCCGGTCGCGTTGCTATTCGCTTATGGTGCCCGCTTTTTGCCGGTGGCCTTGCAAAGCGTCGAGGCGGGTTTGAGCCGAATCCGGCCCAGCATGGACGATGCAGCCCGCGCGCTGGGTTCGTCACCGCGAGAGGTTTTGGGTCGAGTGCACCTGCCAATGTTGCGCGGTAGTTTGTGGGTCGCCTTGTTGCTGGTATTTGTCGATGTGCTCAAGGAATTGCCAGCTACCCTGATCCTGCGGCCTTTCAACTTTAATACGCTGGCCGTGCGGACCTACGAGTTGGCGGCGGACGAACGGCTGGCGGATTCGGCCAGTTTTGCGTTGACCATCGTGTTGGCTGGCATTGGGCCGGTCATCCTGCTCAGCCGCGCTATCAGCCGGGCGAGATCGGAGCATGCCACCGTTTCTTGAGTTGAACGCGATCGACATCGCCTATCCAGGCCGAAAGGTGATTCAAGCGCTGTCGCTGCGGATGCAAGAGACTGGCATTGGTTGTCTGCTGGGTCCTAGCGGCTGCGGAAAAACCACGCTGTTGCGCGCTATCGCCGGTTTCGAACCGGTCCAGCACGGCACCATTCATTTGGAAGGGCAAGCACTGAGTCGGTCTGGTTGGACCCTGCCGCCGGAGCAGCGGCGGATCGGGATGATGTTCCAGGATTTGGCCCTGTTTCCCCATCTCACCCTCGCCGATAATATCGCTTTTGGCCTGCGGGCTTGGAAGGCCAGGGAGCGGCAAAGCCGCGTGCGCGCGCTATTGCGGCTGATCGGTTTGGAAGAGGATGCCAAGCGCTATCCACATCAAATTTCCGGCGGACAGCAACAGCGGGTGGCGCTGGCGCGCGCCTTGGCTCCACGCCCGCACCTTTTATTGTTGGATGAGCCGTTTTCCAGCCTGGACGTTAGCTTGCGGGAAGGGCTGGCGCGCGAGATTCGCGCCATTTTGCTGCGTGAGGGCATCGGCGGCTTGCTGGTCAGTCACGATCAGTTCGAGGCCTTTGCTTTTGCCGATGAAATCGGCGTGCTAAACCAGGGCCGATTGCTGCAATGGGACAGCGCCTACAATCTGTATCATCGTCCCGCCGACCGTTTTGTGGCCGGGTTCATCGGTCAAGGTGTCTTGTTGGCCGGATGGATGGGAGAAGGCCGCCAGGTTTGTACCGAGCTGGGTGCTATCGAAGGCGTCGCGCTGGTCGATGACGCGCCAGGCGATCCGGTGGAAGTGCTGGTGCGTCCAGACGACGTGATCCATGACGATGCAAGTTCGCTGACGGCGGAAGTGGTGGAACGCGCATTTCGCGGCGCAGATTTTCTGTACACCCTCAAGTTAGCCAGCGGCGCGCGGTTACTGTGCCTTGCGCCCAGCCATCACAACCACACGCTGGGCCAGCGTATCGGCATCCGCTTGGAAATCGACCACCTGGTGATGTTTCGTGCTTCTTGATCGCCCTTCGCTGGATGATCTACGCTAAGCTGCGCTGCCTAAAAAAAGCCCACCGTAGTGGGTGGGCTTTCTGAGCACTGGAGGGCTACATGTGCGCTGGCATTTTCAGCTCAACTCAACTCCTCAGCCGAGATTGACCCCAAAGTCACGCGCCACCGCTGCCAAGCCGCCGGCGTAGCCCTGACCAATGGCCTTGAACTTCCATTCTTCGTTATTACGGTAGAGTTCGCCAAAGATCATCGCCGTTTCGGTTGACGCATCCTCGGACAAATCGTAGCGCGCGATTTCCTGGTCGCCATCCGCATTCAAGGCCCGGATATAGGCATTGCTCACCTGACCAAAGTTTTGTTTGCGGGCTTCCGCATCGTGAATGGTAACGACGAAAGCCACCTTGGCGGCGCTGGCTTCCATGGAAGCCAGGGTAATCTCGATGACCTCATCATCGCCCGCACCCTCGCCGGTGCGGTTATCACCTTTATGCGCGACCGCGCCCGCTGGATCCTTAGGGTTGTTGTAAAACACGAAATGCTGATCGCTCAACACCTTGCCGTCCACATTGAGCACAAAGGCTGAAGCGTCCAGATCGAATTCGCTGCCGTCAGTCTTGCGTAAATCCCAGCCCAGGCCGAAGCGCACCACTTTAAGCCCGGGTGCTTGCTTGCTCAGTGAAACATTGCCGCCTTTTTGCAGAGAAATAGCCATGCCTTAGTCACCTTTTCGCCACGAAAATATAGATACAGCTTAGACATTTATCCCGTACTGGTGACACATGGCCGCCAAACCGCCGGCGTAGCCCTGTCCCACCGCGCCGAACCGCCATTCACCGCTATGGCGGTACAACTCGCCAAAGATCATCGCCGTTTCTGTGGAAGCGTCTTCGGCCAAGTCATAGCGGGCGACTTCCGCATTGCTCTCAGCGTTCACCAGGCGAATAAACGCATTTTGCACCTGGCCAAAATTCTGCTTGCGAGCTTCGGCTTCATGAATGGTGACGGTAAAGGTGATTTTCTGCACATCCGCTGGCACCTTGGCCAGGTCGATCATGATGGCTTCGTCATCACCCTCCCCCGCTCCAGTGCGGTTATCGCCAGTGTGCTGCACCGAGCCACAACTGGACTTGAGCTGATTATAGAAAATAAAGTCCGCCTCGGAGCGCACCTTGCCGCTCGCGTTTAGCAAAAACGCCGATGCATCCAGATCGAAATCCGTGCCATCCGTGGCGCGCGCGTCCCAGCCCAATCCGACCAGAACCTTCTTAAGGTCCGGTGCCTCCTTGCTTAGCGATAATTTACCGCCCTTGTTCAGAGAAATAGCCATTCAAGAGTTCTCCTACCATTGCATACTAATAGGGGATATCAGCTCGTCACCATGACAACCTGTCCGGTCGCTCGACCAGACAGGCCGCCGCCATGGGATGCCTTAGAGATTCTGCTCGCGGGATTCGATTTTCTCCTCCACTTTTGCCTGCCGCGCCACGTCGCTATCCGCTGGTTCCTCGCGAGCCGGAAACAGCAGTGAGGCAATTACGCCCACCGCCAGCGTACCCAAGATGATCATCAGGCTGAGGTTGGCGGAAATGTTGAAGCCGGGCCAGTGGAACAGATGATTGGAGGCTTGCAACGCCAGTTTAAAGGCGATGAAGAACAACAGCGCCGCCACCGCCTTGTCCAGATGCACCAGATAGCGCTGCGCCGCCGCCAGCACAAAATACAGCGAACGCAGGCCCAGGATGGCGAAAATGACCGCCGAGTACACCAGCAACGGTTCCCGCGTTACCGCGATAATCGCAGGCACCGAGTCGAAGGCGAAGATGATGTCGGAGACCTCAATCACCACTAAGCACAGCAGCATTGGCGTGGCGTACAACGCCGCCTTGCGGGCCACGATAATGCCAGGATCCTGCGCCACCAGGGCTTCGACCTGGTGCCGACCGATCAGAAAATGATGCCCATGCAACCGTGGAAAAACCGGAATCAAGCGCTGCGTCATCCGCACGGACCAGTGATCGGAATAGTCTTCAATCTCATCATCTCCGCCGATCCCAGACAGCATTTTCCAGCCGGTCCAGGCCACGATAGCGGCGAAGACGAATTCGATCCAGGTGCTCAGGCCGAACAGCGTAGTGCCGAACGCGATGAAAATCATACGGAAAATCACTGCGCCCAAAATACCAAAATACAAAATCCGGTGCTGCAAGGCCCCTTTGATGCCGAAAGAGGCGAAGATGGCGACGAACACCATCAAGTTATCCACCGACAGCGATTTTTCGAGGATATACCCCGCCAGAAACAGCTCGGCAAATTCAGCGCCATGGTGAATCTTGATGTAAAAATAAAAGCCAATCGCCAGAAAAATCCAGAACAGCGACCAGGCCATCGCATTGGCGATGCTGATATCCTTGCCATCGCGGTGCAGCCGCAAATCCAGCCACACCGAGAAAATCACCACCGCCGCAAAAATGGCGATGGTTTCCAGTGGGTAACCGATGTGATTTTCCATGAGGTCTCGCGCTTAGAGATCAAAATCTTTGGGATTGAGACCCAGCTCATTGCAAATGGCCCGCACCATCTCTTTTTCCTGGGCATCAAAATTGCCATCGGCAGCGCCAATGGCGCAGCAGACCCGCACCATCAATCGCGCCTCGGAGTCCTTGCTCTTGAGCCTGCCCACGATTTGCAGCACGCTGGCTTTGCCGATCTGATGGTCGAACTCAAACTGCTTGGCGTATTTATCAAACAGGCCAATCACCTCTTCCACGCTAAATGCCGATAACACCTCGGAATTACGCAGAAAGCCCATCATCTTCTGTTTTTCTTCCGGTCGGACCACGCCATCGGCATGCGCCACCAGCACACAACCGGCCACCACGGCCTCCAAGAAACTCTTATTCTTAAATTTCGTGACTTCGGTTTTGAGATTGGCGGTGACTTCGCTGTACCGCTGTTTCAACCATTCGAGCGCCATACGCTTTACTCCAGGAAAAAGACCAGTGAGACGAAGAAGGGCAACGATTAGTCCTTAGAGCCCGCAACCCAACGCAGGCCGAAGCCGTAAGCCTGATCCAGCAGCCGGTGATCGCGGAAATACTCCACCAGTTTAGTGACCTTCAGATTACCACTGAGGTTCTCTAGCAGGGCCAAAGCGCACATGCGCTGATCATTGCGGTGACTATCGAGACGGATTTCCAGGGTGGGCTCACCTGGCGCTTGCAAGGTCACAACCGCATCGGTTTCCGCCCAGTTGGGCGCGCCTTCATAGATCATGGCAAAGATCACCACCCGATCCAGTTCGTTCCAATGCTGGCCATTGATATGCAGAAATTCACCTTGCGCGCTGGCCCCGCTTCGATCATCGCCCATCAACTGAATGTAAGGCGGCTGCTGTAGACTGCCGAAGGATTCGCCCAGGGCCTGTACCGCTCCGGCTCGACCATCCCGCATCTTGAACAAACATCCTAAGTCCAGGTCGATTTTGCCACCGCCGGTCAGGCGACCGAAGAAACCCTTGCCACCGCCACTGCCTTGATGCCAATTCAGATTGACCACGATTTCGCCGAATCCCTGCGCCTTCTTTGCCAGCGAAATGGTGGGATTGCGCTTGTCCAGGGTGATTTTTTCCAGCCGAATCGGCGACGCAGCGGGTCGGGCCGGAGCGGGGACAGTCGGCGGCTGGGCGGCGGGTTGGGCTGGAGCGGGGGCAGCCGACGGCGCGCCCGCATCAGGGTCGTCGCCCACATCCACCCCGTATTGCCGCGCCAGCGGCCCTAGCCCACCGACAAAGCCTTGTCCAACCGCACGAAACTTCCACTCCCCATTGCGTAGGTAAAACTCCCCCACGATCAACGCCGTTTCCGCCATCATCTTGGTCGCCAGCGGGAAGGTTGCCAACACAGATTTACTGCTCGCATCGCGCACCTCAGCCCGTACCTGCTGCAATTGGCCGAACGATTGCCCGCGCCGCTGGCCCTGATCGATGGTTAGCGCCACCACGATGCGCTCGATAGTCGCCGGGATCTGGGCAAAAACAACGGTAAAGGCGCGGCCATCGCCTGCGCGCTGAATGCCGCCGCCCGCCAACGCTAGCTGGTTATAGAACACAAAATCGCTATCATCGCGCACCTTGCCCTGGCCAGTTAGCGCAAAGGCGCTGGAATCAAGCGTCAACGGTGTGCTGGCAGGATCCCAGTTCAGGGCGATTTCCACTGCGGCGGGCGCGGGGCTGTGTTTGCTGATCGAGATATTCTGGCCCGGTTGCATTTCCATGGGGCGATTCCTGGCAATAGGGTGGTTAGTGGTTATAGGTAGGGCTGCAACGCGGGCAGCAAATCGTGGAAGGTGCGACCGCTGGCATGTTCGCCGATCGCTTGCAACTTCCATTCGCTATTGTGGCGGTAGAGTTTAGTCATCACCAACCCGGTATGCTGGCCACCCTCCAGCGAGAGATCAAAGCGGGCGATCTCGCTGCCATTGGCCCCGTCCACAAGCCGACAGAATGCGCTGGGGATACCGGCGAAACTTTCGCCGCTAAAGCTGTTGACGGTAAAAATCAAGGTCTGCACCGCCGCCGGCACCCGCTGAAGGTCGATGCTGATGCGTTCGTTATCGGCCCCAGCCGCGCCACCACCGGAACGGTCATCGCCGCTGTGACGCACAGAACCGCATTGACTTGCAAGTTGTCTGAACCAAACGGTATCCAACAGCTTGCCGCTGGCATCCAACAACAGGCAGGACGCGTCCAAATCCACGGCTTCCTGACGGGCACCCGCTCCAAAACCCAAAAAACCGCGACTTTGCACCTGTTTCATGCCCCAGCCCAAGCCCATAATCACCTGGCTGAGACCGCGCCCCGCCTCCTTCTCCAGGCTAATGCGCTGTCCTTTTTGCAGATTGACGGCCATGCGAATTGCCTCGCGTATCGATAGAATGGATAGAGGAATGAGAATAGATAGGGGAATGATGAATGCACCATTCAGAATAATCCAGACACTTAAGGCGAGGCAACGGCCCGGCGGCGTTAAACAGCCCAGCAGTACGCCTCGTTCAGACTACCAGATCGTTTTGCAATCGCGAACACCTGGCTTGCAAGCTCAGCTCAGGCGCATCGTGATGACTGTGGAGCACAACATGCGCAAACAGGCGTTTTTGCTGCTAATTCTACTAGCCACTGGTGCTCAGGCTGCACCGCAGCCGCAAGCTGAGCCGACGATCCAGAAATGGCAGGACGCCCAAGGCAAATGGTACTACGGCAGCACCCGCCCCACCTCACCCGATGCGGTGGTGAATAGCGCTGCTGAAGCCTACCAGCGTGGCGATTTCGTAAAGGCGTTTGAGGAGTACATGGTCTGGGCCAAGCAAGGCGATCCGCTGGCCCAAACCATGATCGCCAAAATGTTTCTAAACGGGCAAGGGGTGGGGAAAAGCCAAAACAGCGCCATAGAATGGTTTCGTAAGGCGGCGTTGCAAGGCAATGTCGACGCCCAGTTACAACTGGGCATCTTGTACGCAGCGAATCCCAAAGCCGCGCCCAATGAGAAGGAAACGCTGTTCTGGCTGCGGAAAGCAGCGGAATGGGGCAACGCGGATGCCATGGCGCTGCTCGCTGAGAAATATGCCAGCGGTCAGGGCATCACCCGCGATGAGCGGGAAGCGGCGGGCTATTACCGGCGGGCTGCGGAAAAAGGTCACGCTGGGGCGCAATTTGAACTGGGCAATTATTACGCCAGTGGGCGAGGCGTCACCCGCAATGACAAAGAAGCGGTAAATTGGTATCGCAAAGCAGCGGAACAAGGCCATGCCGGCGCACAATTCGGTCTGGGCGCGATGCTCGCCACCGGTCGGGGCGTGGTGGGCGCTAATGACCCGGAGGCGGTAAGCTGGTATCGCAAGGCGGCGGAACTGGGTCATGCCGAAGCTCAGTACAACCTGGCCGTGCGCCTGTTGAACGGTCGCGGCGTGGCGGTCAATGCCGAGGAAGCATTCCGCTGGTTTCGTAAAGCGGCGGAACAGGGTCTGCCGCTGGCCCAAGCCAACGTGGGGCGCTTGTACAGCGAAGGCCAGGGCGTGGCGCGCAGCGATACCGAAGCCCTTAAATGGTTCCGCCTCGCCGCCGAGCAGAACCAGCCGTTGGCCCAATATTATTTAGGGCGGATCTTCGCCGAGGGGCACGGCGTGGCGCGTGATGAACGGGAAGCCTTACAGTGGCTGCGTCGCGCCGCTGATCAAAAGCTGCCCCAAGCCCAGTTGGAGCTGGCGAAAGGCTACCTGAACGGTCGTGGGGTCGAGTTGAATGAAGTCAAGGGAGCGGAGTTGCTGAGCTTGGCGGCGACCGGCGGGCTGGCGGAAGCCCAGGTGCTGCTGGCCGAACGTGCCTTCGCGGGCCAGGGTGGCCCGCGCAATGTCACCACCGGGTTGGACTGGCTGCGCAAGGCTGCGGAACAAGGCCATCTAGAAGCCACTTACCGCCTGGCGGACTGGTATGGCAGCGACCAAAGCAGTCAGCGCGATGACGGCGCGGCAGCGGAGTGGTATCGCAAGGCCGCCCAACTCGGCCACCGCCCCAGCCAGTTCAAGCTGGCCATCCTATACGCGACCGGGCGCGGCCTAACGCCGGATGACCGGCAGGCCCTGAGCTGGTTTCGTGAGGCGGCCCAGCAGGGTGATACGGCGGCGCAGTGCAATCTTGGCCTGTTTTATGCGACTGGCCGAGGTACGCCACGCGACGAGAACCAAGCGGCGGCCTGGTATCGCAAAGCGGCGGAACAGGGCTTGCCACAAGCGCAACTGAATCTGGGATTACTATTCGCCGCTGGCCAAGGCGGCTTGCCGCGCGACGACGCCCAAGCGGCAAGCTGGTATCGCAAAGCCGCCGAGCAAAAACTACCGCTGGCCCAGCTCCTGCTGGGCCTGGCCTACGCCACCGGACGCGGCGTAGCCCGCGACGATCGCCAAGCCCTGCACTGGTTTGAACAAGCCGCCACCGCTGGGCTGCCGCTGGCGCAGTATGGCTTGGGTATGCTCTACAGCAATGGCAACCAGGGGGTCGAGCGCGATGTGGTCAAGGCACACCTCTGGCTGAATCTGGCGGTATCCGGCGGTTATGTGGGTGCGAACCAGCCATTGGACACCCTCACCAGCCAAATGAATGAGCCCGATCTGAATCGCGCCCGGCAACTGGCGCGGGAGTGGCAGACTAATAACGCCACCGCAGCCCGGCCCAACTGATGCGCGCTCTGGCGAATGGCAGCGCGAGTGCGCCGCGCCCTGCTGGAAGCACCAGCCCCGCATGAGCATTGCAGCGCGGCGGGATCGGTGGCGCTTGAGCGGCTCGGTACGCGCTCTGGCGTGGTTACTGGCGCTTTTCCTGCTCAATTCGGCGTTGACCTTTCACAACCGCTGGCCGACAGCAGGCGTGCGCTGGACACCCGAACTGTCGCTGGACTTTACCGTGCTGCTGTTGGGGCTGGCGCTCGCCGCCGCCTGGTGGGATCTCAACAGCCCCCGATGGCACAACGGCGTGCTGGCCACATTCATCCTGTTGACGCTGGGACGCTATCTGGATGTCACAGCTCCGGCGCTGATGGGCCGCTCGCTCGATCTTTATTGGGATGCGCCGCATATTCCAGCGGTCGCTAACCTGTTGCTGGATCAAGTAGCCGGTTGGTGGATCCTGTTGGGTGGCCTGGCGCTCTTGGCCTTGCTGGCGACCCTGTTCCTGGTCCTGCGCTGGGCAGTGAGGGTTTTATTAACTGCGCTGACGCAGCCACCCACCCGTTACGCGCTCGGCGCGCTGGCGCTGGCCCTGCTGAGCGCGTATGGCGCTGGTTGCCTGAGTGCGCGCCTGCCAACTGAGTATGCGTTCTCGCTGCCGGTCACCCCCATGTTGGTTGGGCAACTCCGCAGTGTGCTGGCCGCGACCGTGTGGCGCGATAACCGCTGGTTAGCCACAGCCGCGCCCCTACCCGATTCAGACCTGAGCCGATTCGGCCAGGGCGATGTGTTCGTTATTTTTTTCGAGTCGCAGGGCGCGCTGATATTTGATGACCCCCGCTTCGCTGCTCCACTGGTGGGTGATTTTGCAGCGCTAGAACACACTCTAACCGCCAGCGGTTGGCGCATGGCGACGGCGCGGGTTGAATCCAGCACCTTCGGCGGCTTGTCGTGGTTGGCGCATTCCAGCCTACTCTCCGGGGTACGCATCGCCGACCCGAGCCGATACCGCGATTTGCTGGCCTCGACCCGTCCCACGCTGGTCAAGCGCTTCGCCGCTGCTGGCTATCGTACGGTGGCGCTGATGCCAGGACTGCGCCATGCCTGGCCAGAAGGGCAGTTCTATGGCTTTAGCGCCATCCTGGATGCGGCGTGGCTGGATTATCGTGGCCCGGCCTACGGCGGCTGGGCGATTCCCGATCAATACAGTCTCTATCGTCTGCACCAAGCCGAGCTTGCCCTCCCCGACCGCCGCCCGCTGTTCGTGTTCTTTCCGACGATTAACAGCCATATGCCCTTCGCCCCTACGCCACCCTACCAAGCGGATTGGGGCCAGTTAGCAGCCCTGCCTGAGCCGCCTCCCCATGCTGCGACCGGCGGCCTGAGCGAGCGCCTGGACGGTGCGGCGCTGGCTGCGGCTTATATCGCCAGTGTCCGCTATAACCTGCAGGTGCTGGACGGTTATCTGCGCCGCCATGCGCCCGCCAATACGCTGATCGTGGCGCTGGGCGACCATCAGCCGCCGGCTATCGTCGGGGGCCGCGACATTTCCTGGCAAACACCGGTGCATATTTTTTCCCGTAACCCGGAGTTGATCGCGGCGTTGCAAGCGGTGGGATTTCAGGCGGGTATGACGCCGGGAGCGCAAGCATGGGGCGGCATTGAGACTCTGGGACCACTGTTGCTGCGGGTGCTGGATAGCCACCAGGCGTCCGCTACCGATTTCCCCGCTTCTTCTCCGCTTACCACGCTGCGTGCGCCTGACGGGCCAGCCAGAGCACATCCACGGTGAAAGACCACACCAGCAGCGCTAAAGCGCTGGCTGCCAACCCGGTCGTCCAGGGCGGAACCAACAGCGGAATCAGGCACAGCACCAATAGTGCGGTCTGCGCCACACAGATCGCCTGTCGCCGCTTGCGCGGCGGCAACGGCTGCGCTAACCACGGCAGCACGTAGCTCAAAGCGACGAAACCGTAGCGCAACAGGCCCGACAGGATCACCCAGCCACCGGCTTTTTCCGCCTGATGTACCAGCACGGCCAGAATCAGAATAAAGCAGGCGTCCACCTCCATGTCGAAGCGCGCCCCAAAGGCGCTCTGCCAACCGCCACGCCGCGCCAGCCAGCCATCCAGGCCATCCAGCGCCAATGCTATGCCGGCCAGCGCCGCGACGAGCCAGGCCACGTTGGCAGGCCATTCCGGCGGCTGCCCCAGCAACCCGCCGATCAGTGCGGTGATTCCGGCGCGCAGCAGCGTCACGCCATTGGCCGGGCCAAAGCGGGTCAAGGGCTGATGCCGATGCAAAAAAGGCAGCACCACCACAGCCAGCAGGCCCACGAACAGGCCAAGCGCCTGCCAGATGGTGCTGGGCGGCAGCTGGAACAGCGCCACCAAGGCCAGTGCCAGCCCGGCCAACAACAGAAACACGGCGACGCTGTGGCGTAAAGCGCTAGTACGCAGGGATGGGGGCGGGAGTTGGATGAACGAGCGCATCAATGCAATGAATATGGCAAGCGCGAGGAGGCCATCAGGTGGATTATGACAGACGATAGAATCTGGGCGCACGCCTTCTGGTTAGCCGCCCCGGGCTGCGGTGAGATTCGCTTGGAAGCGCTAGCGACACCTGGCCCGGAGCAGGTGCGAGTACGGACATGGTATTCCGCCGTCAGCCGGGGCACCGAAAGCCTGGTCTTTCGCGGCGCGGTGCCCCCCAGTCAGTATCACGCCCTGCGTGCGCCATTCCAGCAAGGCGATTTTCCCGCGCCGGTAAAATACGGCTATAGCAGTGTCGGCCGGGTCGAAGCCGGGCCGCCCGGCTGGTGCGGACAGATTGTGTTTTGTCTGTATCCCCATCAGGATTGCTATGTGGCTCCAACCACTGCGTTGACCCCGCTGCCAGCAGCCGTTCCGCCGGGGCGGGCGGTGCTGGCGGCCAACCTGGAAACCGCGCTCAATGTGCTCTGGGACGCCGCGCCCCGCCTGGGCGACCGCATCACCGTGATCGGCGCTGGCGTGGTCGGCTGCCTGAGCGCGTATCTGGCAGGGCGCTTGCCGGGCTGTAGTGTGCAATTGGTGGATAGCGACGCGGCCAAGGAAGGCATCGCAACCCGGCTCGGCGTCGCTTTCGCTGTACCAGAACAGGCGCAAAGTCGGCAGGATTGCGTGATTCACGCCAGTGGCGCGCCCGCTGGGCTGGCGCTGGCGCTTCGGCTGGCCGGTTTTGAAGCCACCGTAGTAGAAGCCAGTTGGTTTGGGACCCAGTCGGTGCCGCTGCCGTTGGGTGAGGCGTTTCACAGCCAGCGGCTGTTGTTGAAAAGCTCACAGGTCGGCCACCTGGCCGCCGCGCAACGCGGTCGTTGGGATCATCGGCGGCGCATGGCCACCGTCATGCGCTTGCTGGCCGATCCGGTGCTGGAGGCGCTGATCGACGGTGAAAGCGCTTTCGCCGATTTGCCCCAGGTTATGGCGGCGCTGAGCACGCAAGCGGGCGGCGTCCTTTGTCGGCGGATTGTGTATCCCGACGCGCCCAATTCGAGCTAATCGCCAGCCGTCTCGGCCCTTCCTCGCTCCCGACGCCACCGCTCCAGGTAAAAGGTCAGCGCCAGCGCACCGCCGCCCGCCACCAACAAGCTAAGCGGCAAGCCTAAAGCGCTGGCGAGATGCGCGAAGAACAGCGTGTAAAGCTGAATAATCAGGAAGGTGGCCCCGTAAGCCGTCAGCATACGCAGAGCCAGGCGCGCACCCAGGCCGATCAATGCCACGTTCAGCGCCGCCCAGAAGCCGTTGAACACCAGCAGTTCCGCCCCACTGGCCAAATGCCACCGCTGATTTTCCAGATTGAAATTGCCGAACAGGGACAACAGCCACAGCGCCATTTCGGCGAAGAACAAACCGCTCGACAGCCAAACCTTAAAGAAACCGCGAAACGGTGCCAACGGTCCGCTCTCACTTTGCTGGTGAATCACCGCGATGGCTACAATGACCACGGCAGCAGCCAGAAAACGCAAGGGATAGCCCATGCCGAACCAGTAGGCGCCCCAGCCGGAGGCATAGCCGGTAAACCCGCCGAACCAGCAGAAGAACACCACGGCGCTCAAGGTCAGCAGCCAGGCATTACGCAATTCGTAGCTCAAACCGATTAATAAAACCAAGTCAATCAGCAACAACGCTGGCCAATTACCGGAGCCAGTCGCCAGGATCGCGCCCAGATTGAAAGTCAGGCCGATCAATCCTAATCCGCCCAACAATTCCAAGCTAGCTGCACTCCATGCAAGACTGGGACGATTGTGCTTCAGCCAGTACGCGCCGCCGAAGCTGGCCAATATCCCTAGTCCCTGCACCACTGCCAGTTTTTCCAGGGTAAAGTCGAACAACGTCCGGCCCAAAATCGCCAGGCCGGCTATCACGCTGAGCGCGCCGAAGAGCAAAAACCAGCGGCCCAGTGACCGCCAATCCCAACCCTGGGTTGGATAGCGCTGCCGCAGTTGGGCGTGGGTCGTAGCGCTGAGCAGACCTTCGCGCAGCAGCTCATCCAGCTCCCGGCTGAGCTGACGATTGCGGCTTTGTGGGTTCACCGCAGCGGCTCCACCAGCGCCCTCTGACTCCAGCGCTCGCCGACATAGCCCAGAGCCAAGGCCAGCGCGCCGCCCAGCAGGAGAAATAGCCCCAGCGCGAGCCGATCCCAGAAATGCTCAAAATAGCGGGTATAGAGATTGATGGCCAAGAACACGATGCCGAAACCGGTGAAACGAGCATCATGCAGGCGCGCGCCCATGATGATCTGCGCGCTGCCTGCCGCCGTGAACGTCAAAACTCAAACCAACGGACCGTTGGGCAAGGTGAGGAACCACAACGACAGATTGAGATACAGCAGACCGAAGATCAGATAAAGCCCGCCAAAGCCGAGGCAACGTCGCAGCGGCCCAAGCTCCAGATGGCGCTCGTGCCAGACACCCCACCCGGTCACGATGAGCGCAATGAGCGCCATGACTTGTGGATTGTGAATAGCGGCGAAATAGGCCCCGTGTCCGCCATAGCGGTGCCAAGCGCCCAAAGCGTGGAAAATCAAAAGCAGGGCCAAGAGTAACGGCCAGCGCAGATGATAGCGATAGGCGGTGAACACCCCAAGCGTACCCGTCAACAGCAACAGCGCCGCAACGGTTCGGCCCTCAGGCGCACCGTTGACTGCATTGACCAGCAACACCAGCACACCAAAAACCGCCGCCAGACTGGCCGTCACCAACACCGCACCGGTGTAGGGGTAAAGCCGACGCGGATCGGTGGCCAGCCGCACACCGCCATACCACAGCCCGGCACTGACCGCCCCCAGCAAGAGCGTCGCCACCGCTGCGGACTGGGCCCACAAAGCAATGAAGGCCAGCACGGCCAAACCCAGTTGCAAAATGGCAAAAAGGCCGAGCCATTTCAAAATCGTCGCCAGATACTCACTGCGTTGGGCATAGCGTTGGCGCAGTAGATCCAGCAAGGGCCGGTCGATCAAGCCCTGCTGATGCCAAGCCGTGGCCTCGTAAAGCAAAAGCTGCTGGGTTACGGTGCGCATGATGGGCTTTCCAGCGGGAGGGATTTATGCAAAGACATTCTGATGAGCTAGGTCGCGCCATCCAATGGCCAGTGCGGCTAGAGCGCTTTCGGGTCGTGGTCAACTCAACAACGGCGGTCTGATTTCGTCAAGCAGCGAACCAGGTCGGGTGACATGCACGGTGCGCCCCGAAAAACGCGCCAGACCGTCTTCCTCCAGGCGACTGATAATCCGCGACAGGGTTTCATGGCGTGCACCGATCATGGAGGCTAGATCGCGGCGCGAGAGCGGTAACTGGATCACCCGACTGCCGTCGGTCGCGGTGTGGCCGTGACGGTTCATCAGTACCAATAATAAATGGACAAATTTGGTGCGATTGGAAAAGGTGGCGTTTTGCACCAACTTGGTGTGGGCGTCATCCAGATCGGCAGCGACTCGCCGCAAAAATTGCAATCCCAGGATGGCGTTTTGTTCCAGCAGTGACCGGATGAGTTGCTTATCGATAAAACAAACTCTACTCGGCCCCAGTGCTTCGGCGCTGGAACAACGCGGTTCATCCAGCAGCAGGCCCCGATAACCTAATGTATCCCCCGGATAACCGAGTTGCACCAGGACCGCGTTACCGTGTGTATCCACCTTGCGAATGGCCACCGCGCCTGCGGCGATGCAATAAATCCCGTGGCTTGGCTCCCCTGTCGCATAAATCGGCTCGCCAGCCCGATACATCCGACATTTCTTAGCGCGGGCGAGGCGGATCAGCTCTTCCTCAGTTAATACCTGCCATTCATTCCCCTGCCGGAAGCTGCATTCAAGACAGTGAATGCCGGGTAGCGCTTTGCGTCGCTCGACCATAAACCATCCCCTTATCCCTCTCGTTGCCTATGCGCCATGGATTCCTGCTGATTTTTGGAAGGAAAAGGGCAAAAACCCCTGGCGATCATGATTTGAACTATAGTTCAGGAATGAACACCGAGAGGACGCGCCATGCAAAAGTATCCGCTACAACCCATCCTGACCATAGTCTTCGCATTGGTGACGGTCGGCGGCTCGCTGTGGATCATCCACCCCACCGCCGGCCTATTCTCGCTGCTGGCGACGCCAGACCCGGCTAAAGAGTACCGCTACGCCGCCCGGCCCGTCGGGCTGGACGGACCTGCCGGGCAATGCGTGGTTTGTCATAGCGTGGAAAAGAATGGCCCGCTGCGCGTCGCCCCCAGTCTGTGGGGTATTGTTGGCGCGCCCAAAGCCGGGGGGAAGGGTTACGGTTATTCGCACGCCCTGTTGGCGGCGGGCGGCGTATGGAGCGAGTCAGAATTGAATGACTACCTCAGCGCGCCCGATCGTTTCCTGCCCGGCACCAAAAAAACCCTGCTGGGCCTGGCCGATCCCAAAGAGCGCGCCCGCATCGTGCAATTCCTGGGTACCTTAAGAGACTGAGCAGCGGCTATAAAGATCAACCTCCGCCCCGGCGCAGTTGCGGGTTCAGGCATCGTCCCGATCCTGCCGCACCCAGATGAGCTGCTCGGTGGCGAAGCCCAGGGCTTTAGCCTGCTGGAGCAAGGCATCCCGCACCGGCGGCGCTAACTGGCGACTGCGGGCCAATAGCCATAAATAATCCCGACTGGGGCCGCTGATTAGCACATAGGAATAATCGACCCGGTCCAGGGCAACGATGTGATAGCCGCCATAAAAGGGGCCAAAGAAAGCCACCTTGAGCGAACCCACGGTCGGCTCTCCGATAAAATACGCGCGGCCTTCCGCTTCTTGCCAGGTACCGGTTTGATTGCTATAACCGCGATTCAACACCTTGACGCCGCCATCGTCCCGTAAGCTGTAAGTGGCGCTGACGTTGCTCAGACCGCGCTCAAAGGAATGATCGAGCCGAGCGATTTCGTACCACTTGCCCAAATAACGGTTCAACTCAAAACCGGTGACCGGGGTTACGCCCTGCGGTGGCGTGACCGCGCAAGCGCCTAGACAGAACAGCGGCAACAACAGCAAAACGATCTTTTTGTTCATCAATGCGAGATCCTCGTGAGTAGATTGCAGTGCCTAGACCTCCACCAAGCTCCCTGGGATACAGTTTTCGCGGTTCCGGTTCCCTGGCCATTGATGCGCTAATGCGCAGCTTTCTGGAACGTCAGCGTTATCTGCTGGACTACACCGTAGCGGCCTTGCTGCGCCGCAAGGCCCGTAACCTCGGCTTACTGCTGGTTTATACCCTGTTGGTCTTCCTGCTCGCCACCGTAATCTTGTTCAGCCAGGGCTTGCGGCGGGAAGCGGCGATTCTGCTGCAAGACGCGCCGGAGGTAGTCGTCCAGCGCTTGGTCGCCGGACGGCACGATCTGCTACCCGTCGCCTGGCTGGATACGCTGCGCCACATTCGAGGCGTCAGCGCCGTACAGGGGCGACTGTGGGGCTACTACTACGATCCGGCGGTGCAGGCCAACTACACCTTAATAGTTGCTCCGGAACGGCAACTGGCGGCCAATGAAATCATCGTCGGATCGGCGCTGGCGCGGATCCGCCAGCTGGATCGCGGCGATTATCTGGGCCTGCGCGCCGCCGACGGTCAGGCGCTGCCGCTTAAAATTAGCGGTGTGCTGGAATCAGCCTCGGAACTGCTCAGCGCTGATTTGCTGCTGCTTTCCGAAGCGGGCTACCGCGCTCTGTTCACGCTGCCGCCCGCCGTGTACACCGATGCCGCGCTGACGGTGCGCAATCCGCGCGAGGCGCGCACCGTGGCAGAAAAAATCGCCCTCGCTTTGCCCGACAGCCGTCCCATTTTACGAGCGGAAATGCTGCGCACCTATGAGGCGGTGTTCAGTTGGCGGGAAGGCCTGCTGTTTGTGATCTTGAGCGTGTTGCTGCTGGCGTTTGCGATCTTGGCGTGGAACCAGGCCGCTGGTCTTAGCGCCGAGGAGAAACGCGAGATCGGCATTCTCAAGGCGATTGGCTGGGAAACCAGCGATATTCTGCGCATGAAGCTCTGGGAAGGTGCCTTGCTGTCGCTGACGGCGTTCTTGACCGGCTACACGCTGGCCTGGTTCCAGGTCTTTTACGGCGGAACCACCTGGTTCGCGCCAGTGCTCAAAGGTTGGGCCGTGCTGTATCCTACATTCCGACTGACGCCGGCAGTCAATCTCGAACAACTGCTGGTACTGCTGGCGACCACCGTTGCGCCCTATCTGGCCGCCACCCTGATCCCAATCTGGCGCGCCGCGACCACCGATCCTGACGCCGTAATGCGCGGATGATTGAGCTTACCGAGGTCAGCAAGATTTTCCACCAGCATCAACCGAACGAATGCCAGGCGCTGCGCGGCATCGACCTGAGCTTAGAATCCGGCGGCATCACGGTATTCCAGGGCCCCAGCGGTTCCGGCAAGACCACCCTGTTGACTCTGCTCGGTGGCCTGGCTCGGCCCAGCAGCGGACGGATTACGCTCAACGGTCGGCTGTTATCAAATCTGCCGGAACGCTTTTTGACCGCAGTGCGGCGGCATACCTTCGGCTTTGTGTTCCAGCAATTTCATCTGATCCGGGGCTTGAGCGTGCTGGAAAACGTTATGCTGCCGGCTTATCCGCTGGGCCGACCGCACCGCGAACTGACCGCCGCCGCCCACGTCTTGCTTGAGCGCTTCGGGCTAGGGGCAAAAGCCGCCAGCCGGGTGGAATGGCTGTCTGGCGGCGAAGCGCAACGCACCGCGCTGGCCCGCGCCCTCATCAACGATCCGGCTGTGCTGATCGCGGATGAACCGACCGCCAATCTCGATAGCGCGCTGTCTCGCGAAGTTTTGCAACTGCTCGGCGAGCTGGCCGCGCAAGGCCGCACCATCTTCATCAGTAGTCACGATCCGTTGGTGCTTGAGACAGCGCTCGTGCGCCGCGTGCTTACGCTGCGCGATGGCCAACTGGCTGGAGACCAGCATTGTTGATGACCTCCGCCCTGCTTGCCTTGCAACTCATCGCCCTGTGCGTGGTCGGTGCGGTGTTGCTGGCTAGCGGGTTTGCCTGGCGCATTCTGCGGCACTGGGACATCGCCAGCGGCAGCGAGGAGCAGCTCCGGCTAGAACGCCAGACTTATCTGATTTCTACGCTGCTGGGCTGGGCGCTGGGCGCGGAATTGCTGTCGTTGCTGCTGTTCGTGCATGCCGCCGAAAATCTGTCCAGTCAGTTCGTCGGCGCGATGTGCGCCACCGGCGTCTTGAACGTCAACGCGCTGGGCTTCCCCACCCTGTTACTGAAAATGACGGTCTTCTTTCTGGCAGCGCTGTGGCTGTTGCTCAACCGGGTCGATCAACAGGGCTATGACTATCCGCTGGTGCGGGTGAAATATGCATTGTTGCTGTTGATGGCGCCGCTGACCGTGGCGGAAGGAGCAGCACAAACCGGTTATTTTCTCGGACTGAAGCCGGAAGTCATTACTTCTTGCTGCGGTTCGCTGTTCAGCTCGGCCAGCCGAGGCGTCGCGGCGGAACTGGCGAGCTTGCCGCCTGGGCCGACCTTGCTCGTGTTCTATAGCGTTGCGCTGGCGTTGGCAGCGGTTGGCCTAGCGTTCTTACGCTGGCCAAGCTTGGGACCCTGGTTTGCAGGGATCAGCGCGTTGGGCTTTGGCGTCGCGATTGCCGCTATTATTTCCTTTCTGTCCCTGTATGTGTATGAAAGCCCGCATCATCACTGCCCGTTTTGCTTGCTGAAATCTGGTTATAGCTATGTGGGTTATGCGCTGTATGCGCCCTTATTCACTGCCACTGCCCTGGGCATGGGCGCGGGCCTGCTGGCACCGTTTCGCTCCATCGCCAGCCTGCGCACCGTTATTCCCGTAGAAACCCGCCGCTGGACTGGCCTGGCGCTGCTGGGCTTTGGCCTGTTTTATGGTGTGGCGACCTGGGCCATCCTGCGGTCGAATCTCCTCTTGCTAGGATCTGGGTGATGCTGAAAAACCACTATCGTTTTCTCTTCTTGCTGGCCGCCCTGCTGGCTGGTTGCGAGCAGGATTTCTCCGTCATCCGGTTGAACGCGCCCGCCCCGCCCTTTACGCTGGCGCAGCTCGACAGCGCCGAGGTCCGTTTCCCCGATCAGTATGCTGGCAAGGTGGTGGCAATTCGCTTCTGGGCCGACTGGTGTCCTTCCTGCCGCAGCGAAATGATGGCGCTGGAGCCGATTTACCGCCGTTACCACGACCGCGGCCTGGTGATTCTGGCTGTCAATGTGACCCAGCCACCGGAAACCGTGCGCGCCTTTATCAAGCCGCTGGGGCTTTCCTACGACATTTTGCTGGATCAGCGCGGCGACGTGATGCGCGGTTATCGGGTGATGGGCCTACCCATGACCTTCATTGTGGATCGGCAGGGCCTGCTGCGCACTCGGATCGTTGGGGAATCCACCCCAGAAGTGTTCGAGCAGGCGATTGCTAGCTTGCTTTGAGCGGGCTGTGTTGCCGCACGATCTTTGAGCATACAGGCAACGCGGCAGGCGCGTTGCGCCGGACCGCCGATCCGGCGCAATCTAAAAACGACGACTCTCGCGAACTAGGCGCAGGGCATCATCAGGATTGCGCGCCGTGAATTCCTCGGCTTGTTGCAGCAGGTGGGCGAAAAATCCAGACCCCCTTCCCACTGGTTCAACATCACCTCCACGCCGGTCTTCTGAGGTAGCGACTTAGCCTACATCAAAGCGCTCAAACCGCATGGTGAACTGACCGCGCCCGTGCGTCATGCTGCGCAAATCGGTGATGTAGCCCAGCAGCCGGTCCAGGGCGCAATCACAGTGAATCAGCGCTAGATCCCCCAGCGTAGCAGTATCCCGAATGATGGCATGACGGGCCTGCAAATCCCCCAGCACCGCGCCGACCTCGCTTTCCGGCGTCACCACCTCGACCGTCATGATCGGACGCAGCACCAGCGCTCCCGCTTGCGCCAGCGCCTTGCGGGTCGCCTCCGCCACTGCCACCCGCACCGCTGCCGGCGTGGAGAGCGCGCCAAACAACTCGACTTCCGTCACCCACACCCCCAGATCCTGCAATGCTCCACCGGTTGCTGGGCCGCTGGCCAGCACGTCCTCCACGCCACCGGCCGCCGCATCCCGCTGTGCTGGAGTCCATTCGCTGCCCTCCGGTCGCAAGTGGGGCGTGGCTTCGATGACGATCCCCGCGCCGCGCGGCAAGGGCTCCACCGCCACCCGCGCCCCGGCTTTTAGCTCCAATTTTTTGGCGTCCGCCGAGTCCATCAGCCGATGGAACAGCGCGCTGGCGCTGGCGTTGGCAGCCACGGTCTCGCGCGTCACCACCGCTGGCGGACCCGTGCGGAGATGGACATGGAATTCCCGCTGTAGGCGCTCGCCGGCAATCTGCAAATGCAACTCGCCCATGCCGCGCAACACGCGCTGGCCGGTTTCCCGGTCCTCCTCGACTTGCAGCGTCGGA
>JBATSQ010000131.1:0-4648 GCA_049293375.1 Candidatus Contendibacter sp.
GGATATGATGCGGGTCGCGGTAGTTGGTGAGCGCAGCGAAGCGACCGCCGCGATGGAGCCCCATCCAGGTGCCACCTGCCTGAAGATCGCGGCCAGCCAGCAACTCCGGGCAATCGTCCCAGAACGCTAAGGGGGCGGTAGGCCGATCATGCAATTCATCCCGATTGGCCGCGACCAGTAGCGGATAATGCGGATGAACTCTATAAGCAAATAAGATCAAACACATAGTACAGTAAATCCCATCATGGCGCGACCCGTGATCGCTGAGATGGCGTCACAGAGCCGACCCAGCACGCTAGCTTTCCCCATACAGAGCCGATACCGGTTTAGCGTTCGGCATCGTAGAGCTTGAGCACGCCGAGCGCCAGCGCGATGTGAATCAGTTGCGACAGCGTGTTGGCCTGCATTTTCTGCATGACCTTGGCGCGATGGATTTCCACTGTCTTGTGGCTTAAGTGCAGCGTTTCCGCGATTTCTCGATTGGACAGCCCTTCCGTGACCCAGCGCAAGACATCTTGTTCACGCACCGTTAGTGTGGCGAGTCGGCGCAGAAAATCTTGCCGTTGGCGCTGGGTGCCGCGTCGCGCCGCATCCAGGTGCAGGCCATGGTGCACACCGTCCAGCACTAGCTGCTCATTGATCGGTTTTTCAATAAAGTCCAGCGCACCTTGTTTTAAAGCCGTGACCGCCATGGCCACGTCCGCGTGAGCGGCGATAACGATCACCGGCGTATCGATCTGCTGCTGGCGTAAGTACTGGTGCGCGAGCGCATGATCCTCCACTGTTGTAATTTCCAGTAATAAACAACCGGGATGCTGAGGGCGATAAACTGCTAGTAATGCCTCTATATCGGTGCACAGCAAGGTGCTTAAACCCACCGATTCCAGCAGATTTTGCAGGGTAGCGCGCAGCTTCGGATCGTTCGCCACCACATAGACAAAAGGCGTTTCGGGTAAATTCATGGATCAACAGTCCTGATGAAACCGCTCTCGCTAAAGACCTTCTAATGAGCGGAGATCCGCCAGTTGGGGCTCGCCATAACACAGGCTCGTCTAAAATAAAGCTAAAGGCTAAACCGCTACCGATTCACAACAATGATTCTTTAGCTCCCACAAAAATTACTGTTTTATCTTCGAGGAAAACGACTATGACCGCAACTATCCAGAGGGAAGATGCGCTGGTGCTGCGTCAGGACGATGCCGGCATCGCAACGCTAACCCTTAATCGTCCTAAACAATACAATGCCTTATCGCAAGCCATGCTGGCGGCGCTGCAAGCGGCGCTGGATGCGGTGAGCACCGATCAGAAGGTGCGGGTGGTGGTGATCGCTGGGGCTGGCCCCGCGTTTTGCGCCGGTCATGATCTCAAGGAAATCCGCGCCCAGGCCGATCCGGTTTTTCACCAGGCGCTGTTTGCACAGTGTGGACGGGTGATGATGACCATCAACCGCTTGCCGCAGCCGGTTATTGCTCGGATACAGGGCATCGCCACCGCCGCTGGTTGCCAGTTGGTGGCAGCTTGTGATCTGGCGGTGGCCGCTGACAACGCCCGTTTTGCCACGTCTGGCATCAATGTCGGTCTGTTTTGCGCTACGCCTGGCGTGGCTTTGAGCCGCAATCTGGGCCGTAAGCAGGCTCTGGAATTGCTGTTGACCGGCGTATTCATCGACGCGCCGACGGCTTTGCAGCAAGGTCTGATCAATCGAATCGCGTCACTGGAGCAGCTCGATGCCGCAGTTCGGCAATTGGCTGAGGCGATCACCAGCAAGTCGCCGTTAGCAATTGCGATGGGTAAGGAGTTGTTCTATCAGCAGTTGGAAATGGATCTGGAGTCGGCTTACGCCCGCGCCAGCGAAGTCATGGCCTGCAATCTGAACAGTGCGGATGCTCGTGAAGGCATCGACGCTTTCATCGCCAAACGCAAACCGGTATGGCAAGGGCGTTGAGGCTCACGCCCGGCGGAACCTGCGATCCTGCGATCCAAGCGCTGGCCCGCCCGCCCCGCCCATCGGCAACAACAACCAGCCCATCCACTTAAGGTTTAAGGAGCACATCGACATGAGCGCTACGCTGAATAATCCCTACGAACTGAGCCTGGATCGGAACGCGGCGAATTTCGTGCCGCTCACTCCACTGACTTTTATTGAGCGCGCGGCAGCAGTTTATCCCGAACGGGTGGCAGTGGTGCATGGCGCGGTGCGCCGCACCTGGGCGGAAACCTATACCCGTTGCCGCCAGTTAGCCTCAGCTCTGCAACGGCGCGGCCTGGGCGTAGGCGATACCGCAGCGGCCATGCTGCCCAACATTCCAGAAATGTTCGAACTGCATTTTGGCGTGCCGATGAGCGGGATGGTGCTGAATACCCTCAATATCCGTTTGGATGCGGAAGCCATCGCGTTCATGCTGGAGCATGGGGAAGCGAAAGTGCTCTTCACCGACCGCGAATTTTCCGAAACCATCAATAAAGCGTTGCGCTTGATCCCGCCCGCCAAGCGGCCGGTGGTGATTGATGTGGACGACCCCGAATTTGTCGGCGGCGAGCCGTTGGGCGCGATCGATTACGCCGCGCTTTTGGCCGAAGGCGATCCAGGTTTTGCCTGGCAGCCGCCTGCGGATGAGTGGCAAGCCATCTCCCTTAACTATACTTCTGGTACTACGGGCAATCCCAAGGGAGTGGTTTACCATCATCGGGGCGCGTATCTGAATGCAGTCAGCAATGCCCTGGTGTGGAACATGGGCTTGCATCCGGTCTATCTATGGACGCTGCCGATGTTCCATTGCAACGGCTGGTGCTTCCCCTGGACGATCGCCGTTACGGTGGGCACCAATGTGTGCCTGCGGCAAGTGCGCGCCGATGCAGTGTTCGATCTTATCAAGCGGGAGAAGGTCAACCATTTTTGTGGCGCGCCCATCGTTATGAATATGCTGAAGAACGCCCCGGATCAGATGAAGGCTGGCATCCAGCATTCGGTCAAAGCCATGACCGCAGGCGCCGCGCCGCCCGCCGCCGTGATTGAAGGGATGCAGCGCATGAACTTCGACGTCACCCATACCTATGGTTTGACCGAGACCTATGGGCCGTCCGTGGTCTGCGCATGGCATGAAGAGTGGGACGCGCTGACTCTGCCAGAGCGAGCGGCGCTCAAATCCCGCCAGGGCGTGCGCTACCCGATGCTGGAAGGCTTGATGGTGGCCAATGCCCAGACCTTAGAGCCGGTGCCGAAAGATGGCGAAACCATCGGCGAGATTTTCATGCGGGGCAATGTGGTGATGAAGGGTTATCTGAAAAATCCCGGAGCCAGCGTGGAGGCGTTCGCCGGTGGCTGGTTCCATAGCGGCGATCTGGCGGTTTGGCACGAAGATGGCTATATCGACATCAAGGATCGTTCCAAAGACATCATTATTTCCGGTGGGGAAAACATCTCCACCATTGAAGTCGAGGATGTGTTGTACCGGCATCCGGCGATCCAGGAGGTGGCGGTGGTGGCGCGACCTGACGAGCAATGGGGCGAGACGCCGTGCGCCTTTGTCACGCTGCGGCCGGATCTGGAAGGACAGGTCACCGAGCAGGAGATCATCGATTTTTGCCGGGGTCAGTTGGCGCGCTTCAAGGCACCCAGAACTGTAGTGTTCGGGCCGCTGCCCAAAACCTCAACGGGCAAGATGCAGAAATTTATTCTGCGCGAGCGCGCCAAGCATCTTTAATCCGATGGTGGGCTTGTCCGCGCACAGCGCGGCGGTCAAGCCCACCAAAGACGAAGCCTCACCAACCCGACTGAGGAGATACGCGGATGCCCAGCTATGACGCGCCGGTGCGCGACATGCAGTTTATTCTGCACGAACTGCTCAAAATCGAGCGTTATCAGGGGGTGATGGCTGGCTTTAGCGAAGCGCCTCCCGATACGGTGGCCGCTGTTTTGGATGGCGCGGCGCGCTTGAGTCAGGAAGTGTTGCAACCCTTAAACGCGGTGGGCGACCGGGAAGGCTGTCGGCTGGAACAGGGCGTGGTGCATACCCCGTCCGGGTTCAAGGCAGCGTATCGCACCCTTGTGGAAGGCGGCTGGACCGGCCTGATCGGCGATCCCCAGTATGGCGGACAACGACTGCCCTATGTGCTGGGATTGGCGGTCAGCGAGATGATGGCCTCGGCTAATATGGCTTTTACCATGTATCCCGGCCTCAGCAGCGGGGCTATGGAAGCGCTGGAGATCGGCGGATCTGAGGCGCAAAAAGCCTTGTATTTACCCAAGCTGGTGTCCGGGCAGTGGACGGGTACCATGAACTTGACCGAGCCGCACTGCGGCACCGATCTTAGCTTGCTGCGCACTAAAGCCGAGCCGCAGGCCGATGGCGGCTATCGGATTACTGGCAGCAAGATGTTTATTTCGGCCGGTGAGCACGATCTGGCCGAAAATATCCTCCATCTGGTGCTGGCCCGCATTCCCGGCGGCCCTGAAGGGGTCAAGGGCCTCAGCCTATTCCTGGTGCCTAAGTTGCTGGTCCACCCCGATGGCAGTCTGGGCGAGCGCAATGCCGTCTCTTGCGGCGCGCTTGAAGACAAAATGGGGATCCACGGCAACGCTACCTGTGTCATGAATTACGATGGCGCGCTCGGTACCCTGATCGGTCAACCGCACCAGGGTCTGCGC
>JBATSQ010000132.1:0-13510 GCA_049293375.1 Candidatus Contendibacter sp.
GGTCATGCCATTCGCGCATCCGCACGAAGGACAGATAATCGGCCTGACACAAATTGCGCAACTGGTTCTTCGACAGTTGCCGCGCTTGCTCGTGGTAGTAATCCCACAGCTTGAGCAGCGCCATGAAATCGGAGTGCTCGTCGCGAAACCGGCGATGCTTCTCGTCCGCCGCCTGCTGCTTGTCCAGCGGCCGTTCGCGCGGGTCTTGAATCGCCAGCGCCGCGACGATGACCAGCACCTCGCGCAAGCAGCTTTCCCGCTGCGCCGCCAGCAGCATCCGGCCCAGACGCGGATCGACCGGCAATTTCGCCAGTTGCCGACCCAGCTCGGTGATGCGTCGCTGTTCGTCCACCGCCTGCAACTCGAACAGCAACCGAAACCCATCGCTGATCTGGCGCGAGTCGGGCGGCTCGACAAAAGGAAAGTCCTCCGGCCGACCCAGATTCAGGGCGCTCATTTGCAGGATCACCGCCGCCAGATGCGTCCGCAGAATTTCCGGGTCGGTGAACGCCGGGCGGGACTGAAAATCCTCCGCCGCGTACAGCCGGACGCAGATGCCCGCCATCACCCGCCCGCAACGGCCGGCCCGCTGGTTGGCGCTGGCTTGCGAAATCTTCTCCACCGGCAGGCGCTGAATCTTGCCGCGCGGGCTGTAGCGACTGATCCGCGCCATGCCCGGATCGATGACGTAGCGGATGCCCGGCACGGTCAGCGAGGTTTCCGCCACGTTGGTCGCCAGCACGATGCGCGGCCGGCTGTGGGGCTGAAACACCCGATTTTGCTCGGCGGCCGACAGCCGGGCGTACAGCGGCACAATCTCGGTGTTCGGCGGGTGATGCTTGCGCAGGCCTTCGGCGGTTTCGCGGATTTCCCGCTCGCCGGACAGAAAGACCAAAATATCGCCTGGCCCTTCCTGCCAGACTTCATCCACCGCGTCCAGGATCGCCCGTTGCAGATCGCGGTCGCGCTCGTCCTCGTCCATCGCCGCCAGCGGGCGATAGCGAACGTCCACCGGATAGGTGCGGCCCGACACTTCGATGATCGGCGCATCGCTGAAATGGCGGGAAAAGCGTTCCGGGTCGATGGTCGCCGAGGTGATGATCAGCTTCAGATCGGGTCGGCGCGGCAGCAGCCGCTTGAGATAGCCCAGCAAAAAGTCGATGTTCAGGCTACGTTCGTGGGCTTCGTCGAGGATGATGACCTCGTATTGCTCCAATTGCCGGTCGCTCTGGGTCTCCGCCAACAGAATGCCGTCGGTTATCAGTTTGATAGCGGCGTCGGGACCCGTCCGGTCGGAAAAACGCACCTTATAGCCCACCTGCGCGCCGACCGTCGTTTGCAGCTCGGCCGCAATCCGCGTCGCCACCGAGCGAGCGGCAATGCGGCGCGGTTGGGTGTGGCCGATCAAGCCCGCCGCGCCCAAGCCGAGCGACAGACAGATTTTAGGCAACTGGGTGGTTTTGCCAGAGCCGGTTTCCCCGCAGACCACCACCACTTGATGATCGCGGATGGCGGCAGCTATGGCGGCGCGGTGGGCGCTGATCGGCAAGCTGTCGTCGAAGTCCGGCGTCGGTAAGGCCGCCCGGCGCCCGCGCAACCGCACGGCGGCGGCATCCATCTCCGTTGCCAATTGCTCCAAGCCCCGATCCACCGCCTTGCCCTCGCGCGAGCGCCGACGTAATTCGCGCAGGCGGCGCGCGAAAACTCCACGGTCGCGCAAAACACAATCGGGCAGACGCGCATACAACGCCCTCACCAAATTTTCCACAGTCATTTCCCATCAATCGCTGGTGAATTACCCCGCCAAGCCTTGGGCTGAATCGGCTGGCGCGGAACGGCGGTCATCCTACTTGCGCGCTGTGGGGCTTTCGCGTACTTTCGCCTGCGGGCAGGGAGTTGATACCCCAACATGCGCGGCGTCGGTCTCGCTGGATCCGCACCGCCCCAAAGGTAATGCGGATCGCAAGCGCCAAGGACCGGCAACCAGGAAACAGTGCTTTGAGGTTTTTATTGATGCGCACCGGTACTGTAAAGTGGTTTGACGAAGCAAAGGGCTTTGGTTTCATTGCTCCCGAAGACGGCAGCAGCGATGTCTTCGTTCACTACTCGGTCATCGACGGCAAGGGTTTTCGAACCCTGGCTGAAAATCAGCGTGTGGAATTCGACGCCAAAGCTGGCCCCAAAGGCCCGCAGGCCACGCTGGTGAAAAAGCTCGATTAAGCTCAGCCTTCCATCAAAAGCTTTGGCGACAAAGCCCCGCCCCATCCGGGGCTTTGCCTTTTCCATCGTCCCCAAACGAAAGCCGGTTCGCTCGCCATGACCAAGCCCGTGACGGCCCCAACCCCACCCGCGCCAACTCCACACACAGCCACCCCCAAGCCTTGCGCGCGCGTCTTCCGCGATCCGGTGCATTTTCTCGCGCTCGGTTTCGGTTCCGGTTGCGCGCCCAAAGCGCCTGGCACCTTCGGCACTTTGGCAGCGATTCCGTTGTACCTGCTGGCCCAACCGACACCGCTGTGGACCTATCTACTGCTGACCGTGATCGGCTTCGCACTGGGTGTTTGGATTTGCGACCGCACGGCCCGCGATCTGGGCGTTCACGACCATCCCGCCATCGTGTGGGATGAAGTGGTCGGCTATTTCGTTACCATGATCGCCGCGCCGCCGGGCTGGTTGTGGCTCGTGATCGGCTTTGCCCTGTTTCGGTTCTTCGATATTCTCAAGCCCTGGCCGATTCGACAAGCAGATCGACGGATTGGCGGTGGTTTCGGGATCATGTTCGACGATTTACTCGCCGCTGGCTATGCCTGGCTATGCTTACAAGGGATGAGCTATGGCCTGGCCGGACTGGACATTTCCTGATGGCTCCGTCCAGACTTTAGCAATCCTTCCCTAACCTCGACGGAACCCCCGCCTATGAAAATCGAAACTATCGCCATCCACGGCGGCTATACGCCAGAACCCACTACCAAGGCGGTTGCGGTACCCATCTATCAGACAACGTCTTATGCCTTTGACGATACCCAGCACGGTGCAGACTTGTTTGATTTGAAGGTGCCGGGCAACATCTACACCCGAATCATGAATCCCACCACGGCCGTGCTGGAGCAGCGGGTGGCGGCTATGGAAGGCGGCGTCGGCGCGCTGGGCGTGGCCTCCGGCATGGCGGCGATCACCTACAGCATCATGACCATCGCCGAGGCCGGCGACAACATCGTCACCACCTCGACCCTGTACGGCGGCACCTACAACCTGTTCGCCCACACCCTGCCGCGCTTCGGCATCGAGGCGCGCTTCGCCGATTATCGCGATGTGGAGGCGATGGGCCGGTTGATCGATGCCAAGACCAAGGCGGTGTTCTGCGAATCCATCGGCAACCCGGCGGCCAACGTGGTGGATTTCGGCGCGCTCGCCCAAGTCGCGCACGCTCACGGCGTGCCGCTGATCGTGGACAACACCGTGCCGACCCCCTATCTGTGCCGACCGTTCGAGCATGGCGCCGACATCGTAGTCCACGCCCTGACCAAGTACATGGGCGGCCACGGCACCAGCATCGGCGGCATCATCGTCGATTCCGGCCGCTTTCCCTGGGATCAACACAAAGCCCGCTTTGTCCGGTTGAACGAACCCGATCCCTCCTATCATGGCGTGGTTTACGTCGAGGCGCTGGGGCCGGCGGCATTCATCGGTCGGGCGCGGGTGGTGCCGCTGCGCAACACCGGCGCGGCGATCTCGCCGCTCAACAGCTTCCTGATCCTGCAAGGCATCGAGACCCTGCCGGTGCGGATGGACCGCCACTGCGAGAACGCGGTCAAGGCCGCCGAATATCTGCGCGATCATCCGCAAGTCACCTGGATCAAGTACCCGGCGCTGTCCGACAGCCCGGAAAAGCCGCTGGTGGACAAATACATGGGCGGACGCGGCTCCAGCATTCTGAGCTTCGGCATCAAGGGCGGCCGCGAGGCCGGCGCTAAGTTCATTGACGCCTTGCAACTGATCGTCCGCCTGGTCAACATCGGCGACGCCAAATCGCTGGCTTGCCATCCAGCGACCACCACTCACCGGCAACTGTCGCCGGCGGAACTGGCCAAGGCCGGCGTCAGCGAGGATCTGGTGCGGCTGTCCATCGGCATCGAACATATCGACGACATTCTGGCCGATCTGGAGCAGGCGCTGGCGGCGGCCAAGTAACCGCATCCGACCATCCACAGCCATTGAGGAATTCAACCGATGAAAGCACGCGCCGCCGTGGCCTGGGAACCGAAAAAACCGCTTTCCATCGAGCAGGTTGAAGTCGAAGGCCCAAAAAAGGGTGAGGTTTTGCTGAAAGTGGTGGCGACCGGCGTCTGTCACACCGACGCCTTCACCTTGTCCGGCGACGATCCCGAAGGGGCGTTTCCCTGTATTCTGGGCCATGAGGGCGGCTGCGAGGTGGTCGAGTGCGGGCCTGGCGTCAAGGGCTTGAAACTCGGCGATCATGTCATTCCGCTGTATATCCCGGAGTGCGGCGAGTGCGCCTATTGCCGCTCCGCCAAATCCAACCTGTGCCAGTCCATCGCCGCCACCGTGTGGACCGGCTACATGCCCGATCATACCCGCCGTTTTTCCTGCAAAGGCCAGCCGCTGTTTCACTACATGGGTTGCTCGACCTTCGCCGAATACACCGTGGTGCCGGAAATCGCGCTGGCCAAGATCAATCCGGCCGCGCCGCTGGATAAGGTCTGCCTGCTCGGCTGCGGCGTCACCACCGGCATCGGCGCGGTGTTGAACACCGCCAAGGTCGAGCCAGGCGCGACGGTCGCGGTGTTCGGCCTCGGCGGCATCGGCCTGTCGGTGATTCAGGGCGCGGTGATGGCGAAAGCGGGACGCATCATCGCCGTCGATCTCAATCCCGACAAATTCGCCCTGGCGACCGCCTTGGGCGCAACCGATACGCTCAATCCGAAAGAGATCAGCGGCGATCTGGTCGAGGCGATCAAGGAAATGACCGATGGCGGCGTCGATTACTCCTTCGAGTGCATCGGCAACGTCAACGTCATGCGCCAAGCCTTGGAGTGCTGCCACATGGGCTGGGGCGTTTCGACCATCATCGGCGTGGCCGGAGCCGGACAAGAGATTCGCACCCGGCCGTTCCAACTGGTCACCGGCCGCACCTGGAAAGGCACCGCCTTCGGTGGCGTCAAGGGCCGCAGCCAGTTGCCCGGTTATGTGGACAGTTATCTCCAGGGCAAGATCGAACTGGATCAGATGGTCACGCACACGCTGCCGCTGGAAGACATCAACACCGCCTTCGATCTGATGCACGAAGGCAAGAGCATCCGTTCCGTGATTTTGTTTTAAGGGCTGCGGCGTGGAAAAAATCGAGGCCATCAAGGAATTCGGCGGCTGGCTGAACCGCTACCGCCACCGCTCGCAAGCCTGCGATTGCGACATGACGTTTTCGGTCTATCTGCCGCCGCTCGCCGAAAAGGAAAAAGTCCCGGCGGTCTACTGGCTGTCTGGCCTGACCTGCACCGACGACAATTTCCGGGTCAAGGCCGGGACGCAGCGCTACGCGGCGGAGTTGGGATTGGCGCTGGTCATCCCCGACACCAGCCCGCGCGGCGCGGACGTGCCGGACGTGCCGGAACGCTACGATCTCGGCCAGGGCGCGGGCTTCTACGTCAACGCCACCCAAGCGCCGTGGTCGGCCCATTACCGCATGTACGATTACGTCACCCAGGAATTGCCGGCGCTGGTCGAGGCGCAACTGCCGCTGACCGGCGCCCGCGCCATCACCGGCCATTCGATGGGCGGTCACGGCGCGCTGATCTGCGCGTTGAAGGAACCGGGTTTTTATCGGTCGGTGTCCGCTTTCGCGCCGATCTGTCATCCGATGGCGTGCGGCTGGGGACAAGGCTGCTTCAAGGCCTATCTGGGCAACGACCGCGAGACCTGGGCCGCTTACGACGCGGTTCGGTTGATCGAGGACGGCGCGACGGCCCTCCCGTTGCTGGTCGATCAGGGAACAGACGACGAATTTCTCGCCCAGCAATTGCATCCCAACTCGCTGGAGCGGATCTGCGCCGCCCGCAACTTGCCGCTGACCCTGCGCTGGCAAGAGGGGTACGATCACAGCTACCACTTCATCGCCACCTTCATCGGCGAACACCTCGCCTATCACGCCGACCATCTTCGTGAAACAAGAGTTGCTCACACTGCTGCAACGCCTGCTGCGCGGTGAATTCAACCGCGCCCGCCGCCGGAAAAATAGCTCGCCGTGGATCGTGGTCGGCTTGGCGATCACGGTCGTCGCGCTCAGCTACTGGCTGCGCGAGCCCAAGGCGCTGCCCTCGGCCACGGCCAGGGGCGCGGAACTGACGTGCGTCGTCGCCGCCGTCCACGATGGCGACACCTTGGTCGCCGACTGTCCCGCTGGAGAAATCAAGGTGCGGGTGTTCGGCATCGACGCGCCGGAGATGAAGCAGGAGCCGTGGGGCGACCGTTCGCGCGAGGCGCTGCGCGGCCTGCTTCCCCGTTTCGGGTCGATCACGCTGCGGGTGATGGACCGGGACCAGTATGGCCGGACCGTCGCTCAAGTGTTCATTGGCGAGCGAGACGCCGGGCTGGAACTGGTGCAACAGGGGCGCGCCATTGTGTATGAGCAATACAACCACTCCCCCGCTTACCGTCAAGCGCAAGCCGAAGCTAAAAAGGCCAAGCGCGGTATCTGGGCTAAGGCGGGCGGTCAGCAAGATCCAGCGGCCTGGCGGCGCTTGAATCCGCGTTAAGGCCTACACAAGCTAAAAATCTGCCACACAATGCTCTCCTCTCTCCCCCTGACCCCAGCCACTGATCCCGCCACGCTGCGGTGCACGGCGGAATCTTGCGTGTGTACGGGTTTCTGGACGCTGGATGGTGTTGCGGGGCTGGATCGGCAGTGGCCGACACTGCGCTGGCCCACTGGCGACGTGCGGCTGGATTGCTCCGGCCTTCGCGCACTCGACACCACGGGCGCACTCTTCTTGCTCAATCTGGTCGCCGAGCGTGAACGCGCGGGCCAGCCCGTGCAGTGGATTGGGTTGCGCGCCGAGCATCAGGCGCTGCTGGATTTGGTGCGAGAGCGTCGCGCCACCGCCGGAGCATTACCGCCGCCGCTAACCCCGCCCACCCGCTTAGAACGACTGGGGCGCGCGGTCACATGGCAGATCGGGCGATTGCTTGCCTTCCTGGCCTTTATGGGCGAGGCAACAATCGCCATGGCGCGGCTGGTGCGGCACCCCGGCCGGTTCCGCTGGCGGGCGCTGTTGGGCAACATGGAAGATGCGGGCGTCAAAGCGCTGCCTATTATCGGGCTGCTGGCGTTCATGCTGGGCGTGGTCATCGCCTATCAGGGCGGACAACAGCTCAAAGTGTATGGTGCCAATATCTTCATCGTCGAACTGGTCTCGCTGACCATGCTGCGGGAATTGGCCCCCCTGATTACCGCCATCATTGTCGCTGGGCGCACCGGCTCCGCCTATACCGCCCAAATCGGTACCATGCAGGTCACTGAAGAGGTGGACGCGCTGCGTACGCTGGGCATCCCGCCCATGGATTTACTGGTGTTGCCCAAATTGCTGGCGCTGATGATCGCTTTACCCTTGCTAACGGTGTTCGCCGATGCGCTCAGCCTGTTGGGTGGCATGGTGATGGCGCGCACGCTGCTGGAAGTGAGTTTTAGCGATTTTGTAGATCGGCTCCAGCAAGTCGTCACACCGGTGTCCTTTCTGATAGGCGTCGGTAAAGCGCCGGTCTTTGCCGCGATCATCGCGCTGGTTGGCTGCTATCAGGGCTTTCAGGTGCGCGGTGGGGCAGACAGCGTGGGACGCCAAACCACAGTCAGCGTGGTGCAGTCGATCTTCCTAGTGATTGCCGCCGATGCCGTGTTTTCGATTATTCTGGGCGGAGTGGGCTTGTGGCGCTAAATGCGCATCCGGGCGCGGTGGTCATCGCAGTGCGCGGTTTGCGCACCCAGTTCGGCGCGACCGTGATTCATGAACAGCTGGATCTCGATATTCAGCAAGGGGAGATAGTCGCCCTGGTCGGTGGTAGCGGTTCTGGCAAAACCACGCTGTTGCGCGCCATTATCATGCTGTTGACGCCAGCCGCTGGCTCCATCCGGCTCTTTGGTCAGGAAATCGTCGGGATTGATGAAGAGGGCGCATTCCGGCTCCGCCGCCGCTTTGGCATGCTGTTCCAGCAAGGGGCCTTATTCAGCTCGCTGACCGTGCGGGACAACGTGGTCGCGGCACTGCGGGAGCATACTGCCTTGTCCGACCGCCGCATGCACGAAATCGCTGATCTCAAAATCGCTCTGGCGGGCTTGCCCGCCACCGCTGGCCCTAAACTGCCACGAGAACTGAGCGGTGGGATGCTGAAGCGGGCGGCGCTGGCGCGGGCGCTGGCGTTGGATCCAGCGCTGTTATTTCTAGACGAGCCAACCGCTGGCCTGGATCCGATCAGCGCGGGTGCCTTCGATGAACTGGTGGTGCAACTCCGCGACTCACTGGGACTAACCGTGGTCATGGTGACGCACGATCTGGACACGCTGTGGCAGGCCACCGACCGGGTGGCGTTTCTGGGTGAAAAGCGGGTCATCGGTTACGCGCCCATGCGCGCGCTGACCCAGGCCGAAAACCCCCTAATTCGGGCTTACTTCGAGGGGCCGCGCGGCCGCGCGGCGGAACAGGCGTGCAAAGCAAAGTAAATTACACCCTGGTCGGGCTGTTTGTGGTGGCGCTGGTGGCGGCGTTCTCGCTGGCGGTGTTCTGGCTCACCCTGGGCGGTGAGAACAAAGTGTATGACCGCTACCGGGTCTACTTTCGTGAATCCGTGGCGGGCCTGAATCCCAAAGCCACGGTGCGCTATCGTGGCGTGCAGGTTGGCCAGGTCGAATCGATCCGCCTGGATCCCGCCAATCCTGACCAGGTGGATGTGGTGCTGGCCATTGAACAAGGCACCCCGATCCGGCGCGACACCATCGCCACTCTGTCCACCCGTGGCCTGACTGGCGTGGCGTCGGTGGAACTCAGTGGCGACAGCGCCCAGTCGCCGCCACTGGAAAAAAAGCCCGATCAGGAACTGCCGGTTATTCAGGCCGGGCCGTCGCTGGTGGCGCGACTGGACGATGCTTTCAACAATATCCTGACCAATGTCAACAGTCTGTCGGGACGGCTGGAACGACTGCTGGGCGATGACAACCAGACCACCTTCACCACCATTTTGCACAACGTCAGCACCGTCACCGGCGCGCTGGCTGGCCATTCCGATCAGATTGGCCAGGCTGTGGTCAATGTCGAAACTTTCACCAGCGAACTGGTGACGCGGGTACGCGGCATGGGCAAGACTCTGGATCATCTGCTGGCGGGATTGGAAAAATCGGGCGATCTGGGCGGACAGGTGCAGGGAACGCTGACTGACTTTCGCGCCAGCGCCCAAGCGGCGCGCAAGTTGATCGAGGGCTTCGATAGCCAAGCGCAAGGAACCCTAGCTGACTTTCGCGCCGCCGCGCAATCGGTGCGGAAAACCGCCGACACCTTCAATCAAACCAGCCTGAACTTAAGCAGCATGGCGAAGGATGGACAACGTGAATTGCAGCGGATGGGGCAAAGCACCCTGCCAGAACTCAATGAATTGCTGGCCCAGGCTAGCGAATTGGTCAAGAATCTGCGGCAACTGGCTGAGCTGCTGGAGCAAAATCCTCGGTCTTTGCTGCTGGGCAAACCCACTGGCCGTCCGGGGCCAGGAGAGAAATAGCCAAAGCGCGCCGCATCGCCCGTACTGTCTTCATTCTTGACCGAAAACTATTGGGAGTATCGAATGATGCGCAGGATTGATTCCCCCTGGCTGCGGAGCGCCACCACCCGATTCCGCTCTGGATTGGCAGTGCTGGGTGTGCTGCTGGCCACCGCCGGATGCGCCTTGCCAGGCGACTCCTCGCCTCCGGCGCAAGCTTATCTGCTGGAAGTCGAGGCCCTCCCACCCAACCCAGCCCAGCCCGTCAGCACGAAAACCTTGCTGGTCACGACGCCCAAGGCCGCACCTGGCTTTGACTCCAGCCGCATCGCCTACACCCGCCAACCGCTTAAACTGGATTATTATCGGGATAGCCTGTGGAGCGATACGCCCGCCCGGATGCTGCAACCCGTGCTGGTGCGTGCTCTGGAAACTACCGGCGCCTTCCTGGCCGTGGTGACGCCACCCGCGCCAGGAGGGGTCAACCTGCGCCTGGATGTGGATATCATTCGGCTCCAGCAAGAATTCATGCGCCAGCCCAGCCAGGTACGCTTGACCGCGCGGGTCAAGGTCATTGATAGCCCAAGCGGGCGGGTGATGGCTAGCCGGGTGTTCGACGCGACCGCCCCGGCCCCCAGCGAGGATGCCGAGGGCGCGGCGCGCGGTGCAAACGCCGCCGTCCGCACCCTGCTGACCGAATTGATCCCCTTCGTATTAGAGCAACGCTAGCATGGACAGCGCTGTTTTGCGCGCCGCTCGCTCCTCTGGGACCGCCCTCACGCCCCACCCCCCGATTTCGCGGTCGTCTCGCAGCTAGAGCTGGATGAAGCAGCGGAATCGCTCAAACTGATAGTGTTTTGGCTGAAAATTCTGGTTTGAGCAACCGACTCATAAGCGCTCAGTCACCCCTCCGCCACCGACGGCAATCCGGCCAAGGCCATCGCCAATTCGGCTTCATCGTAATTTTGATCCGTCAGTTTGCCGGCGAAATAGTCCATGTACGCCTGCATGTCGAAATGGCCGTGGCCGCAGAGATTGAACAGAATCGCCCGGCTGACACCTTCCTCCTTGCAGCGCAGCGCCTCGTCGATGGCACCGCGCACCGCATGGTTGGCTTCTGGTGCGGGCAGAATGCCCTCGACCCGGGCGAATTGCACGCCGGCCTCAAAACAGCCGAGCTGATGGTAGGCACGAGCCTCAATCAGACCCAAGCGGCTGACGTGGCTAACCAGCGGGGCCATGCCATGGTAGCGCAAGCCGCCGGCGTGGAAACCGGGTGGGGTGAAGGTCGAGCCGAGGGTGTGCATCTTGGTCAGCGGTGTCAGATGGGCGGTGTCGCCGAAATCGTAGGCGTAACGGCCCCGCGTGAGACTGGGGCAGGCCGCCGGTTCGACTGCGACAATGCGCACCGCGCGGCCGCCGCGCAGTTGTTCGCCCAAAAACGGAAAGGCGATACCGGCAAAATTGGAGCCGCCGCCGGTGCAACCGACCACCACATCGGGATAATCGTCGGCCATCTCCAACTGCGCCAGCGCCTCCAGCCCGACCACGGTTTGATGGAGCAGGACGTGGTTCAATACCGAGCCGAGGGCGTACTTGGTGTCGTCGCGCTGGGCGGCGATCTCGACCGCTTCGGAGATGGCGATGCCCAGGCTGCCGGGATGCTCCGGCCGCTGGGCCAGAATCGCCCGACCGGCGGCGGTGCGCTCCGAGGGTGAGGGCGTGCAGGTGGCACCCCAGCTTTCCATCAGTGCCCGGCGATAAGGCTTCTGCTGGTAAGACACCCGCACCATGAACACTTCTACCTCAATGCCGAACAACGCGCCGGCGAAGGCGAGCGATGAACCCCATTGTCCGGCTCCGGTTTCGGTAGCGATCCGTTTGATGCCGGCTTCCTTGTTGTAGAACGCTTGGGGGATGGCGGTGTTGGGTTTATGGCTGCCCGCTGGGCTCACGCCCTCGTACTTGTAATAAATCCGCGCCGGTGTATCCAGCGCCTGTTCCAGTCGGCGAGCCCGATACAGCGGACTGGGCCGCCACTGCCGGTAAATGTCCTGAACCGGCTCTGGAATCTCGATCTCCCGCTCGGAGGAGACCTCCTGCATAATCAGCGACAGTGGAAATAGCGGCGCGAGATCGTCCGGGCCGATCGGTTGCAGCGTTCCCGGATGCAGCACCGGCGGCGGCGGGGTTGGCAGATCCGCAACGAGGTTGTACCAGTATTTTGGCATCCTGCTTTCATCGAGCAGGTATTTCACAGCATGACTCATGGGAATTCCTGAAATGGGCTGCCTGAAAAATCGGGATAGGGGAAAGTCTTCCGACTCCCCCTCCCATACCACCGTGCCTACGGCTTACTGACCCGGCGCTTGATGCGGATGGATACGTATAGCCACCCTGTGGGCTCAGCTAGTCACCATCTCCCCCGCCGCTCAACCCAAGCCACTAGGACACGCGGTATTTTAGCGCAACTTGCATTTCACCTGCTGCGGAAAAGCGGGCGGCGTTCCGATCATTCCGGATCCGGCTGAGGGCTAACAGCGCTCAGCCGGTACCAGTCCACCTTGCGGGTCAACACCATCGCCAGCGCCAAACCAGCAAACAGCGCCACCGAACCGGCCAGCAGTGCATAATCTTCTAGGTTAATCAATACGTACAGCAACCCAAACACCGCGCCGATCAGCCCGCCAAACACCAGACCCCAGCGCGGATTGCCCAGAATATGCGCGAGATAATAAGTCAGCAGCGCCACGCAGCCGCCCGTGGCGACGCCATAGGCCAGCGCAAAACCCAGGTGCTCGGCTAAGGCCAGCAGCAGCAGATAGAACAAGACCAGCGCGCAGCCGACTAGGCTGTATTGGAAGGGATGAATGGCCAACCGCCGGAGGATTTCAAACAGAAAGAACGCTGCAAAGGTCAAGCCGATGAACAGCAAGCCGTATTTAATGGCCCGATCAGTTTGCACATAACTGTCGGTGGGATCCAGGAAGCGCACATGAATCAACGTCTCCAACGCCCCCTCGCCGCGCAAAAACGTGGTCAACTGGTGCAGCATGTTGGTGGCCAGACGGGTGGTCGACCACGCGGCGGCGAAACCGGTAGCGCTCCCTTCCCGGGTTTCCGGCAGAAATTGGCCGTAATAGCTCGGATGCGGCCAGTTGCCCCGAATGCTGACGCGCGTGGCGTCGCCCACCGGTGCTAGGCCGAAGGATTCAGTACCGCGCAAGTCCAGTGAGAAGGCAAACTCCACCGACCACGCCTTGAACAAGTCAATGCCGTTGACCTGGGCCTGAATACCGTCGGCCATCTTGTCCTCGCCAGTACCCGGCACAAAGCCAATCGATTGACCAGCCCAGACCAGCGCCGGAGCCCGCAGAATGCCGCGTGGATCGCTGATACCGATCAGCAAGCGTGGCGCTTCCTCGAACACAATCCGCTCTTGAGGCCCCGCCACCTTGAGCAGTGGGCCTGCGGCGGCGAACCGCCCCTTGAACGCGACAGCAGCGTTAAAGACCAGCGCATGATACAGGCTGCGTTGAATTTGGCTGATATCCAAATCGGTCTGTAGCTCCAGTTCGTTCGGCAAAAGATAGAGACGCTCCGACCAGCGTTGCTCCTCTTCAATCTGTTTATTTTTATCCTTTTGACTCCGCTTGCTGACCTTGACGATGCGGGTATAGGGCACCACCAGCACCGGCCCGATCAGGGTTTGGGCACGCGCGGTGCCGGCGGCCACATCTGCGACCACCTGGTT
>JBATSQ010000133.1:0-3306 GCA_049293375.1 Candidatus Contendibacter sp.
AAAACCATTCTGCTGACCACCCACTACATGGAAGAGGCCTATCATCTGTGTGATGAGATTGCCATCATGGATCATGGCCGGATCATCGCCCAAGGCACTCCGCGCGCCCTGTTGGCGGCGCATTTCAACGATACGGTGCTGCAATTGCCGCTCCAGGATTTCCCTGATCCAGCACCGGCGCTATCGCACCCCGTGATGCGCGGCCAAAACAGCGTGGAAATCCTGACTCGGGATGTCGATAGCGCCATCCAGGAATTACTGGCGCGGAACATTTCGCTGGCCCGCTTGCAAATCCGCCCGCGCACCCTGGAAGATTTGTTTCTGGAGCTTACCGGCCAGGAGTTGCGGGCGTGAACTTCAGACGCTTCTGGGCGGTATTTTTGTGCCGCAACCGGGAATTCTTGCGCGACCGCTCCAGCCTAACCTGGAACTTACTGTTTCCCGTGTCGCTGCTGGTCGGCTTTGCCATCGCCTTTTCTGGGCCAGGCTTGAGCTTGTATAAAGTTGGGGTGCTAGGCGCGGACGCTCAGCACCAGGACCACGCTTTTTTCCAGACCCGCCATATTCAGTTCATTTCAGTCACCGCCCTGCCCGCCGCGCTGACCAAGGTCGAACGCCATCAACTGGATATGCTGGTAGATCCTATTGGACAGCGGTACTGGATTAATGAGCAATCGCCCAAGGGCTATGTGCTGGAGCGGGTCTTACGTGGGGCGGGCGCGCCCACAGCTTTTAACAAGGAGCTGGTATCGGGCCAGCCGATCCGCTATGTCGATTGGATTGCGCCCGGCGTCCTGGCGATGAATATGATGTTCAGTTGCCTCTTTGGGGTCGGTTACGTCACTGTCCGCTACCGCAAGAATGGGGTCCTGAAGCGGCTGAAAGCCACGCCGCTGACTGCGCTGGAATTCCTGTCCGCGCAGATTCTGTCACGCCTTTGGCTGGTGCTGGCCAGCACCGCGCTGGTGTTTATCGGCGCTGAATGGGTGCTGGATTTGCCAATGCATGGCTCTTACCTGCTCTTGTTCATCGTATTTCTGGTAGGAGCGATCAGCTTGATTAGTCTGGGGCTGCTGGTCGCTGCTCGTTCCACCAGCGAAGAGCTGGCCGCTGGCCTGCTAAACGCCCTGAGTTGGCCAATGACCTTTCTCTCCGGGGTGTGGTTTTCTCTAGAAGGCGTTCATCCAGTGTTACAGCGCTGCGCCCAGTTCGCACCGCTCACCCATATGATCGATGCCGCGCGGGCCGTGATGATCGACGGAGCGGGTCTGACTGCGATTTCTGGACACTTGCTGGCGCTGACAGCGATGAGCATTGGCTGTATGGCCATTGGAACATGGTTATTTCGTTGGGAATGATTCATCACCGTCATGGTCGTAACCAGTGATCGCCAACCTTCGACGGAGGCCCAACATGCCATGGCTACCGTTTAACCTAGCGCTACCACGCCCGGAACATGCTTTACCGGGACGCTCTACTCCTCTGGTAACCGCCACGCGCCACGCGGTCCATCACCACCCCTTGCAGCCCCCCTTCCCGGCTACGATGGTCGAAGCTGTTTTCGGCCTGGGTTGTTTCTGGGGCGCGGAGCGGAAATTCTGGAGTCAGCCCGGGGTTTACAGCACAGCGGTAGGTTATGCCGGCGGATTGACGCCCAATCCCACGTATCAAGAAGTCTGTAGCGGGCGAACCGGACACGCTGAAGTCGTGCGCGTGATCTTTGATCCCGCTCTCATCAGCTACCAAGCGCTGCTGGAACTGTTCTGGGAAGCGCATGACCCGACCCAGGGTATGCGTCAGGGCCATGATATCGGCACCCAATACCGCTCAGTGATCTATGTCAGCGACGAAACTCAACATGCCGCCGCCTTCGCCAGCCGCGCTGCTTATCAGCAGCACCTCACCGCTGCCGGTCATGGGTTGATCACCACCGAAATCGCCGATGCACCGCCGTTTTATTACGCTGAAGAGGCGCATCAGCAGTATCTCGCCAAGAATCCCGGCGGTTACTGCGGCTTGGGCGGGACCGGTATCGCTTATCGGTACCCCTGCGGAGAATAGGCGGTTATAAGCGCCCATTGTTTAGCTCAAATAGCTCAAAGCGCCGGTTACGCTGGCGGAACCGATAACAAAGTATCCGCAAAGAGTGTGCTCAAATCCAGAATGGGCGTCTCACGGTCGTCATCCTTGAAACAGGACAAGGCAATGCGCGCCCAGCCCGGCCACTCGATGGGCAATGCGCACGCTTGCTGGTCGCGGACCCGCCGACGCGCTGGAATCACCTGCAACGGCAAGGCACCGTAACCTATATCCGCCGGAGTTTGGAAGGCGAAAATACCCACCATCCCTGGTACGTCGCAAGCCGATACCCCCCGTAGCCAAGCCGCCACGTCCATCACTGGCACGATGGCATCCTCCCAACGCAACACCTGCCGACAATAAGCAGGCGTATCGGGAATTGCAAATAACCTGGGTGCCTGAACGATATGGATCATCTCGTGTTCGCCCACGGCGGCCCACAAGCCACCTTCAAGCGCGAGCACCCAAGCCGTAGCTTCAGCCATTGCCTTCTTCCTGCTGGATATAACGCTGGCAGAAAGCCGCCAGACGCGCGGTCGTAGTCATGCAGCCTACGCTGTGCTCATCTTGCGTCACCAGCGCCTCCACAAGCGCTGCCGGCTGCGCCATGCAAGCCGGCAGCGGATAAAGGCGTGGTGAACGCGCCAGCGATTCCACCTGATCGCAAAGCAGGGCCAGTTGGTAGCGACCATCGTCCAATAACAAGCAAATCCGTCGACTGGCGGGTATTGCAGTGGTCATTCCCCATTCTTCTCCACTTAAGCAATAGACCGGCCACGCTTCGCCAGCGAGCACGATCACGCCAACCGCTGGGGCAATCGCCTCCTGTTGTTGCAAATCCAACACCGACTCCAAAGAACTGATTTCATGCTGCGGCAGAAAAAGCCGATGCTGACCAAAGCTCATCGCCGCTAAAACAAGCTGAGCGCCAGCAGCCGCGTCACGTATCGGAGTTTTCACCGCCATCCCCCGCCGCTCATGCCACTACACCCAAGGCATCACGAATGTTCTGGAGCAGCTCCTCATCGCTAAACGGCTTGGTCATGTAGAAATTGACTCCGACCGCCTCGGCTTCGCGCCGATGTTTAGCGGTGGAACGGGAGGTGACCATAATCACCGGCAGATGGCGCGTGTCTTCCCGCGCCCGGACATGGGAAGTCAGTTCCAGGCCGTTCATGCGCGGCATCTCCAGATCAACCAGCAGCAAATCCGGTCTTTGCGCCTCCA
>JBATSQ010000134.1:0-7098 GCA_049293375.1 Candidatus Contendibacter sp.
GGCCATTCATAGCTGGAGATTAGACGGGCAGACGGCGCGGCGCGCCGTGTTGAGCGACTGGCAGGAGCAGGGCAGCGTCCTGGTGTGCGACGCGGCGGGCTGGCGGTTGGAATTCTTTAGCTTAGCCTTAGCCAGCGCTTAAGCCGATGCTCTCCCTGTGCCTCCCCCGGGCAGAGTCGTATGCTCAGGAGCGACCGGGCACCTTCGCGGCCCTCATGGATTTGTACGAGCGGAATTACATCCAAATCCGCCGCTTAGCGCCGATATTGCCCGCAGTGCATCATCGCTGTATTTCCCAAGTCCCCGGCGCTCTGGATTTGCACCTGTGCGTTCTCGAACGCTGCCGCTATACCAGCGAACTGATCTTGACCTACCGATTCAGGCGCGAGGATGGCGCGGATACTGCGGAACCTGCCCTACGGATTCGCGTCTACCATGATGCGCGCCAAGCTGAGGTGACGGCTGCTCATTTTCGCCATCTTGTCACTCTGGCCAGCTCCAGGCATTCTGGTCCCGCTGCCAACAACCCGCAACTACTCAGCCGCTGGCGCAGCAACCGCTTTCTTTACAAGTGGCTGGCGTACTGCCTGCGCCAAGGACATCGCTTTCCCAAGCGTAATATTTTCGACTAACCCACCCTGAATTAGGATTTTTTTGGCTTTAGTGCGCTAATTAGTTGACTAATCAAATCAGGTACTATATTTTCCTTAATTAATAGTCAGGAATTAGTTCCCCACAAATTTCACTCGTTGCTGAGGTTATTGCCATGAAGCTTTCAACCAAAGGTCGTTACGCGGTGACCGCCATGATGCATCTCGCCCTTCATGACCGTTATGGCCCGGTCACGCTGGCCGAGATTTCCCAATGCCAGGGGATTTCGCTGTCTTATTTGGAACAGTTATTCGCCAAGTTGCGCAAGCGCAATTTGGTGGAAGGGGTGCGCGGCCCCGGTGGCGGTTACCGTCTGTCGCGCTCCCCCGACCAAGTCACGGTCGCTGACATCATCAGCGCGGTGGACGAGCGCCTGGATGCTACTCGGTGCTGTGGCAATGAAAATTGCCAGGGCGGTCGGCGATGCTTGACCCACGAACTGTGGACGGACCTGAGCCGCCAAATTTTTAATTTTCTGGAAGGCATCACGCTGGCGCAGTTCGTTGAGCGGCCTGCGGTGCGCGAAGTGGCGTTGAATCAAAATAGTCGGCGGCGCGACCGCTCTTCCGAGCGCTTCATCGCACCGGCGATGATGTAGGGTCGTGGTGCGCCCCTTGACACCCGCGCATGGAATGGCCGATCTATCTGGATTACGCGGCGACCACTCCGGTCGATGGACGGGTCGCCGCTGTGCTCAACCAGTATCTGGGCCGGGAAGGCCGGTTCGGTAACCCCTCCTCTAGAACCCACTCCTTTGGTTGGTTGGCGGCGCGAGCGGTTGACATCGCGCGCGAACAGGTCGCCACCCTGCTTAACGCGCAACCCAACGCCCTGATCTGGACCTCTGGTGCCACCGAGGCAAATAATCTTGCCTTGTTTGGCGTGCTGCGCGCTTACACTCGCAAGGGCCGTCACCTCGTCACTAGCACCACCGAGCATAAGGCTGTGCTGGATGTCTGTCGGCGGCTGGAGCGGGAGGGGTGTGCGGTGACTTATCTCAATCCAACATCTGATGGCGCGATTCACCCCGCTCAAGTAGCGGAGGCGGTGCGGGCCGATACCGTTCTGGTGTCGCTGCTGCATGTCAACAATGAAACCGGCGTAGCGCAGGATTTGGCGGCTATTGGCGCGATCACCCGCGCTCGTGGCGTGCTGCTGCATGTAGACGCCGCCCAGAGCGTCGGTAAGCTGCCGCTGGACTTGCACACACTGCCGGTGGATTTGCTAAGCCTGAGCGCACATAAATTATACGGTCCCAAGGGCATTGGCGCGCTGTATGTGCGGCAACACCCCCACCGCGTCCGACTGGAGCCGCTGTTTTATGGCGGTGGCCAGGAGCGCGGCCTGCGCCCTGGCACTTTGCCGGTGCACCAACTGGTGGCGTTAGGCGAAGCCTGCCGGATTGCCCAGGCCGAGATGGCGGCGGAAGCAGCCCGCATCCGGGCCTTGCGCGACCGGCTGTGGCAGGGCCTGGCGACTTTGGGCGCGGTGGAGTGGAACGGTCATAGCCGCCAAAATGTGGCTGGCATCCTAAACTTAAGCTTTACCGGCATTACAGCTGAAGCTCTGCTGACAACACTGCCAGGAATTGCGCTGGCCACAGGTTCTGCTTGTACTTCCGCTGGGCAGGGGCCGTCGCATGTCTTGCGGGCCATGGGCCGCGATGCGTTTCAGGCGCGCAGCGCGGTGCGTTTCAGCCTGGGCCGCTTCACCACTGCCGAGGAGATCGACTACGCTATTGAGGCGGTTCGCGCGGCAGTCAACCGCTTGCGCGCCCTATCGCCGCTGTGGCCGTCGCCGGAACAGGAATGGGCATCGCATCCAGTAGACTGGTCTGCGCTGCCCTGAAGTGGGGTCGCCGCCATGGGATTTACTTGCAGGGGTTAATGACATGCATCTTCAAGAACAGCAGCTCATGAGCCATTTGTTACGGCACCGGCATTGGGCGGCGCTGGCCACCCAAGGCCCGGCCGGGCCGGAAGCGTCCTGGGCGGCCTACGTTCCAGAGGCTGACTTTAGCGGCTTTCTGCTGCACTTGAGCACCCTGGCGACGCATACCCGTAATTTGCTGGCCGACCCGCGCGCCGGGCTGGCGATTAGCGAGCCGGAACGAGATGGCGAAGACCCGCAATTACTGGCGCGCGTGATGATTCAAGGTCAGATCGTCGTCATCACTCCGGAAGAACCGGTGTATCCGCCATTGGCCGAACGCTATCAGGCGCAATTACCCGGCGCTATACCGCGTTTCGCCTTCACGGATTTCCTGTTGCTGCGCCTGATTCCAGCCCGCATTCGCTTTGTCGGGGGCTTTGCCCGCGCCTACACCCTGGATGCCGCCGCCCTGCGCGCTGCGGCTCAACGCACCAGTTGATTCAGATCAAAAATGGGCAGCAGAATCGCCAGTACAATCAGCAACACCACCCCGCCCATCAGTAGAATCAACAGCGGCTCAAAAATCCCCAGCAAAGCGGCGATCAGCGTTTCGGTTTCGCGCTCTTGCTGTATCGCCGCGCGCTCCAGCATGTTCTCCAGCCGTCCGCTGGCCTCGCCGCTGGCGATCAGTTGCACGGTCATGGGCGAAAAATAGCCGCTGGCAGCGATGGCCTTGTGCAGGCTGGACCCTTCCTTGACCCGCATCGCCGCCTGCACTACCGCCTCGCGCATCGGTAGATTGTCGATAACCTGCGCGGAAATACGCAACGCTTCCAGCACCGGCACGCCACTGACCATCAGAATGCTGAAGGTGCGCGCAAACCGCGCGGTGTTGGCTCCCCGCACCAGCCGCGCCAGCAGAGGCAATCGCAACAACAGCCGATGCACCGATCGCCGAAAGGCTGGGCGGCGCAGGGCGTACAGCCAGCCAGCCCCCGCTAGCGCCAGCACGATCAACAACAACCCGCCATGGGCGCGCAGAAAATCGCTCAACGCGATCAAAGCTCGCGTCAGCGCCGGCAATTGCTGATGCAGGCTGCTGAACACCTGCACCACCTGCGGCACTACATAGGTCAGGAGACCCGTGACAATCAGGATAGCAACGCCCGTCAGCAAGAGCGGATAAAACAGCGCCAGCCCTACCTTCTGACGCATCTGCTGGCGCGCTTCGGTGTAGTCGGCCAGCCGCTCAAACACCACATCCAGATGGCCCGATTGCTCTCCAGCAGCGACCGTGGCCCGGTATAACTCCGGGAAGGCCTGCGGAAAATCGTTTAAGGCGGCTGCTAGGGTATGGCCTTCCAGCACCCGGGTGCGCACCGCCAGCAACACCCCGCCCCAACGCGCCCGATCCGCTTGCCGGGCCACCGCGCCCAGCGCCTCCTCCAGCGGTAGGCCGGAGCCAACCAGCGTCGCCAGTTGTCGGGTCGCCAACGCCAGATCGGTGGCGCTGATCCGCGCCTGCCCACGCCACCAGGATGGCCCCCGGTGCCGCTCTTGACCGGCGATCTCCTCGACTCCCAGCGGATTAAGGCCCCGCTCACGCAGCGCCTGCCGCGCTAGGCGCGGCGTGTCTGCTTCAATCATGCCCTGGCGCTGACGGCCTCGAGCATCCAGCGCGGCGTAGTGAAAGGCCGGCATCAATCCTCCTGCGTCACCCGCATCCACTCTTCTAGCGCGGTATCACCCGCCAAGACACGGCGGCGACCGTCGTCGCGAATGCCCAGGCTGGAAATACGCGCATGACGCTCCATTTCCTGCTCGCCCTTCCCCTCATGAATCAGCCTTTGCAACAATTCGTCCACCGCCACCAGCTCGAAAATACCCGTACGGCCCCGATAGCCAGAATGATTGCACTGCGCACACCCAGTGGGCGCGTACAGCAGCGGCGGCTCGGTGGCTAGCGCGCGCAACGCTTCACAATCCGCCGCTGTAGCGCGATAGCCTTGTTTGCAATGGGGACAGAGCTTGCGCACTAAACGCTGGGCCAGCACGCCAATCAGCGAGGACGACAGCAGGAACGGCTCCACGCCCATATCGCGTAGCCGGGTGATGGCTCCGACCGCGCTGTTGGTATGCAGGGTCGACAGCACCAGATGCCCCGTCAGCGAGGCTTGCACCGCGATTTCAGCGGTCTCCAGATCGCGGATTTCACCAACCATCACCACATCGGGATCCTGGCGCAAAATAGCGCGCAGCCCACGGGCAAAGGTCATTTCAACTTTGCTATTGACCTGAGTCTGGCTGATGCCATCCAGGTAATACTCGATCGGATCCTCGACCGTCATGATGTTGCGTTTGCGGTCGTTGAGCACGGTCAGCCCGGCATATAGGGTGGTGGTCTTGCCCGATCCGGTCGGGCCGGTCACCAGCAGGATGCCGTGTGGGCGCTGGATCAACCGGAGCAAGCGCGCTTCCTCGCGCGGTTCCATGCCGAGCTGCCGCAAGTCCAGCCGCCCCTCGCGCTTATCCAGTAACCGCAGCACCACCCGCTCGCCGTGTCCGGTCGGTAAGGTCGACACGCGCACATCCACCGGCCGTCCGGCGACTCGCAGCGAAATGCGGCCATCCTGCGGCAAGCGTTTTTCGGCGATGTCCAGATGCGCCATCACCTTGACGCGCGATACCAGCAACGGTCCCAGGGCGCGCGGCGGCTGCAAGGCCTCACGCAGCACGCCATCCACTCGAAACCGCACCAGCAGGCGGTTCTCGAAGGATTCGATATGGATGTCCGAAGCGTTCTCTTTGATAGCACCGGTCAATAAGGCATTGATCAAGCGGATAATGGGGGCATCATCAGCACTTTCCAGCAAATCTTCCGGTTCCGGCAGGCTCAGGGCGACTTGATCGAGGTCCATGTCATCGCCCAAGTCTTCCATCATCCGCGCCGCGCCATCGCTATCGCCTTCATAGCTATCCTGCAACAGGCGCTCAAACTGTTCGGGCGTCACCAGCGCCACCCGCAAAGGCGCGTTCAAAAAACGACGCACTTCGGTCAGGCTGTGTACGCTGATCCCCTGACGGCAGGCGACGGTGATACGGCCTTCTTCCTCATCCACCACCAGCGCCCCATGGCGCTTGGCAAAGGCATACGGCAGATGACGCACCAATAGCATGCCGTCCGCGCGTGGGACATTCGGCGGCGCTGCCAGGGTCATTTGTCGCCGAAGCCCGGTTCCGGCGTCCCGGCCGCTGGGGGCGGCGCGCGATGCGCAGAAGGTGCTGGACTCCGCTCCAACGCCACCGGCGGTTCCTCCACGGGCGGGGTTGTGGGCTGCGTGTTGAGAAGGGTGCCTTGGGCCTCGACTTCTTCCCTGGGCTTTAACACCGGTAGCTGGGCGTCGGGCAACAGCGACATGGCCTTGGCGCGCGCCGCTAGCTGTTGCTCGCGGATGTAGCTGTATTTGTCGCTGGTGTGTAGCGTACCTTGGGCTGTATCGCGCAAAATTCGTGGATGCAGGAACACCATAAGATTGCGCTTGAGCTTGCTGGTGTTGCGGTAGCGAAACAAGTTGCCCAGAACAGGCACATCACCCAGCACTGGCACCTTTTGCGCACTTTCGTCGATCTTGTCGTCGATTAGTCCGCCTAACACCAGGATCTGCCCATCCTCGACCAGCACGATGGCATTGATCTCCCGGGTGTTGAGCGTCGGCCCCTGGGACGCGGAGTTAGCCGACGGCACCACATTGGAGACCTCCTGGGCGATTTCCAGCTTGATCGCGTTCCCCTCATTGATCTGCGGCTTGACCTTGAGCTTGATGCCCACCTTCTGGCGGTTGATGGTCTGGAACGGGTTGCCGATCTGGGAAGCGCTGTCCGTCCCGCCGCTGGTCGAGGTGGTATAAGAGCCGGTCACGAACGGTACGTCCTGGCCCACGATGATGGAGGCTTCCTCGTTATCCAGGGTGACGATGGTCGGCGTGGATAGCACGTTGGCGTCGGCGTCCTTGGCCAGGGCGCTGATCAGTAGCCCAAAGTTGCTCCGCCCCAAACCCAGCTGCAACCCGGTTGGGACGTTAGCATTCGACAAATCAGGCATTTTGGGATCGCCGCTTGCCGGATTCAAAGAGGTGTCGATCGTGGTCGCCAAACCCAGGACATTGGCCAGACTGCTGGCACCTGCATCGAAGTTGGTGAAACCGATCCCCTGGTTGCCGCCCACCCCCCATTGCACCCCCAAGGCAGCGCTTTTTTCGGCGGAAATCTCGGCGATGACTGCTTCCACCAGCACCTGGGCGCGCCGCACATCCAGTTGCGCAATGACCGAGCGGAGCGAACGGGTTAAATCCGGCGGTGCGGTAATGACCAGGGCATTGGTGGCATCATCCGCCTGAATATCCACCAGCGCCGATCCGCCACCGCCACCGCCACCGCCGTCACCCGCTGGCGGCGCGCCGGACACCTGGCCAGCACTGGGGGCATTGCGCGCGGCCTCATTGCTAAGATTCTTACTCGCTCCCTGCAAGACCGTCACCATATCCTTGGCCTTGGCGTAGCGCAGATAAATCACCT
>JBATSQ010000135.1:0-4730 GCA_049293375.1 Candidatus Contendibacter sp.
GCACCTTGACGAAGCCATGCGCCTCATTGTCGGCGATGGCGCGATCCAGATCGTCGATACCGTATAGCGCGACCTCGTAAGGAATGCCTTGTGCCTTCGCCTCCTGCTCGTTCAGACCGACCCGCGCTTTTAGGGTTGCCGCCCAGCACCACCAGCCCTTTGACGCCTCGCACAGGGCCAAGGTGATGCTAGCCGCGCCAGGCAGCGATACCCCGGGGACGGCGACTGCGATTGCGAAGCTGACGATCAACGCAGGATGCGTAGCTCGCTAGAGTTCAATAGTCGCTTGCTGGGGCCTGAAAGAATCCAGGCTGGAAAACCGCGCCAGATTGAAAGCGAGAAATGCGTCGATCAGGACGCCAAGGGCCAGTAGCAGTGGCAATTTGCGAACTTTGATCCAGAGTGGCTCGGTTTTTTCCAGAAGAGATGGGGCTAGCTCACCACGATTAACCAAATGCTAGCAGTTAGCTGGTTATCGGTCACCACCCGGCGTTAAACACGATACCAGCGAACAGTTGGAGCAATTTTCTGGGCTATCGGGAGGAGACTGAGTGCGAACAAAAAGTTTTATCAAGTTCACTGGCCCAGAATCTGGCCGGCCTACTGATCGAGGGGCGACTTTCGCTTTCTATGGCTTGCGGCAGGGCTGGCTGGTGGCCCCGTTGGTTTCTCTATGCGTCACGCTGGTGGCTATCCCGCTGCTGCCTTATCTCGATCACGCCAACCTGGTTATGCTGTTTCTGCTGGCGGTGGTCGGTGTGGCGGCGGGCTATGGGCGCGGCCCAGCGGTGTTGGTAGCGGTGCTCAACGTGTTGTCGTTCAATTTCGTGTTTGTGCCGCCGACTTTCGCGTTTGCGTTCGACACCCTGCAAGCCATCCTGACCTTCATCGTCATGCTGATCGTCGGTTTGGTCGTCGGCCAATTGACCGCTCGCTTTCGCTACCAGGCCCACATCGCTCGCGCCCGCGAGGAACGCGCCCGGCATCTCTACAAGATCGCGTGTGGGCTGTCGGGTGCGGTGTCGGTCGAACAGGTGAGCGAAGTCAGCGAACGGTGCATCCAAGCCCGGCTGCGGCTTAAAACCCAGTTGCTCACCCTGGACGATGCCGAGCGCTTGCAACGGCTACCCACGCAAGCCGATCCACCGGCGGTGGATTTCGCTATCGCCCAGCAGTGTTTCGACCGCAGCGCGCCCATTGGGCTTGGCGCTGACTGCTTGCCCGATGCGCCGCTGCTCTACCTGCCGCTGCGCGCGCCGTTGCGCACGCGCGGGGTGTTGGTGGTGGAACCCGAACGGCGGCAGCCGCCGAGCCTGGAACAGCGCCGACTGTTGGATACGCTGGCGGTGTTGATCGCTATGGTGCTGGAGCGGGTGCATTTTGCCACTGTGGCGCACCGCACGCAGGTCAAGATGGAGGCGGAACGGGAGCGGAATGCGCTGCTGGCGGGCTTATCGCACGATCTGCGCACGCCGATGACCGCCTTGCTGGGACTGACGGAAACCTTGCTGCTGGAATGGCGGGCCGCACCGCCGTCTTCTCAGGGGTCGCTGGCCGCCATTCGTGAGCAGGCGGCGCGGATGGCGTTGATGGTCGATAACCTGCTGGAGATGGCCAAGTTGCAAGCTGTGGGCGAGGTGCGCTTGCGCCAAGACTGGCAATCGCTGGAAGAATTGGTGGGGTCGGCGGTGCGGATGCTGGAACAGCCTTTGCGCGACCATCCGTTGCGGCTGGCGCTTGAGCCGGAGTTGCCGCTGGTGAATTGCGATGCCGTGCTGATTGAACGGGTGCTGGTGAATTTGCTGCAAAATGCAGCTAAATACACCCCGCCTGATGCGGTTATCGGCGTGACCGCCCGACCGGAAGCCGACTGGCTGAGGGTGGAGGTGTGGGATGAGGGGCCGGGCTTATCCTCCGCTCAGGCGCTGGATTTATTTGAAAAATTCACCCGTGGTCAACATGAATCGCCCGTACCGGGCGTCGGCTTGGGCCTGTCGATCTGTCGGGCCATCATCGAAGCGCACGGTGGCCATATTCAAGCGCAAAATCGGCCCGGCGGCGGTGCCTGTTTCACCTTTAGCTTGCCGCTGGAAGCCTTGCCGCCGCTGGAAACCGAGGATGAACCGGAGCTGGAGCTGGAGCCGAGATGATGGCGTCTGCTGAAATAGGGTTGAGCGTGCTGATTGTCGAGGATGAACACGCCATCCGCCGCTTTGTGCGTGCCGCGCTGGAAGGCGAAGGTTGCCGGGTGTGCGAGGCGGATACCCTGCAACGCGGCTTGTCGGAAACCGGCACCCGCAAGCCGGATTTAGTGGTGCTCGATTTGGGCTTGCCGGACGGGGACGGGCTGGAATTCATCCGCGATGTGCGCGCCTGGAGCACTCTACCGATTCTGGTGCTGTCGGCGCGGGTGGAGGAATACGATAAGGTCGCGGCACTGGATGCCGGAGCTGATGATTATCTGATCAAGCCGTTTGGGGTGGCGGAATTACTGGCGCGGGTGCGGGCGGTATGTCGGCGCACAGCGCGCGAGCCGGGCGGTGCGGCGATGGTGATCTTCGGTGAAGCTATCGTGGATTTGGAGCGCCGCCAAGTATTGCGCGGCGACCAGCCGGTGCGCATGACGCCCATCGAGTTTCGGCTGCTGGCAACCCTGGTTTCCCAGCCTGGCAAAGTATTGACCCACCGCCAACTCTTGCGCGAGGTGTGGGGGCCGGCCTATGTCGAGCGCGGTCATTATCTGCGCATCTACATGGGCCACCTCCGGCAAAAGCTGGAAGTCGATCCGACGCGGCCCTGTTATCTACTCACCGAAACCGGCGTCGGTTATCGGTTCTGCCCTGCCTGAGCGGGCGGTTTTAGCTCGCTAAAGCGGCCCGACCCGCTCGCTGGTTTTTACGCAATTTTTACACGGCGCACCGCATTTTTTGCGGCTTCTTTACAGGGCTTCCGGTAGAAAGTGGAGGTTTTCAACGTCCGCGATGAACCCCGTAAGGAATCGGCCATGCAACGCCCCCAGCAAGAACAATCCACCGAGCACTTGATACGCCGCCTCGAAGCAGCTCAGGATCAGCAGACACTCCAGGAGGTGCTGGTCGAGGCGCTGACTTTACTGGGGACGGTGCAAGACGATCTCCGGGCGCTGACGCGGCGCGTCAGAGCGCTGGAAGAAACTGCGCCCGATCTGGCGGTGCTGGAAGAAACGCGGGCCGACATCGAACAATTGCTTGATCTGGCCGCCGGAACGCCCTATGAGCGCTTCGCCATGGCGGCGCGGCGCTGCATTTACGATGAAAGCTGGCAGGAAGCGGATACTGCCTTGGCCGCGTTTCGCGAACCAGGGGATCTACGTGATTTGGCGCTACGTATTCGCGGCCGCTTGCTCGATCTTTGTTCCTGAGCACCGTACCCCCTCTTATCTTTGGCTCCCCTTCCTCAGAGACTCACGCCGATGATCCCCGACTCGCTTTATGGCGCTATATTATTAAGTATTATAGATTTTTTTCTTAGCTTCATTATCATTTCCGGCATCGGTTTCGTACTTTCCCTGTTTCCGTACCTCAATCGCCTTGGGGAAATCGATGAGAAAAAACTCCGCGAAGGCGGCCATTGAGAAAATCCGCCCATCAGGGCAAAGCGCGCAGCAATCGAGCATCGTGGCCGGAGATATAAGCATTGTTTGAACAAATAACCTTCTTTTTTAGTGCGCTGCTGCAACAGACCGGAGCGGCCAACTTTAGTTTTGGCAATCTGGTCATGATCGCCATTGGCGGGACCATGATTTATCTGGCCATCGCCAAACATTACGAACCTTTATTGCTGATCGGCATCGGTTTTTCTTGTATCGTCGCCAATGTGCCCGGCCCACCCGACGTACCCGGTGGACCACCGGTCTCCGCCTTGCTCTATGTGGTGAAAGAGGGCGGATTATTTCACTACGCTTATGAAGGCGTGGCCAAGCTGATTATTCCGCCGCTGATCTTTCTCGGCGTGGGCGCGATGACCGATTTTGGTCCGATGATCGCCAATCCCAAGCTGGTGATCTTGGGGGCGGGCGCGCATCTTGGGATTTTTGTGGCGCTAATCCTAGCTAAGCTTTGCGGTTTCACTATCAGCGAGGCCGGTGCCATCGGCATCATCGGTGGCGCGGATGGTCCCATGGCGATTTTCGTCACGGTAAAGCTGGCTCCACACTTGCTCGGCCCGATTTCGGTGGCGGCGTATTCCTACATGGCGCTGATGCCGATGATCCAACCGCCCGTGATGAAGCTGTTGACCACCCCTGAGGAACGCAAGATGGGAATGGCGCAACTGCGCAAAGTGAGCAAACTGGAGAAAATTGTTTTCCCCGCTGTCATCGCGATCATTGTTAACCTGTTTTTCCCGCCGGTCGCACCACTCATCACTATGTTAATGCTTGGCAATCTACTCAAAGAAGTTGGCGTTACGGAGCGACTGGCCAAAACGGCGGCCGGTCCACTGATGAACATCATCATCATCATCACGCTCACTGTGGCCATCGGCTCTACCATGGCCGCCGATAAATTCCTGACCTGGGATACAATCTTGATTGTCGTGCTCGGCTTACTGGCCTTTTTGTTCGGCACCGCCTCCGGCGTCATCACCGCCAAGATCATGAACCTGTTTCTCAAGGATAAGATCAATCCGCTGATCGGTTCGGCGGGCATCGCCTCGGTGCCGATTGCGGCTCGCGTTTCCCATATCGTCGC
>JBATSQ010000136.1:0-4665 GCA_049293375.1 Candidatus Contendibacter sp.
GGTATCCGCGCGAGGCATTGATTGGCCAAGCCGTTCGGATGGTGTACGCCAGCGATGAAGCCTACGAGTACGTGGGTCGGGAACTCTATGGGCAGATGCGGACCAACGGCGTGGGGATGGTGGAAACCCGCTGGCGGCGCAAGGATGGCAGTGAATTCCCCGTCTTGCTCAGCGCCTCGCCCCTGAACCCGACGCATCCTGAAGAGGAATCGACTTTTACCGTGCTCGACGTTTCGAGCCGCGCGCGCATGGCGGAGGCGGCGCAAGCCAGCGAACAACGCTATCGCCAACTGTTCGATACCATGGTCGAGGGCGTGATATATCAGGATGACGCGGGTGTGATTATCTCCGCCAATCCGGCCGCCGCTCATACCCTAGGTCGGCCGGCCGAGCAGTTGACAGGGCGCACCTGGGCTGCCACAGGCTTTGTAAGCCTGCGGGAAGATGGCGTGGAATTACCAGATTCTGAACACCCGACCCTGCGGGCGCTGCACACCGGCGAGCCGGTGACCGATGTAGTCGTGGGATTCCTGCATCCCCAACTCGGCCAAACCCGCTGGATTCGAGTCAACGCCATTCCCTTGTTTGAACCCGACAGCAACCGGGCCAGTCAAGTTTACACCACGTTCAGCGATATTACAGAAAGCCGGGATTCCGTGCGAAAACTGGAGCAGATGCAAGGTGAATTGCAGTACGCGGAGCGCGTGGCCCACGCGGCCCTCGACAGCTTGGGCGTGCAGGCTGCCATTCTGGATGAGCAAGGGGTCATTCTCGCGGCCAACCAGGCCTGGCGCGATTTTGCTAAGGCTCACGCCGGCTTGACCCACGCTGTGGCGGAAGGCGTGAACTACTTACAGGTATGCGACCGCGTGGACGGAGCCGAGGCAGATGATATGGTCCGGTTTGCGGAGGGGCTACGCACCGTCATCCAGGGCGCTCGTATCGGCTATGTCCAGCAATATCTTGGTTATGCGCCATCGCCACAGCTCTGGTTTTTGGGACGGATTACCCGTCTGTCAGGCGTGGGGCCAACCCGGGTGCTGGTCACCCGCGAAGTGCTCAGTAGTGGGAAAACCGCCGAAGAAGGATCGAAGGTGATCGATTAGGCCCGCGCGCCCAGGGAATGGGGCGGCCGGTACGTTGGGACGGGTGCAATATGGCGCAAAATGAGCGAGAGGAAGCCCGAATCCTCAGAGAAAAGGCCGAAGTCAGCGTCGCCGGACGCTATCTGGAGCGCGGCCTGTATGACATTCCAGAATTGGCCAGTGAACAGGCCAAAAAACTGGTGCATGAACTGCAAGTACACCAGATTGAACTAGAAATCCAGAATGAAGAGCTGCGTCGGATCATGCTGGAGCTGGAGGAGTCCCATAAGCATTTCTCGGCGCTGTTCCAGCAGGCCCCGTTGGGCTATCTCTTGCTAGACGAGGTGGGGCTGATCCGCGAGGTGAATGAGACCTTTTGTCGGATGATGGGCCAACCTCGTAGCCAAGTAATCGGCAATCCCTTTGTCGAGTGTATGGACGGGAGTGGCCGCGATGTATTTCTGGCGCGCTACCGGGCGTTTTTCCGCAATCCGGTGGACAAGCGCCTGGAGGTACTAATCCGACGCGAGCGTGGCCCAGCGTTCCACGCCGATCTCAAGGGCGCTCTGCTCACGAGCGCCCTGGGACGCCAGCAGACCAACCAGCAACCGCGTTTATTGCTGGCGGTGACGGATATTACCGAGCGCAAGTGGGCTGAGGAAAAGCGGCTGCAACTAGAGCGCCAGATGCAGCAAAGCCAAAAGCTGGAAAGCCTGGGCGTGCTCGCGGGCGGCATCGCCCACGACTTCAATAATCTGCTGGCGATCATTCTCGGCAACGCCAGCCTGGCGCTGGACGAGTTACCGTCGAATTCGGCGGCGCGCGACAGTTTGGGGGCCATCGAGCAGACCTCGCTGCGCGCCGCTGAGTTGTGTCGGCAAATGCTGGCTTATTCTGGCAAGGGTCGCTTCGTGATGGAAAACCTCGGGCTGAGCGACCTGATCGACAGTATGACCACCTTGCTCAAAGCCTCCATTTCCAAAAAAGCGATCCTGAATCTAAATTTGCATCCCACTGAACCGCTGCCGCCACTGCGGGGCGATCCCAGTCAAATTCGCCAGGTGGTCATGAATCTGGTGGTCAATGCCTCGGAGGCGCTCAACGACCGCGCTGGAGCCATTGCTGTATCGACCGGCGTGATGGAGTGTTCACGCGAGTATTTGGCGCAAGTTTATGGCGAAGAAAATCTGCGTGAAGGCGATTATGTGTGGCTGGAAGTCGCCGATACCGGTTGTGGGATGAGCGCGGAAGTCCTACAGCGCATGTTCGAGCCATTTTTCACCACCAAATTCACCGGGCGCGGCCTAGGCTTGGCGGCGGTGCTGGGCATTGTGCGCGGCCATCAGGGCGCACTCAAAGTAGAGAGCGAACCGGGCGGTGGCACAACCTTCAAGGTGCTATTCCCGGCTGTGGAAGTGGGGAAAACTGCGGTGCAGCGCGAGGGTATCAGCGACGCGTCTGCCTGGAAAAAGAGCGGCGCGATTTTATTGGTGGATGATGAAGAATCCGTCCGCATCTTGGGCCTCAGAATGCTGGAGCGGCTTGGCTTTCAGGCCTTGGCTGCCTGCAATGGCCGCCAAGCCTTGGACCTGTTTCGGGAGCGGCCTGGCGAAATCGCCCTGGTGCTCATGGATTTGACCATGCCGGAATTAAATGGCGAGGATACGCTTCAGGAGTTGCGTCAGCTCGATCCGCGCATCCCCGTAGTCATGTCGAGCGGCTATGCCGAAAGCGAAATAATCGCGCGCTTTGCGAGGCAGCGCTTGGCCGGTTTTTTACAGAAGCCTTACACCATGGCGACGTTGATGGATTGCCTGCGCGGTGCCTTGAGCGACGGTGGCCCATGGAGCGAATCGTAAGACCGCGCGATGGCGGCCGCGCCATCCGCCCAAGAGAATGCTGTTAAGATAGCGCCTGCGCTAACAATTTCCGAGCGCGGTTTCGCGTTTCATTTCTCTCTTGTGGGAGCCCCTCATGACCGTCATCCGTCAAGAAGATTTCATCCAAAGCATCGCCGATGCGTTTCAATATATCAGCTACTACCATCCCGTCGATTACATCAAGGCGCTGGCACAAGCCTATACGCGCGAGGAAAGCCCGGCGGCTAAGGACGCCATCGCGCAGATTTTGATCAACTCGCGGATGTGCGCCGAGGGCCATCGCCCGATCTGTCAGGACACCGGTATCGCCTTGGTCTTCCTCAAGATCGGTATGGACGTGCACTGGGACGCCAAGCTGTCGGTGCAGGAGATGGTCGATGAGGGCGTACGCCGCGCTTATCTCAACCCGGACAACAAGCTGCGCGCCTCGGTGCTGCGCGACCCGGCCGGCAAGCGCCAAAATTCTAAGGACAACACCCCGGCCGTGGTGCATTACGAGATCGTCCCCGGCCACCATTTGGAGGTGATTTGCGCGGCCAAGGGCGGCGGTTCGGAGGCCAAGTCCAAATTCGCCATGCTCAACCCGTCCGATGATTTGGTGGATTGGGTGCTGAAGACCGTGCCCCTGATGGGCGCGGGCTGGTGTCCGCCCGGCATTCTCGGCGTCGGCATCGGCGGCACGCCGGAAAAGGCGTTCCTTCTGGCCAAGGAATCGCTGATGGCGCCGGTCGATATTCAGGAACTCATCGCGCGCGGCCCCAAGAATCGTGCGGAAGAGCTGCGGATCGAGCTGTACGAGAAGGTCAACGCGCTCGGCATCGGCGCGCAGGGTCTGGGCGGTCTGACCACCGTGCTGGACGTGAAAGTGCTGGATTATCCGACCCATGCCGCTAACCTGCCGATCGCCATGGTGCCGAATTGCGCCGCGACCCGCCACGTCCATTTCCATCTCGACGGCAGCGGCCCGGCCCAGTTGGAGCCGCCGAGTTTGGAGGACTGGCCGAAATTGACCTACGCGCCGAGCAACGCCCGCCGGGTCGATCTGGCCACGGTCACGCGCGAGGAGGTGGCGAACTGGAAGACCGGCGAGGTGCTGCTGCTCAACGGCAAGCTGCTGACCGGCCGCGACGCCGCTCACAAGCGCATGACCGACATGTTGAATCGGGGTGAGAAACTGCCGGTGGATTTCACCAACCGCTTCATTTACTACGTCGGCCCGGTCGATCCGGTGCGCGACGAAGTGGTCGGCCCCGCCGGCCCCACCACCGCGACCCGCATGGACAAATTCACCCGCCAGATGCTCGAACAAACCGGCCTGCTGGGCATGGTCGGCAAGTCCGAGCGTGGCCAGATCGCCATTGACGCGATTAAGGACAATCGGGCGGTTTACCTGATGGCGGTCGGCGGTGCGGCTTATCTGGTGTCCAAGGCCATTAAAGCCGCCAAAGTTCTCGCCTTCGAGGATCTCGGCATGGAAGCCATCTATGAATTCGAGGTGAAGGATATGCCGGTGACGGTGGCGGTCGATTCCAAAGGCTCCAGCGTCCACAAGACCGGGCCGAAGGAATGGCAGGCGAAGATCGGCAAGATTCCGGTGGTGGAAGCTTGATGAGGGGCTGATTTTTTTAAGTCGGATTGCGAGGCAATCCGACTTTTGTGGGCTGCTCAGCGCCGGCGAGCGCTTCACCAGTATCGCTCGG
>JBATSQ010000137.1:0-14325 GCA_049293375.1 Candidatus Contendibacter sp.
CAGTGCTGAAAACATGATCGGTGCCATGTTGGCGATCAGAAATTCAGTCATGTCAGTGGCCTCCCCGCAGTTCAGGCAGTGGCCGGTGGCCGGTCAGGGCGGCGATGCTCTTGATAATCTCGGATAAGCCTTGCAGGCTGATGAGAGCGAAGGCGACTGGAATCGCCAGCTTCATCGGCCACCAGATTAAGCCACCCGGATTGGGCGAGGCTTCGCCGGTTTGGTAGGCGATTTTGAAAAACCCCCAGGCATCGTAGGCGATCAATAAACACACCGGCAGCAAAAACAGCACACCGCCGACAATGTCGATCCACAGACGAACCGTTGGCCGGAACCGATTGTAGAGAATGTCGATGCGCACATGACCACCGGTCTGTAAGGTCCAGGATGCGCAAAATAGAAACACCAGACCAAACATAAACCACTGCGCTTCCAGCATAGCGTTGGAACCCCAATCCAATCCGTAGCGCAGCGTCGCGGTTAGCGCGCTAAGCAGGGTGCAAGACAGGATCAGCCACGTTATCCCGCGGCCGATAGCTGCGTTGAGCGCGTCAATGGCTGCCGACAGGCGGAGCAGAAACTTCATGTCACCTCCTGAAGTGGAACCGAGACCAAGAGACTGCCTGTCTGGGCATGGAAGGACGAGCAGCACCTGACCAGACCCAAGTTTTTACAAGCTTTCCGGCATCTTACAAGTCTAGTTGAGGAAACTCGAGGTACAACCGCGCCGCGCTGATAGAATTCTCCAGTACGCTGTGTTCCTTCGACCTTTGCTGACCGCACCGGAGCTGTCCCATGCAATACAATGATTTACGCGACTTTATCGCCCAACTGGAACGGCTGGGCGAACTCAAGCGCATTAAAGTCGCAGTGGATCCACAGTGGGAGATGACCGAGATTTGCGACCGGGTGCTACGTGCTGGCGGGCCGGCCATTTTGTTCGAGCACCCCAAAGGCCATGCTATTCCAGTGCTGGGCAATTTGTTTGGTACACCGCGCCGGGTGGCGTTAGGGATGGGCGCGGATGATGTGGAGGCATTGCGCGACATTGGGCGCTTGCTGGCCTTTTTGAAGGAGCCGGAGCCGCCCAAGGGACTGCGCGACGCCTGGGAGAAGTTGCCTGTTTTCAAAAAAATCCTGGATATGGCACCAAAAAAGGTCAGCCGACCGCCGTGCCAGGAGCAGGTGGTTGAAGGATTGGAAGTGGATCTGGCACGCTTGCCGGTGCAAACCTGTTGGCCAGAAGACGCCGGGCCGCTGATTACCTGGGGCTTGGTGACCACGCGCGGTCCACACAAACCGCGCCAGAATCTCGGTATTTATCGCCAGCAGGTGATCGGCCGCAATCAAGTCATCATGCGCTGGCTGGCGCAACGCGGCGGGGCGCTGGATTTCCGTGATTGGCAACAGGCGCGGCCCGGCGAGCCATTTCCCATTGCGGTGGCGCTGGGAGCCGATCCTGCCACCATCCTGGCAGCGGTGACGCCAGTGCCAGACACCTTGTCTGAGTACGCCTTTGCCGGGCTGCTGCGTGGGTCACGCACTGAACTGGCGCAGTGTCTGGGCAGCGATTTGCAGGTTCCGGCCTCGGCCGAGTTGGTCCTGGAAGGCCACATCGCGCCTGGCGAGACCGCCCTGGAAGGGCCATTCGGCGATCACACCGGCTATTACAACGAAACCGACCATTTCCCCGTATTCACCGTCAACCGCATCACCCATCGGGAGCGGCCGATTTATCACAGTACCTATACCGGCCGTCCGCCGGATGAGCCGGCCATTCTGGGGGTGGCGTTGAATGAGGTGTTTGTGCCGATTTTGCAAAAACAGTTTCCTGAAATCACCGATTTTTATCTGCCGCCGGAAGGCTGCTCCTATCGGCTGGCGGTGGTGGCGATGCGCAAGCAGTATCCGGGACACGCCAAGCGGGTGATGCTGGGCATTTGGTCGTTTCTGCGTCAGTTCATGTATACCAAATTTGTGATCGTGGTGGATGAGGATGTCAATGCCCGCGACTGGAAGGATGTGATTTGGGCGATGACCACCCGCATGGATCCAGCGCGCGATACCGTGTTGATTGAAAATACGCCGATTGATTACCTGGATTTTGCTTCGCCGGTGTCTGGCCTTGGCTCCAAGATCGGCTTTGACGCCACCAACAAGTGGCCCGGTGAAACCCAGCGTCCGTGGGGTCGGCCCATTGCGATGAGTGTGGAGGTCCAGCGGCGCGTGGATGCGTTATGGGGCCAACTGGGACTATAAGCGCACCATATCAGCTCCATGTGGTCTGCTGTTTACGAAACTTATCAACTACATGTGGCGGCACACGGCATGGAATTACTACACGCCTCTACCCCTTGCCATATCGGGACGATTCGCTCTCTGTTCAAGGAATATGCGACTTCGCTCGACTTTGATCTCTGTTTCCAAAATTTTGCAGCAGAATTGGCCAATCTGCCGGGTGATTATGCCCCACCTTCAGGTTGTTTGCTCCTGGCCGAGCGCGATGGACAAGCCGTCGGTTGCATCGCATTACGCCCATTATCAGGAGGTCACTGTGAAATGAAACGACTTTATGTCCGCCCCGGTTTTCGGGGTCTGGGGATAGGCCGCTTTCTGGTAGAAGCTGTTATTGTGGCCGCCCGGCGGATGGGATACCGAGAGATGTTTTTAGATACGGTGGTCACCATGCGCGCTGCCCAGGCGCTCTATGAATCGCTTGGTTTCGTCGATACGGAATCCTACTACCACAATCCTCTTGCAGGCACCCGGTTTATGGGGCTAACGCTTTGAACTCGGTCCGTGTGTGGCAGGTTCAGCGGTATTGGCCACAAATCCGGCGTGGCCTGGATTTGCGGGTTGTCGGCGTTTGTCGAGGGCCTTCCAGACCGGAGTTCCAGTAAAGATGCCTTATCACATCACTCTCCAACCCAGCGGCCATGAGTTCCAGGTTGCAGACCACGAGTCGGTACTGGATGCCGCCTTGCGGGAAAAAGGCAGCGTGTTGCCGTATGGCTGTCGTAACGGGACGTGTGGTTCATGTATGGGCAAGCTGGTGGCGGGCGTCGTCAGCTACCCTGACGGTCGCCCAGCGGCGCTCAGTGAGCAGGAGCAAGCCGAGGGGAAAGCGCTACTCTGCCAAGCGCGGCCGCGCTCTAATCTGCTGATTGAGGTGCGCGAGGTCAAAATCAGCGCTGATATCGTGGTTAAAACCCTGCCTTGTCGGGTGGAACAGCGGGAACTGCTTGCACCGGACGTTATACGCTTGGCTCTGCGCTTGCCCCAGGTTGAGCGCTTACAGTTTTTCGCCGGCCAGTACGTGGATATTTTGCTGGCCGACGGTCGACGACGCGGGTTCTCGCTCGCCAATCCACCCCATACCGACGATCTGCTCGAACTGCATATCCGCCGGGTGCCGGGGGGATTTTTCACCGAGTACGTCTTCGAGCGGATGAAGGACAAGGCGTTGCTGCGTTTTCAGGGGCCGCTGGGGACTTTTTTTCTGCGTGAGGATTCGGATCGACCGATCCTGCTGATCGGCGGCGGAACCGGCTTTGCGCCACTGAAAGGGATGTTGGAACACGCTTTTCACATTGGCTTGAACCGACCTTTGCATCTGTATTGGGGGGCGCGGGCCCAGGTCGATTTGTATCTGGACGCGCTGCCGCGCTTCTGGGAGAGCGCTCATCTTGGTTTTCGCTACACACCGGTGCTATCGGAACCACGCCCGGAGGATCAGTGGCAGGGGCGCACCGGTTGGGTACATGCGGCGGTCGCCGCTGATTATCCCAATCTCAGCGGCTACGATGTGTATATGAGCGGCCCGCCGCCGATGATCGAAGCCGCCAAACCGGTGTTTCTGGCGCAAGGCTTGCCGACGGAGCGCTTATTCTACGATTCCTTCGACTTTGCTGCGCATTGATTCGGCAGCCGATTCCTTCGCAATGCGTATTAGGTGGAGCTTGATTTGGCAAGACGGACCCCGGTTTTGAGGGCCACGCCCGGACAAAACAGGGGAGCGCCGAACTGCATCGGCTTTTGACCACCGGTCCAACGCTGGGCCGTATGGGCGGCTAATTGGCGGGCCTGCTCAAGCACCGGCGAATGCTGCCAAATCTGTGCAATGGATTGCTCACGCAAGTTGCCAATTGGCCAGCGCAGATGGAGACAGGGAGATACGTTTCCGAAGGGATCGATATGAACTTCTTCGCTGCCTACCCCGCAATGATACGGTCTGGCCTCTGGCGTTGGACGAGCCGTGAGGTCTTCACCGGTCTGGGAGGGCGCGTTCTCTGATTGTGCTGAAGCACGCTGCGCGATGAGTTCCTGCAAACGAGCCCAGCCAGCGGCAGAGGGTTGAATGCGCATGGGGCTGAGATCGCCGTTATCGCGGGGGCCAACCGGGCCTTGAAAGCGCAAGCGCACTTCCAGGGTGTCAGCCAAGGTAAACATCGCGTCCAGTTCGGTTTCGTTCCAGACCGTTAGCGTGCTCACCAGGTTCATGTGCAGGCCGAGCGCTTTCATGCTGCGAATGTTAGCGATAAGGCGGGAAAAACTGCCCGGTGCGCGCGTTTGGCGCTCGTGCGTTGCAGCGCATGCGCCATGCAGGCTCATTTCAATCAGCACCGGGTCGATTTCCGCTTGGACGCGCGCTGCTACCGCAGGGCGCAAGGCATGACCATTGGTGCGCAACCGCACGGCAAAGCCGTGTTCGCGAGCTGCCTTCCCCAGATCGAAAAACCGGGGATGCGTCATGGGTTCGCCCCCGGTGAAGGTCAGAAACAGCACTTGCAGGCGGGCGAGGTCCGCAAACAGCTTCACGTAGTCCTCGAAGGCGAGCGGTTCGCCAGGGGCGTCCTTGTCGTTGTAGCAGAAGAAACAGTCGAGGTTGCACCGATAAGTCAGCTCCAGCATCGCGCTATGCAACAGCCCTTTTTCGCGGATGCGCTTTCTGAGGGTAGTGTGGTACATGGCCTAGGCTCTCCGTTATGCTGCTTCGATCAGTTGCTGCACACGGATTTGGCCTAGAAATGCGTCTAAGTCGGCGGCGATAGTGGCCTCCGGCGCGTCATATTCGGCGGCGAGGCGTTCAATCACTGCGCGCCGGGAGCCTTGTTCCCGAATCAGTTCCAGGGTCCGCAGACCCAGGGCGTTGACAACGATTACCACGCCCCGTTCGGTGTGGATAATCACGCCTTCTTCGTCGACAGCGCGGAAGCGCACTTGGGGACGCAGGGTCAAGCGGTCATCAGACATCGGTGAGTTCTCGCAACAGGGCGTGGATGGGAGTGAAATCGTCTTCTCGGCGGCTCACTAAGGTTTGGGTGGGCACTTGGCGCGCTACGGCGGCGGCGGTCTGGAGCAGGGCGAAGCTTAGATAAGGATCGGCGTTGACGAACGGACTGGCAGCCACCAGGCGCGCTACGGCAGCGGCCTTGGATAAAGCATGTACGTGCGTGGCGCTACCCTGTTCTAAAAAAAATAAGCCAGCCAAAGGATAACCACTCGGAGCCTGTCGCGTAGCTGTCTGACCGAGTGCGCCGGTAAAGGGAACCGGATAGGCCTGGAAGCTCTCCGTGCCGCTGGGAGAGACGATGTTAATGTCGTCGCTCAGAATGCTGACGCCGACCGTCCGCGCTTTCCGGCTCAAGGTGGTTTTTCCCACGCCGGAATGCCCGATGAACAGATACGCGCGGCGATCCTTAAGGACAAGACCCGCGCTGTGTAGCAGCAAGCCCTGGACGCTTAGGGCCCGATACGCCGCGACCACGCGCAGAACGTTGTCGATGGCGTTGAGGTGCGCAGCCGGTGTACCTTGCCTGAGCGAGAGGGTGGCGCGTGCGGCTTTGTTTCGGTCAATCTGGGCTTGGAAGTTGACACCGGTAATGGTGATCCTGCTTGGCGAATGGGTCAGGATCGGGGCGTATTGGCCGCGCGCAGTAACAGCGATCGGGTTCGTGGGCGGATGCAGCCAAGCGCATAGGCTGATTTCCAGCGCGGGCCGCTGTGGGCTGGTCGGTCGCAACATAAACTGAGGATAGTGGTGACGCAACGCGAGGGCCTGAAGCGCGCTGAGGTTTTTCAGACCATAGACCTCGCCGCCCAGGACGAGCGCGCCGCGCCGTGTTCCCCAAGCGCGCCCGATGGGTGGCTGCGGCAGGGCCGCCAATCCTTAGCTCCCCGCAGTACCGCAAGGGATGGGAATTGATTTGCCGTACCCGCCCGTACCGTTGCATGCAGCGGCTATGGCTTCCAGCGGTTCCACGCTGCAAATACAGGGCGCAATGTAGGCTTTTCTCCGCCGCTGGCTGGCATCCGTGGCAGTGTGTTGTGTTGGAATTTCACGGTGTTGCAGATGGGTCATGTCTCAAGTCCCAGGTCTATGGAGCCATTCTGCTCAGCGTGCTGGTGTTGCGGGATCGCCGAGCGTTTGATAGACGTCCAGCATGAACGGCGCTACGGCGTTGGCGCTTTGCAGTTGCGCCTCGCGCGCGGCTTGACCGACGCTCATCCGCGCGCCGATCAGCAGATCGGTGAAGGCCGCTCCAATGATTTGGGCATCCTGGTTCAAGGAATTACCCGTGGGAGCCAGCGCAGCCGCCGTCCCGCCGTTTGGATTGAGAGTCAGCGCACCAGCCACGGAGCCTCCCCAGCCTGGCGCAGCGCCATTACCTACCTCACAGCTAAAAGCCATGAAGATCGGCAAGACCTGATTGCTGAGCGCGGCGGCCGTGCTGAGGGTGAGGAAGTTTTCGCTGGTGCTGCCTAATTGCAAGGGCGAGCCATGCCCGCTGTAGCTCAGATAAGCGGTTTCCCAAGTGGCGGATTGAGTTAAGGCCGCGCGCACCGCGCTGGTCGGGTGATACAGCTTGCTGACTGAGAAGCCCAGCGTTTGCAATGCAGTGGCTTGACGATCCGCGTCCCTGGGGAAATCACCACCGCTATCAGCGTTATCAGCGACCACAACAGCTTGCTTGGCACCGGGGAGGGCTGCTTGTAGTTTGCTCACATAGGCTAAGCCTTGCGCGTCATTGACCACCGGGATACGTCCAAGGGCGTAATCGGCGCGATGATCGCCATCGATGTCGCCATAACGATTATCGGAGACATGCAGTCCCCAAGGCGACAGGGCCATGCGCACTGGTAGTAAGCTGTCGCCGTAGCCCTGACGGTTCTTATGATCCAGTGTGCCACTGCCGAGTAGAACCACATATTCGGGTACGTGTTTCCAGTGGCGGTAAACGTGGGCCAAGAAATCGCTGATGGCGCGCGGCTCGGTGCGACCGGCGTTGAACTCGTCATAAATATCATCCAGCCAAGCAATTTCTACTTGGCGTTTCTGGCCCACGCGCTGATAGGCGGCTAGCGCATTGGCAGTTTGCGTCAGGCTCCGTGGGGCGATAATCAGATAATCAGCTCGATTACTAGATTGAGCCAGCCTCGAAGGCTGGTCGATCGCTGTAACCGGATCACGCGCGGCGGCGCGTTCCGCGATGAAGAAGTCGCCGCCTTGCAGCGCCTCAAAGCTCACCTGCCAGCCGCTAGCCACAGGGGTGATGGTGACATTGCGCCGCCACACCGCTTGGGCTGTGCCGGGGAAGCGAATCACGTCGATAGCGTTATTGTTGAAGCCGCTCACCGTATACACGCCCGGCGCGAGGTCGCGTAGCCAGAGTTGTCCGTTCTCAGCTTTGAATTCACGCCAATAGTCCACTTCGATGCGATCCAGCCATTGTCCTGGGTTTTTGAGGGTCGCTACGTTGATTTTTTCGCTGCGCAGAGCCAAAGCTGCACCCTGAGCTAGCCCCGCTTGGTTGAAAGGAAGCGTGAGCACTGCGGTCGTGAAACCGTCCCATTCCAGTGGTGCGCCGATAGCAATACCGTTCAGCGTGGCGGCTACCCGATGATCGTTGCCAGGCTCAAAGTCTGTCCAGCCGCGCAGATAAACCCGCAACTGCCCCTGGCCGCTGAGGGTCGCGCCCGGCAAGGCCAGCGGTACAGTGACGGTATTATGGCTGGTACCAGCATAGAGGTAGTCCCAGAACCAGTAGTCGGCTTCCGGGTGGTCCTTCACCGACCACAGCGAGTAGACCAAATCCTGTTCCAAGCGCACCGTGGCGCGGAATGCGCCGCTCGCCGTGCCCGCAACCGGGCCAGAGCCGACGCGCTGATCCATCACGAGCGTGCGCGCATTATCCTTGGTCAGGCGGTAGGCGTTTTGATCGGTAGACAGCGTGCGATGGTTTTGCGCAACGAAATACAAAGCATCGCTCGTTGCGTCATAGTACCAAGGCACCGGCGCGCCAGCGTTGGTCAGAGCCACCTGCTTGCCTTGTCTGAGCCAAGTGCGCGTTTGCGCCACCGAGGCGCCAAGTTGGGTGGCCACTTGCGCAGTATTTAGGTGGTAAAGCCCATCGCCTTGGGTGTACAGCCACGCCGCGCCAGAGGCCGGTACGGCGGCGGCTTGCACTGCCTGAGGTTGGCGCTGCTGAGCTTCCAGCGGCGGTAGCCGTTTGCGCGCGGCCAGCCCTTGGCCGAGTCCCTGCCAATCGCTCCACTGGTGTTGCGCTTCCGCCTGGTTGGGGATGCCGGTGGCGGAGGTGGCGCGGTGTGTGGTGCGCTCGTCCGCCGCTGCAAGCTGTACGCTCCACGGCCCGTGCAACCGTTCGACGCCCCAGGCCTCCAACTCAACCAGCCGATAACGGTGCGCACCCGGTTTGGCGTCGGCATCGAACAGCCAGTATTCACCACCTTGCGGGGCGTCGATCAAGCCCGGCAGCAGGCCACCGCTGAGGCGCGTCCAGCCGTCGCCGACGGCGCGTTCGACATAAAAGCCAACCGTGCCTTGTTCTTGCAGAGTATCCCAACGGACCAGGGCGATAGCGCCGTCGCCATCGGGATCCAAATAGGGGCGCAGCGCGGCGGCCAGGGTGGCGACATCGGCATCTTTCAGGTCGGCCGCGCGTTGCGCATCCCACTGCGCCAGGAGCGTTACCAGCGCTGCGGGATCGCCATGCGGCCCCGCGAGTGTCACGAGTGCCTCATCCACACGCTCGGCGGTGATTGCAAGACTGCCAACCGTGGCGCGGGTCGGATTGTAGACAATCTGATAATCCTCGACTTCGCCGTCGCGGGCGATTCCGGTGGGTACTTGGCATTCGGTGGCGACCGTGCACACCCGGAACCGGGCGTAGTAGGTTTGCGTGGTGGTGCTGTTGACCAGCCAGGCCAGTGGCGTAACGCTCACGCCGGTTCCAATAGCCACACAGCGTTGTTCATCGGGCGTATTATCGAACGCATTATTAATCGCGCCCGCCGCTGTGGTGCCGCCGCCGTCCAGCCAGGCGCATAGCGTCGCCGCCGTGCTAGGGTTATTCACCGTGATGCTGGCGATGAGGTTGTCGCCGCCGCCCGCCGGGGTCGTGAAGGTCACTCCATCCTCGTCGTCCGCGCTACCAGTATTGGCGCTATCGTCTTGGGAGCCGTCGAAGGTGGCAGCGCCGTTGCCTTTCGTCAGCTCGCCATCCCGAGCGGCACCAAGCAGCGGACCCACGGCGATATGCGCCGCAGGCGGCACATCGTAGCTGGCAGGCGCGTCGCCATAGTCGTAGCGCTGGCGGGGGAGCTGAAAGCCCACGAAACCTAATCCTTCGTCAACACCATTATTGTTGCTGGTGTGATCATCGTCGCCGACGTGGATAACGGCCCGGCCGATAGGCTGGTCGGAGGCGACACTCACAAACGCGGTCGTTTGGTTGCCCCAATAACCGGTTGAGTTATTGTTGTTAGCGGGTCCCGATGGACTGCCGAGCGCTTCGGTGACGGTATAGGAAGGGAGCGTTGAGCTGTTTAAGACGCTACCCGTATAGACGATGGGTGTATCGCTGACCAGCACATTGCTTTCATCAAAAATCAGGATGCGTCCCACAGTGCCGTTGTTGGGCCGCGATTCCAGATCGCCGATGAACAAGCCAAAGCCATAAACGTCCGTTGAACTCGTGGTGAAATTCAACTGCAGCGCGCTCAGGCTGGAAGAATTCGTTAAGCCGGTCGCTATCGATAACCGCGTTTCGGTGGGAAAGGGACTCGGCGCAGAGTCTTGCAACACATTCCCAGTGCCGCACGTCACCGTGCCCGTGCTAGCATTATTGAAAGTGGTTGAGGTCGGCGTGCCTGGGCCGGTGCCAATAATTGCCCCCGCTTGCCAGTCGACTTGATAGGGCAGTCCAGAGGCGGGGTCGGAAAAGGTTTTTGAGCCACTATAGTTCGGCGTCGCACATCCATTAAAGAGATTTGGACTATAAGGGGGGCCATAGGGGAGCGATCCGGTCCACGCATCATCCAGGGTTGCCGCCGCCGCACGCCCAGCAGCGGTGTTGCCAACCGCTTCATGGCTGATGGTGACAGTGGTTGCGGCCCACACATTGCCATTGGTGAGTAAACACAGAGACAGCAAAAATAAGCGAGCACGGAAATTCATGGCGATCATCATCAGGGCCGGAGCCGGTAATTTTCGATCATAAGTGTACTGCTGTATAAGCAAATTGGATAGGTGATTCCATTGGGATTTATAATCATGTTAGTCGCCATGTCTTTACGGCCATGCGCCACCTTGCGGGGAGCAGCGATAGCGAGCGCTACTGCGATAGCGCTCGCGTTTGGCCCCTCCCCGCTGCTGTGGAATTTTTTCTTGGCGGTGGGAATCAAAATGCCCGCCTTGCGATAAATCCTGACCGTTCGCCATGAAATCGTTTCTCCAGCGCTATTTGCCGGATGCCGAAAAACTGCGTGGGCATAAGCACTTGCGCTTTCTCGGTGCGGTCTTGCATGATCCGCGCTTGTGGCATTTTAGCCGTCGTTATACTGTACGCGGTTTATCAGCGGGAGCTTTTTTCGCCTTTGTTCCAGTGCCTTGGCAGATGCTATTGGTAGCCCTGACTGCCCTTTGGTTGCGTTTTAATCTGCCGGTTGCATTGGCGATGGTCTGGATTACCAATCCGCTAACGATCCCGCCTATCGCCTTCGCCAACTACCATTTCGGTGCGTGGCTACTGGGGCGTCCCTCGCTGCCGTGGGCGTTTGAACCCTCATTGGATTGGCTGCTGACCAAGGCCAGTGAAGTTGGCGTACCCTTGCTGGTCGGGTCGATGGCCACTGCGGTGCTAGCCGGTATCCTTACGTTTGTTATCGCCCATCTCTCTTGGCGCTGGCATATCATCGCCAAGTTTCGGCGGCGGCAGCGGCGATCCGCTATGGGTTGAGTTGTTGCGCTGTCGGTCGCTGCGGTTGCTTTGCCTGCTCCCGCTCCACATCACCCTCGCCAGGTGATTTCTTTCTTCTCGTGTTATTTTCTTTTGGAAGGTGTAGTCATTCATGTCAGACCCGATTGTTCAGTTTTCAGAATTAGCGCTGTCCACCCCGTTGTTGCAAACCTTGCAGGAAGTTGGCTACGAAGCGCCCTCGCCGATCCAAGCCGCCTGTATTCCCCAATTGCTGGCCGGTCACGACTTGATTGGGCAGGCGCAAACCGGCACCGGCAAAACTGCGGCCTTCGCCTTGCCCTTGCTGGAGCGCCTGGATTTGGCCGACCGCCGTCCCCAGGTATTGGTATTAACGCCAACCCGTGAGCTCGCCATTCAGGTGGCCGAGGCGTTCCAAAGTTACGCACGCCATCTACCCGGTTTTCACGTCCTGCCCATTTACGGCGGCCAGAGCATGACCCTGCAATTGCGCCATCTGCGGCGCGGCGTGCATGTCGTAGTCGGCACGCCAGGCCGGATCATGGATCATCTGCGCCGGGAAACGCTGGCGCTGGAGGGGTTGCGCAGTGTGGTGCTGGATGAGGCCGATGAAATGCTGCGGATGGGTTTTTTGGAAGATGTGGATTGGATCCTGGAACGCACCCCGCCCGAACGGCAAATCGCCTTGTTTTCTGCGACTATGCCGGAGCCGATTCGGCGGGTGGCGCGCCGCCATCTGCGGGATCCACAGGAAGTCAAAATCCAGACCCGCACCGCCACCGTGGCCACAGTGCAGCAGCGCTACTGCCAGGTGGGTGTGCAGCACAAGCTCGACGCGCTGACACGGGTGCTGGAGGTGGAGGACACTGACGCCGTACTGATTTTTGTGCGCACTAAGATCGCCGCCACGGAGCTGGCGGAACGGCTGGAAGCGCGGGGCTATCCCAGCGCGGCTCTGCACGGCGACATGACCCAGGCGCTGCGCGAAAAGACCATTGAACAGTTGCGTAATGGGGGTCTGGACATTGTGGTGGCGACCGATGTTGCGGCGCGCGGCCTGGACGTGCAGCGGATCAGCCATGTCGTCAATTACGATATTCCCTCCGATACCGAAGCGTATATCCATCGGATTGGCCGCACCGGCCGCGCCGGTCGGGCGGGGGAGGCCATTCTATTCGTTGCGCCGCGCGAGCTGCGGATGTTGCGCGACATCGAAAAGGCGACCCGCCAGCCGATCACGCCCATGCAACCGCCGACTCAAGCGGCCATTGCCGGCCACCGCCTGAGCCGATTCAAGCGCAAGGTGCAGGATGTGCTAGCTGGGCAGGAATTGGACTTTTTTCGCGGCGTGATGAAGGAGATTGAGCAAGAGCAGGATGTCGATGCCGGTGACATTGCCGCCGCGCTGACTTATTTGCTGCAACGCGAGCGCCCCTTGCAAGTGCCCGCAGAGGCGGAGCCGAGGCCAGCCATGGCCAAGCCGACGCCGCGCAAGGCCAACGCTGAGGGGCATGAGCGCCTGGAAGCGGGGGGGCGTCCTAGCCGGGAACGGACGCGGCCGACCGCTGACTTTGAGTCACTACGCTACCGGCTGGAAGTGGGCCACCAGCACGGCGCAACCCCGCAAAACATCGTCGGGGCCATCGCCAACGAAACCGGCATTGAAAGCCGCTATATCGGCCGCATTGAAATCCATGAGGATTACAGCACGGTGGATTTACCGGCCGGAATGCCTGAAGACCTGTTCCAGCATTTGCGCAAAGTCCGGGTGCGCCAGTACCCGCTCAATATCAGCCGCCTGGGCGCGATGGGGCCGGAACGCGCCCGAAAAAGGGCTGGGGTGGACACGGCAGCTGGCAGTGGGGAGAAGCCGCCGCGCTCCCGCCCGATCAGGCCATCCGGGCGAGAGTCCCGCTCAGGCCCAAGGGCTGCGCGGGATGCCGAATCCTGAGTGCGGTCCCGTCCTTCGGTAAGCCGCTGTTCTGGTGTGGGCGCGGTGTGTTCAGTCCAGCGCCTGCGCCAGATCGGCCAGCAGATCCGCAACATCCTCAATCCCGACCGAGAGTCGCACCAGGCCATCGACAAAGCCCAGTTGCTGACGCACCTCCGGCGGCACCGAGGCGTGGGTCATGATAGCCGGATGCTCGATCAGGCTTTCCACCCCACCTAGGCTTTCCGCCAAGGTAAATACCTGGCAGCGGCTTAGGAAGCGGGTAACCTCGGTTAACCGGCCGCGCACCACCGCGCTAATCATCCCGCCAAATCCGGGGCGCAGTTGCTGCTGGGCTAGCGCATGCTGTGGATGGCTGGGGAGACCGGGATACAGCACCCGTTCAATTTTGGGGTGCTGTTCCAGCCAGCCGGCGATCCGCAGCGCGTTGGCGCTATGACGCTCCATCCGCAGACTGAGGGTTTTCAGGCCACGGAGTGCCAGGAAGCTGTCGAACGGCCCGGCGATGCCGCCAATGGCGTTTTGCAGGTAGCCCAGTCGTTCCGCCAGTTCCTGCTCGCGACAGACCACCATGCCGCCGATGAGGTCGGAGTGGCCATTGAGATACTTGGTGGCAGAGTGCAGCACCAAATCAAAGCCATATTCCAGCGGCCGTTGCGCCCATGGCGTGGCGAAGGTGTTATCAGCGACGGTCAAGATGCCGCGTGCGCGGGCCACCGCAGCGACCATGGCCAAGTCCACCAGCTTGAGCAGCGGATTACTGGGGGTTTCGACCCAGATCATCCGAGTTTGTGGGGTGATCGCGGCTTCCAGCGCGGCTTGATCCTGTAACGTGGAGTAGCTAAAGCGCAAGTCGGCGCTGCGCCGCCGCACTTGCTCAAATAAACGCCGGGTGCCGCCGTAAATATCGTCCAGGGCGACGATGTGATCGCCGCTATCTAGCAGTTCCAGCACGGTGGAGCTGGCGGCCAGGCCCGAAGCAAAGGCAAAACCCGCCACGCCGCCTTCCAAATCCGCCATGCAGCGCTCATAGGCAAAGCGGGTTGGGTTCTGGCTGCGCGCATATTCAAAACCCTGATGGACGCCGGGGCTGGTTTGCACGTAGGTTGACGTGGCGTAAATCGGCGTCACGACCGC